>CAMKQN010000011.1:0-33814 GCA_946414935.1 uncultured Bacteroidales bacterium
ATCACTCATTAGATGAAACGATTTTCATCTAATTTGAGTAAAACTCAATAAATCAGCAAATTATAAAGGATTTACCAACCAGAAATGTCAATTATATCCACACTTACAAGCGACATTTAAAAAGAAAAGAGACGACTTCAACAGTCGTCTCTTGTGCGGTAGGTGAGACTCGAACTCACACAGGCCAATGCCCACTACCCCCTCAAAGTAGCGTGTCTACCATTTCACCACTACCGCGAATGATTGGGACTGCAAAATTAACTATATTTACCAAAATCGCAAAAATATTTTTAATAACTTTGTCCAAAATTTGAATAATGCTGCAATTAGAGGTTCCGGGAGGAGGGTCAAAAGTCCTGCTACACAGTTGCTGCGCACCTTGTTCGGGCGCGGTGCTGGAGTGTCTCGTAGCTAACGGAATAGAGCCTGTGGTGTTCTTTAGCAATTCCAATATAGTTCCCCGCGAGGAGTATGATTTGCGTCTGTCGGAACTGTCCCGGTATTGCAGCTCTTTGCACGTGCCTTTAGTGGCCGATGAGTACAATCACGGGGCTTGGCTGGATGCCGTGCTGGAACGCAGCGAAGGCGCGGATGCTCGGCGGCAGGCTGAGCTCGCTGCGGCCCCGGAGAGGTCAAGCCGCTGTCTTAACTGCTTTAAATTCAGGCTCAAAAGAGCCGCCTGCTTTGCTGCCCAAAATGGTATTCCAGTGCTTGCTACCACCTTGGCTTCATCCCGGTGGAAGAGCCTTGAACAAGTGGCCGAGGCCGGGGCCTGGGCCTGTGAAATGAGCCATCCGGCTGCCCTGTCGGACGGAAGTGCTGCCCCTGGAGTCATCTTCTGGGACCGGAACTGGAGAAAAGGGGGATTGCAGGAACGCCGTTCGCAGATAATATGCGAGCAAGGCTGTTACAACCAGAATTGGTGCGGATGTGAATTTTCCCATAAACAACTATGATGCTTAACAAGAAAATGAAGATGTCCGAGCTGGTGGAGCACAATTTCCACCTCTTGAGCATTTTGTCCAGGCTCGGCATGAAGGGCAGCTTTGCGGATCACAGCGTGGAAGAGATGTGCTCCCGCTATTCTTTTGACGCAGACACGTTTATACTTATTTGTGAGGTGTATTCCGGACGGGAATTCAAGCCTTCCGACGAGCTCTTCCGGCGTTGCCGCATAGAGGACCTTTTGAAATATCTCCATAGTTCCCACGAATTCTACCTGAATTCCGCTCTGGCCAACCTGGCGCCTTCCATAGAGGAGATGATACGTTACACCCAGCCGGTGCGCCAGAAGGTATTCCGCCAGTTCTTCAACGGCTACCGGACCGAACTGGAACGGCATTTCGAGCACGAAGAGAGCCACGTGATGCCGTATATCCGCAGCCTGCTCGACGGCTGCCCGGAGCCGGGGCGTTCCATCACCCATTTCCACGAGCAGCACTCACACATAGAAGAGTCGCTGTCCGACCTCAAGAAACTGATTATGCAGTCTATGCCGCCGGAGTGTGACGGGGAGCCGAGGATAGAGGTGCTGGACAATATTTTCCACCTGCAGCTGGACCTGCGGTATCACACGTACATCGAGGACGAGGTCTTGATGCCGCTTGTGGAACGGTATGAAAAGCAGGTGCCATGGCATCGCAGCGCCTGCTCCCAGGAGGCCGCGGAAGAGGAACATAACGAATTGAGCGACAGGGAGGAAGAGGTGCTGGTGCAGGTGGCTCGCGGCTTGCTGAACAAGGAGATAGCGGACAAGCTGAATATCTCCATCAACACCGTTATCACGCACCGCAAGAACATCACCCGCAAAACCGGAATCAAGACTGTGCCCGGACTTACGGTTTATGCGATTCTGCGTGGCCTGATAGATATCAATTCCATAGAATAAAGGGCGCCGCTGAAGCTCCCTTATTTGTCCCCGGACTTCATTTTTTGCCTCCGGGTCTCGGCCGTATCCCGTCCGAAGAGCGTCCTGTGGCCTTCTATAGAACGCCAGTATTGGGTATCGAAGTCCCTCGGACTTCGATACCCAATACTATTATCCCCCTGCACCCCCAGGGGACAAGGGGAAGGTTCCCCTTGAGAACCCCTCTGTCGGCCTCCGGCCTCCTTAGCTTCCGCAGGACTTCGATACCCGGTACTATTATCCCCCTGCACCCCCAGGGGACAAGGGGAAGGTTCCCCTTGAGAACCCCTCTGTCGGCCTCCGGCCTCCTTAGCTTCCGCAGGACTTCGATACCCGGCGTTCCCTTCCTTTTCCAGCTGGAAACAGAGGTAGCGTATCGGGTAGCCCTGCTCCCGGAACATCGATTCATAGAAGGTCTGCACTTCGGTCAGGCAAGGGTCGAACGAGTCGGCCTCGCGGTACAAGTCTTCGGACGAAGCAAGTACCGGCAGGGCGTTTTCCCGGCACACCGCAAGGGTGTACTGATACAGGAACTGCGAATCTGTCTTCAGGTGTATCAACCCGCCGGGAGCCAGGAACTTACGGTAGCGGTCAAGGAACCCGGGAGAGCTGAGGCGGGAGTTCTCGCTGCGTACCTGAGGGTCGGAAAAAGTGAGCCATATCTCGGACACCTCACCAGGGGCGAAAAAAGCGGTAATGAACTCGATCCGGGTGCGCAGGAAAGCGACGTTGCCCAGATTGTGCTCCGTTGCAAATTTCGCCCCTTTCCACAGGCGGGCGCCCTTAATGTCCACCCCGATATAATTCTTTTCCGGCACCCTCTGCGCAAGGTCTATGGTATATTCGCCCTTGCCGCAGCCGAGTTCCAGCACCAGCGGAGCGTCGCTGCGGATAAAGCGCTCGCCCCAGCGGCCTTTCACCGGGTGATCCCTGAGATTGAAATACCCATCTTTCAGCAATTCTTCGGCAGATGGCTGCAGAAGGCAGGAAAACGTCTCGTTTTCCGCAAATTTCCTCAACTTGTCGTGTCCCATATAGCAACACGCAAAGATACTAATTTTGTATGTTCGGCCAAAATAGCTAAATTTGTAGGTTATGAAGAAAAGAGTACTTGTTTCCGGCGGTGCCGGATTTATAGGAAGCCACGTTACGGTAGAGCTTACCCAGGCCGGCTATGACGTGCTTATAGCCGACAATATGTCCAATTGCGACGAAACCAACTACAAAGGAGTCTGCGCCATACTTGGCAGGCAGCTGCCCTTCGAGAAAACCGATTTCTGCGACCTCGCGGCAGTGGAGGATTTGTTTAACCGTTACCATATAGACGCCGTCATCCATTTCGCGGCATTCAAGGCCGTGGGCGAGTCGGTCGCGGAGCCTCTGATGTATTACAGGAACAACCTGGACTCGTTCCTCAACATCCTGGAGGTTTCCCGCAAGCATGGAACCCATGTGCTGTTTTCCTCCTCAGCTACCGTCTATGGGGAGCCGGAAGTGAGCCCCGTCACCGAGCAGAGCCCGCGCCAGCCGGCCACCTCTCCCTACGGCAACACCAAGCAGATGTGCGAAGATTTCCTGCGCGACTGCGTAAAGGCATACGGTATGCACGGAATAGCCCTCCGCTATTTCAACCCCATCGGGGCGCATCCCTCCGCTCTTATAGGGGAACTCCCCCGCGGCGTGCCCAACAACCTGGTTCCTTTCATCACCCAGACGGCGATAGGCAAGCGCGAGTGCCTCAGCATCTTCGGCAACGATTATCCCACTCCGGACGGCACCTGCCTGAGAGACTACATTGATATAGTGGACCTTGCCAAGGCCCACGTGTGCGCCGTTACCCGCATGATCGAGGACAAGATGGACGAAGACTACGAAATCTTCAATATCGGCACCGGCCGCCCCGTATCCGTGCTGGAGCTGGTCACCGCCTTCGAAAAGGTCAACGGCCTCAAGCTCAATTATCGCATAGCACCCCGCAGGCCCGGCGACGTTACCGCTATATGGGCAGATCCCAGCCTCGCCGAAAAGAAGCTCGGCTGGAAGGCGGAACGCAGCGTGGAGCAGACTCTGGCCGCCGCCTGGGCTTGGGAAAAGCACCTTGCAGGGAAAGGGGCGGAATAATTGGAACAAGCTTTGCAAGCTAAGCTATTCGCTTATGAAACTTTACATCAAAACAGCCGCGGTACTGTTGCTGCTGGTGCTTCCTGCGGCCGCCTCGGCACAGAAATACAAGGGGGTTGTAGATAAGTCCGTAGCGGTTGTGGGCAACGAGCTCATAACCCTCTCGGAGATAGAACAGGAAGTGCAGATGATGAACGCGAGGGGCTTCGCCTCGGACCGCAACATCCGCTGCGAGATATTGGAAGGGATGATGCGCGCCAAGCTCTTCCTGATGCAGTCCCGCCTGGATTCGCTTACCGTGAACCAGGAAATGGTGGATGCTCAGCTTACCCAGCAGATTGACCAGGTCCGTACAGCTCTCGGCGGCGACGACGGCGTGGAGGAGTACTTCAAGAAGCCGCTCTACAAGCTCCGTCAGGAATGGCGCAAGCAGATAGAAGACAATTCCCTGACCCAGCAGGAGCAGCAGGAAATAGCCAAGAGCATTCCGGAAGTTACGCCTTACGACGTGAAGCAGTATATAGATACATCTTCCGTGGATAAGCTACCGGTGGTGCCTACCAAGTACAAAATCAGCCAGATATGCGTGTATCCCGACCGGGAGGCCGCTGCCCTGGCCGTAAAGGAACGCCTCCTGAGCATACGGGAACGTATCCTCAACGGTGAGAAGTTCGCCACTCTTGCCCGCCTGTACTCCGAAGACCCGGGAAGCGCCCGGAAAGGCGGAGAACTCGGCATGGCCTCCAAGTCTATCTTCTGGCCGGCCTTCTCCGACGCGGCCATGTCCCTGAAACCGGGGGCCATTTCCCAGATAGTGGAGACTCCGGACGGCTTCCATATCATTGAGGTGCTGGAGAAGAAGGGCGATATGTTCAACGCCCGTCATATCCTTCTCAAGCCGAGATATACTGCAGAAGACAGGGAAAAAGCGTTCGAAAAGCTGGACAGCATAAGGACCGCCATCCGCGACTCCCTTATCAGCTTTGAAATGGCGGCCCGGTTCTATTCCCAGGACCCTGCAACGCGTACCAACGGAGGACAGATGGCCGATCCCAACACCGGCTCCGCATATTTCGAGATAGACCAGATAAAGCCCCAGGATTATGCCGCAGTGAAGGACCTGCAGCCGGGGCAGATTGCCGAACCCATTGAGTCACTGGACAATGAAGGCCGGGACGGCAACGTGGTTTACAAGATACTGCGTCTGGACAGCATAGTCCCTGCACATACCGCCAGCTTCGAACACGACTACACGGAGTTGCTCGGAGATGTCAAGCAGGTAAAGCAGCACGAGGCTATCCAGCGGTTTATAGACGACAAAATCAAGGTTACATACATCAAGATCGATCCCTTGTTCCAGGATTGTGAATTTGAGCTCGACGGATGGAAATCCAAGTACACAAAAGACTGACCCTTCTGCTGGTCCTGGCGGTTCTGTACGCCTTTATTCCAGTTTCTGCCCGTCCTAAAAAGGAGAAGGCAGACAGTCTTGTGCGCCTGATGAAAGCCGAGACCCTCGAGCAGCTGGTGATTCACGGCCAGCAGTACCGCAAAGCCCTCAATTCCACTTTCCTGCATAACGGAACATACCTCATAAGCGACACGGCCCTCTGGAATGTAGATACCAAGATCATCAATGCGAAGGGGCATGTGAAGGTTATCCAGGACGAGACCATACTCACCAGCGACAAGCTCGATTATTTTATCGACGACAACCTGATACAGTTCCGGGGCTCCCTGGTCCAATTGGAGAATAAAAAACGCAACATACTGCGTACCAGGCACTTGGACTACAACACCAAGGATAGTATAGCGATATTCGCCAACGGTGCTTCGATGCGCGATGCGGACGGGCAGATAATTGAGAGCATGAACGGCACCTATAATTCCCACTCCAAGCACTTCATCTTCGAGACCAAGGTGAATATGTATTCGGACTCGATGTTCGTGAAGACGGGAATATTGTTCTACTTTACGGAGCAGGAGAGGGCCGAGTTCCCATCTTTCATAGATTTCTGGAAAGACGGCAATATGCTTTCCGCCGACAGGGGCTGGTACGACAAGCCGAGCGAAACCTTGTTTTTCACCGACCACGTGCACGGTCTTACTCCAGACCAGGAAGTGTGGACGGATTCCCTGTATTACTACCGTGCCCCCGGGGACTTGCTGATGCTGGGCCGGGTGCAGCTTCAGGATACTACCAGAAATGTTACGGCGGTGGGGGAGAAGCTGCATTACAACGACACGCTGTCGCGGGTGAAGCTGCAAAAGAATGCAGCCGTAGTGATGCGGACTGGAGAAGGCGCCAAACGCGACACCATCTATATGGGCGCCGATACTTTGGTGTACCGTACAATCAAGCGATGCGATATTTCTGACGGTACGGTAAAGTCTTGTGAAGCAAGGCTTTCCGACATCTTGACCGACCCGGTGACGGAGTTCCGGCGCAAGGCTGCGGAAGCCGCTGCCGCCGCCAAGGAAGAGAACAAGAAATTCGAAAAACCAGGTGCTCCCGTGCCCCGTAAAGACGACGGCGAAGAAGGAGCTTCCCCCAGGAGAAAGAAGAAAAAAACCGAGGAAAAGCCAAGCGGCGCTGAAACACCTGCCGCCTCCGATTCGCTTGCCGCTTCCAATTTGCCGGCTGTCTCCGATTCACTTGCCGTAGTGGATTCCCTGGCGGCGGCGCAGGCCCGTAAAGACAGTCTCACGGCTCCGCTTACGCAGGCCCTCGAGCGCATAGACAGCCTCGCCGGTAAAGTAGCGCCTGCGGACAGTTTGTCCAACGCCGGCGATATGGATGTCACGCCGCCCCGGGATATGGACATAGACGCTCCGTCGATTCCCGACACCGCCGCGGCTCTCCTTGGCCCTGCTGCCCTTACGGACACGAGTGCGCTTAAGGACACCACCGCCCGCGCCGACAGCGTGCCGCCCCCTCCCGATACCACCAAGATAGGTTTCATAACAGGTATCAAGAATGTGCGTATCTTCCGCAAGGACATACAGATGCGCTGCGATTCCATGTGCTATACCGACCTCGATTCCATAGCCCGATTCTACGTCGATCCGGTAGTGTGGAACGACGGAAACCGGCAGTACACAGCCGACAGTCTCTTCTTCCTCGTGGATGAAAACGGGCCCAAGAAGGCCAGCCTGCAGAGCAATGCATTCGTGATTATCCAGCAGAACGAGGTGTCTTACGACCAGATAAAGGGCACGGAAATCATGGCCTACTTCAACCCAGAGGATAATTCGTTGAGGCGCTTCGATGCCCTCGGAGGCGCCTCCGGTATCTTCTATCTGCGTGAGAACGAGACCTTTGCGACCGTCAACAAGGTGGAGAGCAAAATGATGTCCGGTATCCTTGCCGACGGCGACATAGACCAGGTGTACTATTTCGAGAGTCCCAAGAACAATGCGTTCCCGGTTCCCCAGATTCCGGAGGCGGACAAGATAATGAAGGGCTTCAACTGGCGTCCCGACGAGCGTCCGGCAAGCCCTGAAGCCATTACCACGATAACCCCTAGGCCTTCCGAGCGCACATACTATGAATCCAAGCCCGGGCCTGCTTTCGTGCAGACCGAATTGTACTTCCCGGGATACATAAAAGGCATAAAGCGGGCTATAGCCATCCGTGATTCCCTTGCCCGGATCAAGAAGCCCGCAGAACCGGTGACCCTGCCCGAAGACTCCCTTGCCTCTTTGCCTGCACTTGCAGACAGCGTGGCCCTGGATACGACTGGATTCAAAGCCAGCGTGGAGCTCGCCGATTCCCTGCTTCAAGCAGACAAGCCTGCAATGCACGACGGCGGCGCGCAGGAAACTTCCGATTCGCTGCAGCTGGCCGGCGGGGCGCCGCTGGACAGCCTTGGCACGGGAAGCGCCAAGCCGGAAGATACGGTGGAAGAGACGGATCCGCTCTCCGTCCCTACGCTGGACCCCAAGCAGAAGCGGAAAGAAGAGCGGGAACTGAAGCGGAAGCTGCGCCAGGCGGCCAGGGATGCCAGGGAAGCGGCCAGGGAGGCCCGCTGGGCCGAGCTGGACCGTCAGGATTCCCTCAAGCTGGTGGCAAAGCAGCAGAAAGCACTCGAGAAGCAACGCGCCAAAACCCTGAAACTCATCCTCAAGCTGCAGAAGCAGGACGAAGAGGACCAGGCAAAATTGGAAAAATACATTGCTAAATACAGGAAACAGTATGAAAGAGAGCAAAAGCGTAAAGCTTCCCGAAAACGCACACCGGCCGTTGAAGCCGGGGGAGAAGTACCAGCCCCTCCTGAGTCCGGAGCGCAAACCCCTCGAGGTGACGCCGTACTCCGTGACGATGGGATTGTTGATGACAGTCCTGTTCTCGGCGGCGGCAGCCTATCTCGGGCTGAAGGTGGGCCAGGTATTTGAGGCGGCCATTCCCATAGCCATCATTGCAGTGGGCGTGACCGGGGTCCTGAAAAAGAAAGACGGTCTTGCCCAGAATGTCATCATCCAGAGCATCGGAGCCTGTTCCGGTGTGGTCGTGGCCGGCGCAATCTTCACATTACCGGCAATTTACATACTCGGGCTGGACGTGAATTTCTGGCAGATGACCCTCAGTTCCCTGCTGGGAGGCGCCATAGGAATCCTTTTCCTCATCCCCTTCCGCAAGTACTTCGTGCAGGAGATGCACGGCAAGTATCCCTTCCCTGAAGCTACCGCCACCACTCAGGTGCTGGTGAGCGGGGAGGGCGGAGGAAACAGCGCCAAGACCCTCGTGCTCGCCGGTCTTATCGGCGGCGTGTATGATTTCCTGGTAGCGACCTTCGGCACTTGGGCTGAGACCCTCAGCACCACGGTGATGCATTGGGGACAGGTGGTTTCCGACAAGGCCAAGGTGGTGCTTAAGCTGAACACGGGCGCAGCCGTGCTGGGCCTGGGTTACATTATCGGTCTCAAGTACGCTTTCATCATCTGCTGCGGATCCTTCCTGGTGTGGCTCATCATCATCCCGCTGCTGAACCTGTTCTGGGGCGGGCAGGTGATTGACCTCATGGGTACAGGCATTGCCTCCACCGTAGGCGAAATGGCACCCGAACAGATATTCAAGGAATACGCCCGCCACATAGGTATCGGAGGCATAGCCACCGCCGGCATCATAGGCATCATCAAGAGTGCAGGAGTCATCAAAAGCGCAGTGGGACTTGCGGTAAACGAATTCAAGCGCAAGCCGGGTGCGGAGACGCTCCGGCAGGAACGCACGCAGGAAGACCTCCCCATGCGCACCGTAATCTTCGGCATAATCATCGCGCTGCTTGCCATTTTCGCTTTCTTCGCTTTCGGAGGAGTGGTCAGCAATATCTGGCAGGCCATAGTGGCGTTGCTCATAGTGGCGGTGATAGCCTTCCTCTTCACCACAGTGGCAGCCAACGCCATCGCAATAGTGGGCACCAACCCGGTCAGCGGAATGACAATTATGACGTTGATTATCACTGCTTTGGTGCTTGTTGCTGTGGGCCTCAAGGGGAATGCCGGCATGGTTGCGGCAATGGTTATCGGAGGCGTCGTATGCACGGCCCTGAGCACCGCAGGCGGCCTCATCACCGATTTCAAGATTGGTTACTGGATAGGCACGACTCCCCGTAAGCAGGAGGCATGGAAGTTCGTGGGAGTAGCAGTAGCGGCGGCCACCGTGGGCGGCGTGATGCTGGTGCTCAACAAGACTTACGGCTTCGTGGGAGACGGTGCCCTGGTGGCCCCTCAGGCCAATGCAATGGCGGCCGTCATCCAGCCTATGATGAGCGGCGGCAGCGCCCCCTGGCTGCTTTACGGGATAGGCGCAGTAATAGCTGTGCTCCTCACCTTGTTCAAGGTCCCCGCCCTTGCCTTCTGCCTGGGAATGTTCATTCCTATCGACCTTAACCTGCCCCTGCTGGTGGGCGGCGCCATCTCCTGGTTCGTGAGCACCCGCAGCAAAGACGAAAAGCTGAACAGCGAGCGTCAGGAAAAGGGCACCTTGATTGCCAGCGGCTTCATCGCCGGCGGTGCGCTTATGGGCGTCGTGTCCGCCGTACTCAAGTTTGCCGGCGTGGACTGGTACCTTGATGCCTGGAATGCTGCCGGTGCCAGCGGAGCCTCTCCTGCAGAGGCCCTGGCCATAGTCCCCTTCCTCGCTATCTGCGGATATATGATTTACGCATCACTCAGAAAAACCGAAAGACAATAACCCGCCGTCCAGGGCCCGGCGCAGAACCAGCCCAGATGGTACAAAGCATTGATATACAATATGGAAACAATTCTTGAACGCTTCCTTCGCTATGTTTCGATAGATACTCAGTCCAACGAAGAATCCGAGTCCCAGCCTTCCGAAGAGCGCGAGCTCGTGCTGCTCCGCATGCTGGTGGATGAACTCCAGGCCATGGGGGTGAAAGCCGAGCTGGATGAGTTCGGCTATGTTATGGCAAGCATACCCTCCAATATAGACCGCAAGGTGCCGGCAGTCGGTTTTATAGCCCACGTTGACACTGCTCCCGATGCCAGCGGAAAGGATGTGAAACCCCAGATAATCAAGGACTACGACGGAAGCGCCATAGCCCTGAAAGGCGTAGAAGGCCTGTTCCTGGATCCCGCCGATTTCCCGGAACTGCTTGACCATAAGGGAGAAACCATCATCACTACCGACGGCACCACCCTGCTTGGGGCGGACGACAAGGCCGGCGTGGCCGAGATTATGGATGCGGTGCAGTATATCGTGTCGCATCCTGAGTGCAAGCACGGCGAAATTAAGATTGGCTTCACTCCCGACGAGGAGATAGGCCGCGGGGTGGTGAAATTCGACGTAAAGCGTTTCGGAGCCGACTTCGCCTATACCATGGACGGCGGGGAAGTCGGTGAACTTGAGTTCGAGAACTTCAACGCCGCATCTGCATCCGTACATATACAGGGACGTAATGTCCATCCCGGTTATGCTAAAGGTAAAATGTTGAATTCCATCCTGATAGCCCAGGAGCTCATAGCCTTGCTGCCAGTAGCCCAGCGGCCGGAGTGCACCAGCGGCTATGAAGGTTTCTTCCATCTGGTGGCTTTCAACGGGAGCGTTGAGGAAAGCAAGCTTACCTGGATTATCCGCGACCATGACAGGACCAAGTTCGAGCAGAAGAAGGAAATGATGAAGCGCTGCTGCGAATTTATCGACGCCAAGTATGGAGCCGGTACCGCTGAGCCTGTAATCAAGGACCAGTACTACAATATGCGGGAGATGGTGGAGCCTCATTACCACATCGTGGAAAAGGCTCAGAAGGCCATGGAGATGGCAGGGCTCAAGCCCCGTATCCAGCCCATACGCGGCGGTACCGACGGCGCCAACCTCTCTTTCAAAGGTTTGCCTTGCCCCAACATCTTTGCCGGAGGGCTTAATTTCCACGGCAAGTTCGAGTGGGTGCCGCTGGAGTCGATGCAGAAAGCTTCCGCCGTTATCTTGAACATAGTAAACTTGTTTGCAGAATGAAACGTTTCCTGATTTTGCTGCTGCTTCTCTGCTCGCTGGGTGCCGCCGCACAGGGGAGCAGGGACGATGGCCTGTGGTTCATTTCCAAGACGCATCCTGTTCAGAAACAAGGATTTACCGAGGGAGATGCGTATGTCTTTTCCCGTCCTGTCGGCACCCTTCCTGCCGGTACTTTCGTGCAGTTCGGGGTGACCTTGGAAAACTCCGGCGAGAAGGCCCCCATGCACTATCTCGTAGAGTTTTATGATGGCGGCAACTGGGTGGCCGATCCGGATTTCGTGTACGACGACGGGCTCGCTTCCTGCTCGTTCACAACAGTGAGTTCGTCCGTAAAGCACCCGTCCGTATATATGGCTGTATATCGCTTGCGCAACGCCGTCAGCGATACTCTCAAGGTCCGCTGCCGGGTGTGCAGCAAATATGCGGCGGACGGCAGTCTGCTGGATGCGGGCGAGGCTGAGAACGTCTCTGCGCTCAGGACACGCAAGTACGTGGGCGCGTGCCTCCGGCCTCTTGGTACGGAGCAGCCACGGAAGACGTACTCCGTGCTCCTGGTGGGCAACTCTTTCACTTATTACTTCGGCGAACCGTTTATGCTTCAGGAGATTGCGTTCTCCCAAAGCGTGCAGTTGAACATCCGTGCGAGCCTCAAGGGCGGCCAGACTTTCCGCCAGCACTGCGGCCTTGAAATGACCAAGCGTACGATAGGGCAGGGCGCTTACGATTTTGCCTTTCTTCAGGGGCAAAGCCAGGAACCGGCACGCTATGCCGCCGACAAATGCGCCAACAGTGATGTGGAGGCTTCTTTCGTGGAGCTTTGCAAGCTGGTCCGCGCGTCTTCTCCCGACTGCAATGTTTTTGTGGAGAACACCTGGGGTTATCCGGCAAAAGACAACGGAGGCTTTGCCAGCTTGGAGGAGTTTGACCGTCTGCTGGAAGATGGCTCCCGGCAGCTTGCCAGGGCAGGACTTGCGGGAAGGACCAGAGTAGGTCAGGCCTATGTGGAGGCAAGGGAGAGAGTCCAGTTGCTGGATACCGACGACAAGCATCCCGGACTTGCGGGGGCCTACCTGAAAGCCTGCGTGACTTACCTCACCATTACCGGCAAGCCATTCAGCGGTGCAGTAGCAAATTGCGGCCTCCCCGAAGAAGAAGCCGCATATCTGCGCAGTGTCGCGGAAAAGCTATACCGGGACTGATTATTTTCCGAAAATCTCCGCCAGCTTTGCACCCAGGGCGTCGCCTCTGAGGTCGCGGGCCACTATGATGCCTTCCGGATTGACCAGGAGGCTTGAAGGGATTGATTTTACGTTGTAAGTATCGGAGGCCACGGTCTGCCAGCCTTTGAGGTCGGACAGATGTATCCAGGGCATTTCAAGCTCCTTGATAGCTTTTACCCAGGCCTCTTTGTCGTTGTCGAAAGACAGGCCCACAATCTCCAGCCCTTTCGGGTGGTAGGTCTTGTATGCCGCCACCACGTTGGGCATTTCCCTGCGGCAAGGGCCGCACCATGAGGCCCAGAAATCTATGAAAACCCACTTGCCTTTGCCCACATACTCGCTGAGTTTGTGCATCTTGCCGTTCACGTCGGGTTCTTCGAGGTCTATGAATTTGGTTCCTATGAGTTGGTCCTTGGCTGCCTCCATGCTCTCCATCTTGGCTTTGTATTCATCGAAATCCGCCTTGACTTTCAGGGTATAAGGATGCTTGGCGTAGGGAGCGTCGGCGTCGAGGGCATCTTTCAGCTCATCTTCGTCGAGGACCTGGCTCAGGGTGGACATAAACGCCACCGGGATGAGGTTGTCGCTATTTTCCTCGAGTATGCTCTTGTAGCTGTCGCTTACTTTGTCGATCAAGGCCTGGACTTCCGGTTCACGGGCTTCCTGCTCTTCCTGGCTCAGCTCGCTGAAGTCTGCAAGGGCTTTCAGCGCATTGTCGTAAGCTTCGCTGGCCGCCTTGTCGCAGGCATACAACTTTTCGTTCAGCTCGGACCCGCTCACGCTGTTGTCCTCCATGTTGACGGTCAAGGGCTTGCCGTCGGCGAAGAAAAGGGTTTCCCAGTCGGAGTTCTCGGCTTTGAACGCCAGAAGGGCGTCTTTGTCGGCCTTGCCCTTGAGATTCAGGGCTCCGTCTGTAACTTCCCCGGAAGTAATGGTTTCTCCGGAGAGTT
The DNA here is from genome assembly GCA_946414935.1 of uncultured Bacteroidales bacterium. Lineage (GTDB taxonomy): Bacteria > Bacteroidota > Bacteroidia > Bacteroidales > UBA932 > Cryptobacteroides. The sequence continues at coordinate 13,672 of CAMKQN010000011.1, forward strand.
TGTCGATAATGGATACCTTAGTGCCGTTATCAGCACCGCTGGCGCTTATGTTGAAATCAACTTGTCCGTTGGTGCAGGCGCTCGCTACGGCCAGAGCGAGGAAGTAGGAGAGAATAGTGAACCTTTTCATTTTGAATTAATTATTGTCCGGACTCAAAGATAATTATTTTTTGGAATACACGCTGAAGCGCCAGGTGATTCCTATGTCGAAATTGTTTACAAGGTCGTGGTTGTCCCGGAAGTAGGCGGCGTGGAGGCGCAGGCGTTCGTCGTTAAGCGGGAAAAATTCCAGGCCGGCGCCGTAGTACAGGTAATCATTGCCCGCCGGAAGCACCAAGTCCATGGAAATGCCGTCGGCGTCTATGTTGGCGGCATCGTTGCGTTCGTAGCCCACCTTGGTGCAGATATTCCATTTGCCGAGCGTAAGGATGGCCTTAAGTATGCAGCTCCAGTCCGAGAACAGGTTTTTCTGGCCGAAGCCGAAGCGGTCGATGAAGTCGAAATCCACCACCAGCTTGCCCATGGGGAACTTGTTTCCGAGCGCTACCCAGTTCATCTTGCGGTGCAATTCGTCTTCCACCAGATTGTAACTCCATATAGTTTTCCACCACGGCAGTACGTGTCCGTTCCAGTAGAGATTGTAAGAATAGGCATCCTGGGTGCCGGGGGAGATGGGGGACGGGATAAACTGCACCGAAATTGCCTGCCCCTCAGCAGGTTCGAAGGTGGCGCTGACACCAAAGGCGTAGTACTGGTAGAGGTTGTTGCTGAACGTGCCGTAGTAGTAAACGTCGATAGGCGCCGAATCTATTTCGTATCCTCCCACGAAAATGGGATGCTTGCCCGCGGTAAACGACAGCTTGGGAGTAGCCTGCCACTTGAGCCAGAGGAAGTCGGTGGCGTTGAAGGGGTTCTTTTCGTCTATCTTCTTGTTGAGGCGCTGCCGTACCCGGAACGTAAGCCCTTCCGCCAGCTGTCCCTTTACGTGAAAATTGAAGTAATCTCCCTGGAAATGAGAGTCATACACTCCGTCTGTAGTCTGCTGGTGGAAAGTGGCCCTGGTGTCGAATGAAACTTCTTCTATGAAAGTATTCTGGGCTTTGGCGCCCGCTGCCGCCAAAAGGAAGCAGCTTAAAATGAGTAGGATTCTTTTCATAATCGGATCAGCCCCGCTAAGGTACGAATAATTGTGCTTACTTGAACACCTTGCCGTAGAAGTGTATCAGGAATTTCCGCCAGTTGTACCACTCATGGCCGCCGGGCGTGACAAGCATTTCGTGGGCATAGTTTTTCCGGGTCATATCCCTGTCGAACATGCGGTTGTGGGGATAGAATATGTCCGTATCGCCTATCATCAGGCCATAGTATTTGGGCGGATCTGCAAACTGGGCCTTCATCTTGCGGTTGATGCCGCAGTAGAACTCGGGATGACGCAGGCCGAAAACGGTGTTGTACTTGTAGCCGGAAAACAAACCCACATATCCGAATGAGCCGGGGTGGTTGGCGGAGAGAAAGGCCGCCTGCATGCCTCCGGTGGACATTCCGGCAATGGCCCTGGACTCCTTTTCGGGGATGGTGAGCAGGACACTGTCCACTGTATGCACAAGGTCTTCCATAAAGTGGGTCTCCGTCTCTCCATCGACCAGCCAGAATGCGCGTACGGCATTGATGGCGTGGCCGTTGCGGTATTCCTTGTCGGAAAAGTAATTGTTGACGTTTGCCAGGATCAGGATAAAGTCTTCCGCGGCCCCTTCCGCCCTCAGGGAATCAAGGGTAATGAGGGCGTCTCCACGCTCTATCCACGTGACTTCGTTGCCCCTTGCGCCGTGGAGCAGGTACATCACCGGGTAGCGTTTCCCGGGTACATTTCCGTACCCCTTGGGCAGATAGGCCACAAAGCGCCGGAAAGACACGCGCGGTTCGCTGCTCTTGTAAGTTATTGCTTTTATGGTTCCCTCATACCCGGGAAGAGCCTCGATATCGGAGGTTTCCGGCCCCATGGCATAGCGGGCGTTGGCGCAGGAGTCCAAAAGCGGGACGCTTGTGCAAAGAGCCAGAACCCAAAGGACCAATTGCTTTATCCTACGCATTTAAAGCCGTCTTGTACATCCGTATCAGGGATTCGATAGAATTTTCCACGTCGTACTTGCTCACAGATTGGGCGTACAGGAGGCTGTAGCGGTCCCTTTCTTCGGGATGCTCTATCCACCAGTCTATGCGTCCGGCAAGGGCCTTGCTGTCAAACACCGGATACAAGCTCCGCTCGGTCAGCGAAAACTGCGGAGTGCCTATCAGCTCTCCCTCGGCTATTACGGGTACGGCGCCTTCTTTGATGGCCTCAAGGCACGACAGGCCTTCCACTTCCACCCAGGCGCAGTGGACATACAGATAGGCTTTGCGGGAAAGTGCTTTCAGTTCCTCCCGGCTGTAGAAGTTGAAATCGGGAGCTACGCTCAGCACCCCGTCCTTCACCAGTTTGTCCGCCATCTTCCTGTATCTGGCGGCCATGGGACCGTTGCCCGCGAAATGCAGCCGTATCTTGCCTGCGTACTTGCTGTGCCGCATGGCGTCGAGCAGAGTGTCCTGCGACTTTTCGCGTGCCAGGCGGCCTACGCACAGGATATCATAGTAAGAGGCATCCAGGCCTGGGGTATTGGCCCTGGCTTCCCCTTCAATCTTCAGTCCGTTGGAAATTACGTGCAGGCGGGCTTTTGTGCCTTTTGCCTCAAGATAGCGGCGTACCTCTTCAGTGGGACACTGGATGTCGGAGCATTTGTCCAGAAGCATAGTGTTCCAGTTGTGCATCAGAATGTCGTTAACGAACGAACGCTTGGAGAAGCCCAGGTTCGCCATGATATTGTGCGGATAGAGGTGGAATGTAGCTACGCAGGCTTTGCCCATGCTGCGGGCAATCTTCACGGCAGCCGTCTCCAGGAACAGCGCTTCCTCGAATTGCACTATGTCAGCCCATTGGATCGCCTCCCTGATGCGTTTCCTCTCCACTTTTGCATAGCAGAAGCCGTTGGCCTTGATAATGGGCTCGAAAACAGGAAAAATGAAATGCTCAAGAGGGAAGTCGGGCTGCTGCCCCTGTGGGTCGTCGTTGCGTACGGCCATAAGACGGGCGTCCACTCCGTGGCTCTTGAGGTTTTTCACAGTGGTCAGGGCGGATACGCTGAGTCCGTTTCCCGGATTGAATGCGTTATTGCAGATAAAAAGTACTTTCATTAAATGTGGTGTGCGCCTTACCAGACGAACTGAAGCCGTACATCCAGGGGGATGCGGGCGCGCTGGAGCGCAGCGAAGTCGAAGCGGAGCGATTCGGAGGTGCTGCCGTAGTCCTCAATCAGCTTGCGGGCGGCGTCGCGGTCGCCGGTAGCCTGGATGGTGAGGATGTTGCCGGCAATCTCGGCTATGCTCTTCTCGGCTTTTTCGAAGTCAATCTGGTAGTGTCCGTTTCGGTCTATGCTGAAGGAGTCCCTCTCCTTCAATAAGTTATACAATATGATGTTGGCCTGTCCGAGGGCGGAAGCCTCGCCGAAGCGGGAGGAGCGGATCAGGCTGATGACAAAGGTGCTGATGGCGTCTTCACGTGTAAGGAGGGGATCCATAAGCTTGGAGCCGATCAGCTGCAGGTCGAGGTAGAGACCCAGGGCGTTGCCTTTGAGTTCCTCAATTGTCAGGGCCTCTTCTCCGAGGGCTTCGTTTACGGTGCCGCGGCCGTTGACAGTCTCTTTTACGCCTATTCCGTGGGCTACCTCGCGCATGGCGGTATTCCAGAAGAATGCCAGATGGTCGAGGTTCTTGGTGTGCTCATTTGCGAGCAGGAGACGGCCGGCAGGAAGGATTATCTTGGAGTATTTGGCGTTGATGACATTGTTCAACAGGGCGGTACGGGTACCCATTTCCTGCTGTACGCGTATGTCGTAGGGCAGGTTGATTGCAATCTTCTTGATGCCGGCATTCGCGCTTCCGGCGCAGTACACTGCATCGTAGGCGTAGATTGTAGACGCCTCTCCAGGATGGAACGACTTGTAGGCCGGGTCGCAGGGCAGGCTGGCCTGAAGCTGCGGAATCAATGAGGTATAATTGCTGATGGAGGCAGTAAGCTCGAGGTCTTTCAGCAGCACGTAGGACTCGTAGGAGGCCTTGATGCCCATCAGGCGGTCGTCTTCGGTCTCCTGCGGACCTATTACCAGATCCATCTTGCTGTCGTCCATGGAAAGCCACAGGCGGTCGCTGTTGTAGTAATCGTCGCTCTGGAGACCCTCTATCTTGGCGAGCAGGTACTCACGTACGCTGGGCTTGATGGTGTAGTTGGCTGCGGTGGTAAGGAGCGAGGCTATCTTGGCAATCTCGTCCTTGAACATCTCGTGATACCAGACGGCCTGGAGGCTGCCGTCGGCAGCGCGTGTCACCATGGTGTAGGGGCTGTTCTTGAGAGGATTGTCCCAACCGGCGAACTCTTCGGCGCTCATGTCTGAGGGGTAGAAATTCGCCCCCAGTGGCCTTTCTCCCCAGCCTTCCACGAAACTCTGTCCGTCGATGCGGTTCCAGGGTCCGTAGTTCACGGCGGCGAATTCCTTGCTGGCCTTGTCGGCAAGGGAGGTCATCTGCTTTTTATCCCCGAAATTCTGCTTCCAATAAATATTGTCCACCTCTGCGGATGCGAGTTTGAAGTAGTTAAGAACTTCGCGTCCGTTGTCGGAAATGCCTTCGAAGAAGTCCGAACCTACCTGGATATCGGCATAAGAGTCAAGCATTTCCTGAACCTTGTCGGAACCGGATTTGCAGGCGGTCAAAGCTGCCAGGCAGAGGATGGAAAGAAATATCTTTTTCATAAAAATTGAATTAGCTTGCAAATATAGTATAAAAAAAGGAGCCGCAGGCCCATCAGGCCAGCAAAATCAGTATCTGGGCCACCAGTACCCGCAGGAACATAGTGAGGGGATAAACGGTAGCGTAGTTCACTGAAACGTAGTCGGATTTATATGAATCCTGGGCGAAAGCAAGGGCCGCAGGGTCGGTGGTGCCGCCGGATACCAGGCCGCAAATCTGGTAAAAATTGACCTTGAATACCAGGCGGGCGAGCAATACTACGATGAAGACAGGCACCACGGTGATGATGAGACCGTAAAGAATCCACCAGAAACCTCCGGCAAGGAGGGAGCGTACGAAGGATTCGCCGGCCCCAAGTCCCACTGCGGCAAGGAAAAAGCAGATTCCTATCTCCCTTATCATCATATTGGCGCTCACGGTGGTATAAGTGGTGATTTTCCACTTGGGGCCGAAGTGTCCCAGCAGTATGGCTATGATAAGCGGGCCGCCGGCGAGTCCGAGCTTGACAGGCTGGGGAATGCCTGGGAAGGAGAACGGAATTGAGCCGAATATCACGCCGACTGCAATTCCGAGGAAGATAGGCACGAGGTTGGGCTTGCGGAGTTTGCCAGGCTGGTTGCCTATTTCTTTGGCCACTCCGTCCAGGGCGCTCTCCGTGCCCACTACCAGCAGTATGTCCCCCATCTGGAGTATGAGGTTGGGACGGGCTACGAGTTCCAGGCCGGTGCGCAGGACCCGGGTGACCTGGGCGCCGTATTTCGCCCTGAAGTTGAGCTGGCTAAGGGTCTTTCCGTTGATGGAAGACTGGCTCACGGTGAGACGGCGGCTCATCAGGTGGTCTTCGTGCTTCACCCAGTCGCTCAGGTGGAGAGGCACTTCTTCGCCGAAAATGATACGTATGGAGTCCACTTCGGGCTGGGAGGTGACTATAAGTATCCTGTCGCCTTTCTGAAGAATGGTGTCGGGGCCGGGGATGAAGATTTCATCTGCACGCATGAGCCGGGACACCACGAATTTGCCCTGATGGTCCCCTACTACGTCGGCCAGGCGCTTTCCGAAGATGGCGGGATTCTCCACCTCGCAGTGCATGCGGCGGGCACTCGTGGCCGCTGCCGGATTCTGCCGGTCGAGCTCGGCCTTCTCCTGCTCAAGATTTATCTTGAAGAGCGGCTTCATTATCATCAGGATGAAGATAACTCCCAGTACACCAAGAGGATAAGCAACGGCGTAGGAAGAGGCCAGGGCGGCCGAGTCGAGTTGCGCCACCGCCGGGTCCGTGCCTTGTTGCATCAGCATGTCCGTGAGAGTCTGCTGCGCAGCTCCCAGGCCCGGCGTGTTGGTGACGGCGCCGGACATCACGCCTACCATGGTAGGGAGGCTTTCTCCGGTCACGAAATGTATGGTCACGGTGACTGCTACTGCGAGCAGGACCAGCGTGGCCGCGAGGAGGTTAAGCTTTACCCCGCCGGCCCTGAACGACTGGAAAAAGCCGGGGCCTACCTGCAGGCCTATGGAGAAGACGAACAAGATGAGGCCGAAGTCCTTCATAAATGCGAGTACCGTGGAGTCGGCGCGCAAACCGAAGTGACTGAGTACTATACCGAGGAACAATATCCACGTGGAACCGATTGAAATGCCCTTTACCTTAAAGCGGCCGAGCCACAATCCGGAAGCTATAACTACAGCAAACAACAGAATACTGTGAGCAATTCCGGTCCCGAAAAACAAATCCTTCATACCTTTAAGATTTCGGCCGCAAAGATAGCACTTTAGTTGGAAATGGTCAATAAGTGACAATTTGTCAGTGGAATAAAACTTGACCGCTTTTTCTTCCGGAGCCCGGGGCAAAGCGGGCTTCTGGAGGAAGAATTATGGAAAACAAATACGAATTTTTGAGTAAGTATGCGATTGACCTCAATGAGGCCGCCGCAAAAGGTCGTCTGGACCCGGTCATCGGGCGTGACGACGAAATACGAAGGGTCTTGCAGATACTTTCCCGCAGGACCAAGAACAATCCTATCCTCGTAGGCGAGCCGGGCGTGGGCAAAACTGCTATCTCTGAAGGCATTGCCACCAAGATCGTGAACGGGGAGGTGCCTGAGAACCTGAAGAGCCGCAAGGTGTTTTCCCTGGATATGGGCGCGCTGATTGCGGGGGCCAAGTATCAGGGCGAATTCGAGGAGAGGCTCAAGGGCGTCGTGAAGGAAGTGGTGGATTCGGACGGGGAAATCATCCTCTTCATAGATGAAATCCACACCCTGGTGGGCGCAGGCCGTACCAGCGGCGCTATGGATGCCTCTAACATCCTCAAGCCGGCTCTGGCCCGTGGCGAGTTGCGCACCATAGGTTCCACTACCCTGGACGAATACCAGAAGTATTTCGAGCAGGATAAGGCTCTGGAGCGCCGTTTCCAGAAAGTCATGGTGGATGAGCCTTCCCCTGCGGAGAGCATCGCCATACTGCGTGGCTTGAAGGAGAAGTACGAGACCCACCACCGGGTGAGCATCGAGGACGATGCCCTAATCGCCGCCGTGAACCTCAGCCACCGCTACATCAACAACCGTTTCCTTCCCGACAAGGCTATCGACCTGGTGGATGAGGCTGCCAGCAAGCTCCGTCTGGAGATGAATTCCGTGCCGGAGCCGCTCGACGAGCTCAACTGCCGCATACGTCAGCTGGAAATTGAGAAGGAAGCTATCAAGCGTGAGGGCACTACCCTGAAGAGCGAGAAGCTCGATTCGGAGCTGAAGGAGGCGAAAGAGAAAAAAGCTGCCCTGGAGGCCCGCTGGAACGAGGAGAAGGGTATCGTGACCGAACTCAACAACCTCCGCACGCAGATAGAAGATTATAAGCGGGACGCCGCAATCGCAGAGCGCTCGGGCGACTATGGCAAGGTGGCGGAGATACGCTACGGCAAGCTCGCCGGCGCCCAGCAGCGGCTGAAGGAGTTGACCGACAAGCAGGCGGCCATCAAAGACCCCATCATCACAGAAGCCGTCACTCCGTCCGACATCGCGGAAATCGTGGCCCGCTGGACCGGCATCCCCGTAGGGCGCCTGCTGGAGAGCGAAAAAGACAAGCTGCTGCGTATGGAGGAGCAGCTGCACAAGCGGGTGGTCGGCCAAAACAAGGCTATAGAGGCCGTGAGCGATGCGGTACGCCGTTCGAGGGCCGGCCTGAGCAACGAGCACCGGCCCATAGGTTCCTTCCTCTTCCTGGGGCAGACTGGCGTGGGCAAGACTGAGCTCGCCAAGGCTCTAGCGGAATTCCTCTTCAACGACGAGTCAATGATGACCCGTATCGATATGAGCGAGTACCAGGAAGCGCATACGGTGTCCCGTCTGGTGGGCGCGCCTCCGGGATACGTCGGATATGACGAGGGCGGACAGCTTACCGAGGCGGTACGCCGCAAGCCTTACTCCGTGGTGCTGCTCGACGAGATAGAAAAGGCCCACAGCGACGTATTCAACATTCTGCTGCAAGTGCTCGACGACGGCCGCCTGACTGACAACAAGGGCCGTACGGTGGACTTCAAGAACACCATACTCATAATGACCTCCAACTTGAAAGAGGATGAGCTGAGGCTGCGTATGCGTCCCGAATTCATCAACCGTATCGATGAAATCGTGAAGTTCGACGCCCTCTCCAAGGAAGACATACGGCAGATAGTAAGAATACAGATGTCCTTGCTGCAGAAGAAGTTGGAAGAGGATGACGTGGCCCTGGAGTACACCCCCGCGTTCGAAGAATGGGCGGTAATCAACGGCTACGACCCCGATTTCGGCGCCCGTCCCGTGAAGCGCCTCATCCAGCGCGAGCTGGTCAACCGGCTGGCGAAAGAGATCCTGGAAGGAAACATACACAAGAACTCTTCCATAGTGGTCAGCGCCGGCCCCGGCGGACTGATAATTTCACAAAAATAAGTCTGGCCAAAAGACTGGCAGGGTGGCAAGAACCGGCCTCGGAGTTGTTCCGGGACCGGTTTTTTGTTATCCACAAAACCACCCCCTGGTGTGGACGGAAAGGAGTTTTTGGGGGGCACGTCCACAAATTGAACACTATTTGTGGATGTGCCGCTTGTCGATTACTGAACTATTTGTTATTTTGCGGAAAACTATGAATTATGAAAAACTTATCCTTCGCCGACAAAGAGTTCTTTTGTCAACAAGTCTTTGACAGCCACGGCCCATATTGGCACATTGCCACACCGGGGACCTCAAGTGAAATGCTTTTTATCAGCCAGGATGATTATCGTTTCGGTGTCACTCTTGTGGCGGAAAGCCTTCACTATTGCGGGGTGAAGACATATTCTTTCTCGCTAATGTCAAATCACCTGCATAATATTGCGGAAACTCCTACAAGACAACGATGTATTGATTTTCTCGAACACTATGTATCAAGGCTGAGACGATATGCGAGTGAAGCGAAAAGGAATCTTGACATGTCGGGTTTCATTTGCGATCCGCTTCCGATAGATAATCTTCAATCATTGCGCAACAATATAGTGTATGTCGACCGAAACCAGTATGTGATCAATGCATCTCAAACTCCGTATTCCAACCCTTGGGGTTCAGGATTCCTGTACTTTGGTTATAGCCCGGAATATATTGCTTCGTCCCCTTTTTCTTCGTTAACTGTCAGGGCTAAACGCAGTCTAACACATTCCAGAGACCCTCATTATCCGAATTCTTTCGTCGTCAGGGACGGATTCATCGCTCCCGGAAGCTTTGTTGACTGGAAGACTGGTCGTTCATTCTTCCGGGACGCACATCAGTACTTTAATCTGTTGACGAAGAACAGGGAGGCTTATGCCGAATTTGCAACCCTTTACGGCGACAGGGTCGTGTTGACAGATGAAGAAATGTACTCTGCGGCAGTCAACATTGCGTCAAAGGAATATCAAATAGAGAAGCTTGATAGATTATCTGACCGGCAAAAGAAAGAGATTGCAAGAACACTGCATTATAATTATCATGCCGGAAACGCCCAGATATATCGTATTCTTAAATTGGATAAATACTGGCTCCGAGAGGTCTTCCCGGAAGCCAGATAATTCCAGATCCATACACAAAAAAGCCTCCTGGCATGGACGGGGTGCTAATAATAGCCGTCATGGAGTGAATATGCGTTTTATTGTAACAAAACTCTTTTTTGCTGACATAGAATAGAGCTTTTACTGATGTCGCATTTCTCCTGCCTCATATAAGTCGTCCACAATAACCGCATCTGCTGTGGACGGGAGGCCGAAAAACAGCTGACCATCCACAAAACCGGTCCCTGGAGTGGACGGGAATAAAAAAAGTCGGCCCGCGGGTCGACTTTTCAATTATGTTCCGTGCAAACTGATTAGTTCTCAGCGGGAACTTCCGTGCTGGGAGCGGTCTGATCTACCGGAGCGGTAGGGAATGAAGGCTGCTCGTCGCCTGCTACGTTCTCAAGGCGGTCGGTAACGTCGATGGCGGCACCTGTGGTTCCGGTGGTGAAGGAAGCTACAATGGAGACTACGATGATGAATGCCACGAGGCCCCAGGTAATCTTTTCGAGAATGTCAGCAGTCTGGCGTACGCCGAATGTCTGGTTGCCGGCAACGAAGTTACTGGCCATTCCCTGACCTTTTCCGTTCTGAAGCAACACCACGATTATCAACAGGATAGCTGCGATAACGACAAACACGGTCAAAGTTGTGAATAATGCGTTCATATTAATATTTAGTCTAATTTTTCAATAAGGGATGCAAAGTAAACACTTTTTTCCGGATATCGCAAACTTAGTTTAGAATAAATTTGCTTTGCCTCATCAATATAGCCCTGTTCTGCATATATTTGCGCCAGGGTTTCGGTGCAGAAATCAAATTCTTCTTCGGGCAGTTCTCCGTTCAGATCTTCCCGTTCGGAAGTGGCAAATCTGGAGAAGATATTGTCGTCGTCGTGACGGGCTTCCTTGTACTGGGTGGAGCTGAAATAATCGCCTCCTACCACAAAGATACGGCGGGCCTCCTGCTGTGCGGCCTCCTGAGGGCTCGCGGCAACGTGTCCGTCCGCATGTGTCTCCGGGCTGCCGCCGGAAGCTGCCGGCCGCTCTTCTTCGATAACGCTCTTGAGCAGTGCACTGACTGCGCTGTCGGAGTAATCGGCTTTGTGCCCGGCCCGCATGAGCTCCGACAAAATCCTGCGGGATCCCACGTACAGCGCCGCCTGGGAGAGCTGCTGCTCGCTCAGGCTCCCTTCCCTGGCCATGCGCCCGCATAATTCCACGCGCGCCCCGGCATACCAGGGATAAATGCTCACCACCCCCAGCAATTCGTCAAGGTTCAGACGTTTTATGTCTATGCTCCTTACCATTGGGCCACTGCGGCGTTGAATATATCTTCTACCAATTTTTCTATAATCTCCTGACACAGAGCGCCTTCTATGGCGTCAATCGTGTTCGAGGAGTCGTATTCCGCAAAAGCTGAGAAGCTCTTGTCGAAGTCTTCTTCCGAATGCTTTTTGTCCGTGAAGGATATTTTTACCGTGACTGTGAGCTTGTTGCGTGCGGCGACTTCGTCGGCGGTAACGGCGGCAGTGGTGATGTCATAGCCCGTAATTTCGCCGGAGAGTTCCATGTCTCCGTCCTGCTCCACCTGCTCCAGGCGGGTCATGCGCCTGAACTGGTTGCGTATGGCTTCGGTGAGTTCGTTGCTCAGCGAAGGGTTCACCCTAAGGGCGCGGTACTCGATGTAATTTATGGTAATGGTATTCACGTCCGGCTGGATAGAAGTTCCGGAGAATGAATAACTTATCTTGCACGAGCTGATGATCAGCACTGCGGAGAGCAGTATTAACAGGCGTTTCATTGGTTCTTTTTCTTTTCTGCCAGTTTGCGGTAAATTGTCCGTTCGGAGATGCCCAGCTCCTGCGCAGCCGGCTTCACCTTGCCGCCGTGGCGGGCCAGGGCGCGCTCTATCAGGTCCTCTCCCATCTGGCGCATGCTGATTTCCTGCGGCTCAGCCTCCTCGAACGCAGGAATCTGTTCTTCCGGTTCGTCCACTTCCGGCTGGGCGATGAGGTGATGCTGGTGCCCGGCGGCTTCCCCTCCGAGGGAGCTCAGCTTTTGCTTGAGCGCATCCACTTCCTGTTTCAAGTCCAGGATAGCTTTCACTATGGCCTGCTTGTCGGCGTCGCCGAAGGGACTGGAAGCGGCTCCTTGCGCGGTAGTGCTCATTGCCGGCAGCAGCGAGTCCTGTTCGTCCGGCAGATACCTGGAGAGTACCCCGGCACCCAGTTCCACGCGGTCGGCCGTCCCGCGCACCGGCTTGCTCTCGATTGCGGTTACCGTTTCGGCTACGTTCTTCAGTTGCCTGATGTTGCCCGGCCAGCGGTAGGCGGAAAGTCTGGAAATAGCTTCTATGTCCAGCGTGACGCGGCAACAGCCGTATTTCTGGGCGAAATCGGAGGAAAACTTACGGAACAGCAGGTAGATGTCGCTCTTGCGCTCACGCAGCGGCGGCATCTGTATCTGTATGGAGTTTATTCGGTAGTACAAGTCTTGGCGGAACTTGCCCGTGGCCACTGCGTACGACAGGTTGACGTTGGTGGCGCAAATCACACGCACGTCGGTCTTTTCCACTTTCGACGAGCCTACCTTCATGTATTCGCCGTTCTGCAGCACCCTGAGCAGCATCGCCTGCGTCTCCTTGGGAAGCTCCCCGATCTCGTCCAGGAACAGCGTTCCCCCGTTGGCCTCTTCGAAATAGCCCTTCCGCTCGCCCACAGCTCCGGTGAAGGCCCCTTTTTCGTGTCCGAACAGCTCCGCGTTGATGGTGCCTTCGGGAATGGCACCGCAGTTCACAGCCAGGTACTTGCCGGTCTTGCGGCGGCTGTGCTGGTGGATTATTCCCGGGATGTTTTCCTTGCCCGTGCCGCTCTCGCCCTCTATCAGCACCGTAAGGTCCGTAGGGGCTATGGCGACGGCGGTTTCGAGGGCTCTGTTCAGCGCCGGGTCATTACCTATGATGTCGTATCGGTTTTTCAGTAATTGAAGCTCTTGAGCGTCCATAACAGTGCAAAGTTATGCAAAAAATCTTATCTTTGCATTTCTATGATGCAAACAATTAATATTTATATGAAACGTTTACTCTCTTTTGCAGCGTTCGCCGCGCTCTTGTTACTCTCTGTTTCGTGTTCCAAGTCCAGACTTGAGCAAATGCAGCTTGCGAAGAATGTGGATATCAAGTGCAATCCTGAAGTACTCGAAATAAAGGGTGGTCAGATTCCAGCAACCGTCACTGTCACATGTCCTAAGGATTATTTCCATCCCAAGGCTACCATGGACGTGCTCCCCGTGCTCGTGTATGAAGGCGGCGAGCTTGAAGGCCGGCTGCTTCAGTACCAGGGCGACAAAGTCAAGGACAATTTCAAGGTGGTTTCTTCTGCCGGTACCACGGTGACGGAGAAACTTGTGTTTCCTTACAAGCCGGGCTGCGAAAAAGCCCGCCTGGAGCTCCGCAGCGTAGTCCATTTCAAAGATAAGGATTATCCTGTGGATCCCGTCAAGGTGGCAGACGGCTGCATTGCGACCTACCAGCTGGCGGACCTGAACGGCGTGTACAAGCTCAAGCCGGACGGATACCAGGCCGTCATCGCCAGAAGCACCGAGGCCAAGATTCTGTACGATGTCAATTCCGACAAGGTGAAGCAGAGCGAGATGGAAACCTATGCCATGGACGGCTACAAGTACCGTCTGGGCAAGCTTCAGGAAGATGAGCGCACCACCGTAAAGGGTACTCAGATAGTTGCTTACGCTTCCCCGGAAGGCGGCAAGGATTATAACGCAAAACTTTCCGACAGGCGTGCCGCTACAGCCCAGCAGGCCTGGGACGAAATCTCCAAGGAGGCCAAAGATATCGAAGTTACCGGCGTCGAGGTGAAGAGCATGGGCCAGGACTGGGACGGTTTCAAGGAGGCGGTCTCCAAGTCGAACATCGAAGACAAGGAGCTCATTCTCCGCGTCCTTTCCATGTACAGCGACCCGGCGGTGCGCGAGAGCGAGATCCGCAACCTTTCCCAGATTTACACGGAAATCAACCAGAAAGTGTTCCCTGAGCTCCGCCGTGCCCGTTTCGTCACCAGTTCCGAGTTCCGCAACTACGACAACGAGGAACTGCTCAAGATGGCCGAAAACGGAATCGAGAATTTCGACGAGCCCTCGCTGCTCCGTATCGCCTCTATCACCAAGGCGGAGGACAGCAAGGAAACCATTTACAAATACGCCATCAGCAAGTACAACTCCGACACGGCTCGCTACAATCTTGCGAAGCTCTACCTGGACCAGGGCAAGACCTCGCTTGCCGGAGCATATCTCGGCAAGATTAAGGAGCCCGATGCCGACGTGCTCAATGCAACCGGAGTGGTGGCAATGCGTTACGAGGATTACGACCAGGCCGCCCAGTGCTTCAAGAAGGCCGAGAACGAACAGGCGCAGCAGAATCTCGTGGTGCTGAATATCCTGAAGGGCGATTACGCTGCTGCGACCAAGGCTGCGGCCGGCCTGAAGGGCCGCAACGCCGCCGTGGCGTACCTGCTTGACGGCAAGCTGGATGAAGCTTCCGAAGCCCTCAGCTGCAAATGCGCGAAGGCGGAATATCTCCGTGCCGTAATCGCCGCCAGGAAGGGGCGGAAATCAGAGGCCCTGCAGCATCTGGCAGACGCAGGGACCAAGGATCCGGCCCTCAGGACACGCGCCGAAAGCGATATTGAGTTCGCTGCGCTTGCGGAATAAATATTTTTTAGTAACTTTGCAGCCCCTTTTTTATGGGGGAACAGTATATTTTATTTATTAACAAACACTTATGCCAACAATTCAACAATTGGTCCGCAAAGGACGCGAGACTGTCGAAGTAAAGAGCAAGTCCCGCGCGTTGGATGCTTGTCCTCAGAAGCGTGGCGTATGCCTTAGGGTTTATACAACTACCCCTAAGAAACCTAACTCAGCAATGCGTAAGGTTGCCCGTGTACGTCTCACGAACACCAAAGAGGTCAATGCCTACATCCCCGGCGAGGGTCACAACCTCCAGGAGCACTCCATCGTGCTCGTTCGTGGTGGTCGTGTGAAAGACCTTCCGGGTGTACGTTACCACATCCTTCGTGGCGCTTTGGATACCGCTGGCGTAGAGGGAAGGACCCAGTCCCGTTCTCTCTATGGTGCCAAGAGGCCCAAGAAGTAGTCCGCGAAGTGTTTAAATTAATTTTTTACAAAAATGAGAAAGTCAAAGCCTAAGAAGAGGATTCTACTTCCTGATCCTAAGTTCCACGACACGATGGTTACACGTTTCGTGAACAATCTTATGTTGCAGGGGAAGAAGAGTATCGCGTATTCTATTTTTTACGATGCCATTGATTTGGTAGGCGAGAAGATGAAAGATTCTGACAAGGCTCCTCTCGATATTTGGAGGAAGGCTCTCGAGAACGTGACCCCTCAGATCGAGGTCAAGAGTCGCCGTATCGGTGGTGCCAACTTCCAGGTGCCGACAGAGTTGCGCCCGGAAAGGAAGATTTCGCTCTCGATGAAGAATATGATCAACTTCGCCCGCAAGCGTTCCGGCCGCTCTATGGCAGAGAAACTTTGTGCTGAGATCATCGCCGCATACAACAATGAAGGTGGTGCTTTCAAGCGCAAGGAGGATATGCACAGAATGGCAGAGGCCAACAAGGCATTTGCCCACTTCCGCTTTTAGCCTTAACATCTGATGGCCAAGAGAGATCTCAAATACACGAGGAACATCGGCATTATGGCCCACATAGATGCGGGCAAGACCACTACGTCCGAGCGTATCCTCTATTACACCGGAAAGACCCACAAGATAGGAGAGGTCCACGAAGGTGCAGCCACTATGGACTGGATGGTCCAGGAGCAGGAGAGGGGAATCACTATCACCTCTGCCGCTACCACGGCTTTCTGGCATTTTGGCGGCCAAACCTACCAGATCAACCTGATCGACACTCCGGGTCACGTGGACTTCACGGTGGAAGTAGAGCGCTCCCTGCGTGTGCTCGACGGTACGATCGCCACTTTCTGTGCGGTCGGCCGCGTGCAGCCGCAGAGTGAGACAGTATGGCGTCAGGCCGATAAGTACGGCGTGCCCAAGTTGGCGTATGTCAACAAGATGGACCGCGTCGGTGCGGACTTCCTCGCATGTGTGGAAGAGATAAAGACCAAACTCGGCGCAACCGCGGTGCCCATCTGCCTCCCTATCGGGGCGGAAGAGCACTTCCAGGGCATAGTCGATTTGATCGCACGTAAGGCCATTTTCTACAACTCGAGCGACGAGCTCGTGAACTATGAGTACGGCGACATTCCGGCAGATATGCTGGAAGACGTCGAATCCTGGCGCGCCAAGCTGGTGGAAAAAGCTGCTGAATTCGACGACGCCCTTATGGAGAAGTTCTTTGAGGATCCCGACTCCCTCACCGAGGAAGAAATAGTTGCCGCCCTGCGCAAGGGTACCATCTCGATGCAGATTGTACCTGCCTGCTGCGGCTCTTCTTTCAAGAACAAGGGAGTTCAGTTCCTGCTGGACGCCGTGATGCGTTACCTGCCTTCTCCACTGGACATCGGCGAGACCCACGCCACCAATATGGCCAACGACCAGGCCGTCATGTTGCCTCCTTCTCCGGAAGCACCGTTCTGCGGTCTTGTTTTCAAGATTGCAACGGATCCCTTCGTCGGCCGCCTCGCGTACATACGTGCTTACTCCGGACATCTGGATGCCGGCACCTATGTGATGAATTCGCGTTCCGGCAAGAAGGAGAGGGTGGCACGCCTGTACCAGATGCACTCCAACCACCAGAATCCCATAGATTTCGTGGAGGCGGGAGACATCTGCGCGGCAGTAGGGTTCAAGGATCTCCACACGGGCGACACCGTGTGCGCAGAGAACCACCGCTATTCGCTGGAGTCTATGGAGTTCCCCGATCCGGTAATCGGTATCGCGGTGGAACCCAAGACCCAGGCCGACCTCGACAAGCTCGGGGTGGCTCTGGCGAAGCTGGCGGAGGAAGACCCTACCTTTACCGTGAAATCGGACAACGAGACCGGCCAGACCGTCATCAGCGGTATGGGCGAGCTCCATCTGGATATCATTGTTGACCGTCTGCGCCGTGAGTTCGGCGTCGAGATCAACCAGGGCGCCCCGCAGGTCAACTACAAGGAGGCCGTTACCGCGAGCGTACAGCATCGCGAGGTCTTCAAGAAGCAGACGGGCGGCCGCGGCAAGTTTGCAGATATCGTGGTGGAGATCGGACCTGCCGACGAGGGTGTGACCGGACTTCAGTTCGACAATCAGGTGAAGGGCGGCAACGTACCCAAGGAGTTCATTCCGAGTGTGCAGAAAGGCTTCGAGTCCGCAATGACCAACGGTGTACTTGCGGGTTATGAAGTGCAGTCTCTCAAGGTCACCCTGCTGGATGGCTCTTTCCATCCGGTGGATTCTGATCAGTTGTCATTCGAGCTTGCTGCCCGCATGGCTTTCCGTCATGCTTGCCGCAAATGCAAGCCCGTGCTCCTCGAGCCCATCATGGACCTCGAAGTCGTGACGCCGGAGGAGTACATGGGAGAAATCGTAGGAGACCTGAACCGCCGTCGCGGCCAGATTACCTCGATGGATTCTTCCGCTAGCGGCGCCCGCATTGTCAAGGCCTTCGTCCCGCTCTCCGAGCAGTTCGGTTATGTGACCGTGCTCCGCACCCTGTCTTCAGGACGTGCCACGAGCACCATGTCATTCGACCATTATGCCGAAGTCCCCGGGGCTATGGCCAAAGACATTGTGGAAAAGAGCGGTTACAGGTTTGTCTCGGATGATGAATAAAACGATTATTAAAAACTATTAATTATATGAATCAGAAAATTAGAATTAAACTCAAGTCTTTCGATCACATGCTCGTCGACAAGTCGGCTGCCAAGATCGTCGACACGGTGAAAGCTACAGGCGCGAAGGTGAATGGACCTATTCCTCTCCCTACCAACAAGAAGATCTTCACCGTCAACCGCTCGACCTTCGTCAACAAGAAGGCCCGCGAGCAGTTCGAGCTCGATTCTTACCGCAGGCTTCTCGACATCGAGGACTCCAACGCCAAGACCGTTGACGCCTTGATGAAGCTCGAGTTGCCCTCCGGCGTAGAGGTTGAGATCAAAGTGTGATCGTTCATTGTGACGACAAAGGCCGCAGGCATCCGCCCGCGGCCTTTTTTTTCATCACCCTGTGTCCGGGTGAGTGGGGTGTTCTGAAAAACACTATATTTGCAGGTTGTTAAGCCACTTGACATGCACAAGTTCAGCATACTTTTTTCACTTGTAGCCTTAGTTGTTGCAACTGCCTGTACTGTAAAGGAGCAGGAAGAAGTCCTGCCCGTCCTTCCGCAGTACGAGGAATTCTACGCTACCATCGAGCAGCCTTCGGAAACGACGGACACTAAGACTTATGCGGACGACCAGTTCCGCGTCCTCTGGCACGCCGACGACAGGATTACGATATTCAACAAGTACACTTACAACCAGCAATATGCCTTCAAGGGCGAGACCGGCGACAATGCCGGCAGCTTCTCCAAGGTCGCCGGCGATGAATTCGTGACCGGCAACGACATTTCGGACATCTATGCGGTGTACCCTTACCAGCAGAGCACCAAGATAAGTAACGACGGAGTGATTGCCATCACTCTTCCCTCAGAGCAGACCTGGGTGGAAGGCAGTTTCGGAGCCGGGGCCAATACGATGTTATCTGCCACGCCGGATAACCAGCTGAAGTTCAGGAACACGGGCAGCATCCTTGCGTTCAAGTTGTTCGGCAGCAACGTTCAGGTTTCGAGCATAACCCTCCGGGGCAACAACGGTGAGCGCATAGCCGGCAGTGCCTTGGTGACTATGCCGGTCGGCGGCACTCCGTCGCTTGCGATGCAGAGCGACGCCACCCAAAGCATCACCCTCAGCTGCCCGACACTGGTAACGATAGGCTCATCGGCGGACAGCTGCACCGAATTCTGGTTCGTCGTTCCCCCGACGAATTTCACAAAGGGCTTCACTATCACAGTAACCTGTGCCGACGGCAGCACCTTCGCGAAGGCAACCGACAAGTCAATCTCTATCGCGAGGAATCATGTGAACAGCATGGCGCCGGTCGAGGTCGTCCTTGAACAGCCCGCTGCAGTGCCTGAGTATGTCGACCTTGGTCTGCCGTCAGGTCTCAAATGGGCGACCTTCAATATAGGAGCTACAAAACCGGAAGAATATGGCGACTATTTCGCTTGGGGCGAAACCGAGCCGAAGTCCAATTATCATTGGTCAACGTACAAGTGGTGCAACGGCAGTTCCAATAGCCTGACAAAATACAACTACGACTCCAGTTACGGTACGGTGGATAACAAGACAGTCCTCGATCCGGAGGATGACGCCGCCCACGTGAATTGGGGCGGCAGCTGGCGGACGCCGACAGACGCCGAGTTAATAGAACTAAAGAGCAATTGCAATTGGGTATGGACAGGCAATTATAATGGAACTGGTGTGACTGGAATGATTGTCACGAGCAACAGGGCTGGTTTCACAGACAAATCAATATTCCTCCCTGCGGCAGGCGTAAGAAGCTCGCAGTATGAATTGCAAGGAGCTTGGGGTGGCTATTGGTCTGCATCTCTCTACACAGGCTATCAGGGTAGCGCATGGATCCTCGCCTTCGAATCCTCCAACTATGTTGACTGTGCCTACGACCTTGTATATCTTGGGTACTCTATCCGTCCTGTTACGGAATAACAGCGCAAGCCGAGAAGGGTCGCAAGTTCGCTGGTAAACTCCCTAATAAAATCGGGCGATTATTTTCTTGAAATGCTGGACCGTAGAGGGGGAACAGCCAGTGATGAGTGCTTGTATGTCTTGCCGATTCCCCAGACCCTCCGGGACCATTATTGCAGTTTTCTGTCCTGCAGGAGGCTTTTTGCTATAATCGGGGACCGTTTTCGCAATTCTCTGTCCCGAAGGTGGCTATTTTCCGCCTCCGGGACAATTATTGCCTTTTTCTGTCCCATCAGCCGCAAGACCGGAGATATAGAGAGCATGGCATACAAACTTTAACACAGAGGGGGATATCAGAAGATTGTTCATATCTTTTCAAAATAAGGGAGCCTGCTGACAGGCACATCTATGGTATACGTGCCGCCATCATAGATATTGCCGTCGTCGGCCTTCCACAAGCCTTCGGGAAGAATAACGGTACGGCTGTCTTCTGGAGTGACGACGGGGGCCACGAGTATGTTGTCACCAAGCATGAATTCGTCTGTCA
>CAMKQN010000012.1:0-32990 GCA_946414935.1 uncultured Bacteroidales bacterium
ATGAAACTGGACCGTGAGCAGTTGGATGCAGCCTCCGTCTCAGCTGTAGGCAATCCTATAATTATAAAGAAGGATACCATAGAATTCAACGCTACATCTTTCAAGACTACGGACAACGACGTGCTGGAAGACCTGCTGAAGAAATTGCCTGGCGTGGAAGTCGGCGACGACGGGTCCATCACCATGAACGGCAAGACTATCAGCAAAATAACAATAGACGGAAAGACTTTCTTCCTGGATGATCCTCAGCTCGCTTCCAAAAACATTCCGGCGAAGATAATCAACAAGCTTAAGGTGGTGGACAAAAAGTCCGACCAGGCCGAGTTCACCGGAATAGATGACGGCGAGGAAGAAACCATCATCGACCTCAGCATCAAGCCGGGTATGATGAAAGGTACCTTCGGCAATGTAATGGCGGGCGGCGGCCACGATGTGCCTTCTACCGATGTGCAAGGCGACTGGCGCTATCAGGGAGCGGCCTTTGCCGGCAATTTCACGGACAAGACCCAGATTTCCGTAGTGGCCAATGCAAACAATACCAACAACCGTGGCTTCAACGATCTCGCCGGCTCCATGATGGGCAATATGCGCGGTGGTGGAGGCGGAATGGGAAGAGGCCGCGGCGGCAACTGGAACGACAGCGGTATCACCGAGTCCTGGATGGGCGGAGTCAACGGGGCCTGGACCCTTTTCGACGGCCATATGGACCTTAGCGGCAACTACCTCTATAACAATACCCGCAAGCTGGTCGAGGAAAAGAGTTCCAAAACCACTTATCTCCAGGACCACAACATGCTGTATGACTCGGACGGAAACAACGACACCCGCACGTGGGGCCATCGTTTCGGCATGCGTCTGGACCACAAGTTTTCGGAGAATACCTCCATCCTCTTCCAGCCCCAGGTGAATTTCGGCGGTGGATCCTTTGCCCAGAACAATCAGTATTTCACAGATAATGACTATGATTCCGTAATCAGCCATGTAAACGAAGGTAAATCTACGAATACTGGCGAAAACCGGAATTTCAGCACAAACGGATTCGCCCTGCTCCGCCAGCGGCTTGGTAAGCCAGGGCGTACTCTTACCGTGATGGGACGCTACAGCTTCTCCAACAACGAGCTGAACTCCTGGAACTACTCCCTTGTCAATTCGGATTTCGTGTCAGAAGGCAATTGGGGCAAGCAGGAAGAGACCAATCAGGATATAGAACAGAAAAGCCGCAGCGTATCGCTGTTCGGAAGGGCTACATATACCGAGCCTTTGGGCGGCAACTTCTTCGTAGAGGCCAACTACGGTTACAACTGGTCGCGTTCCACTTCCCAGAAAAACGTTTATGACAAAAACAACGAGGGTGCCCTGGACGAATATTATTCCAACAAGATATCCAACAACAACAGCCGCCACGATATAGGAGCCAACGTCCTCTACCAGCTGGAGAAGTTCCGTGCCCAGCTGGGTTTCTCCGCCCAGCCCGTGAAGACCGTTAACGAGACAATGCGTGCCGGCAAGCAGCAGACCTACGACGATACCCGCTGGCGGTATGCCCCTACTGCCATGCTCTGGTGGGAAATGGGGGAGAACTCCAACATGCGGGTGTTCTACCGCGGATGGTCAAATCAGCCTTCCGTGTCGCAGTTGCTGCCCGTTCCGGACAATACCGACCCCCTGAACATCAGCTTCGGCAATCCCACCCTGGCTCCTTATTTCAGCCACAACTTCAACGGGGAGTTCCGTATGAACAACCGAAAGTCTTTCGCTTCTGTAAACGCCCGTGTCAACGGCAGTTACGTTAAGGATCCCATCACCAGCGCCATCTGGTACGGCGCCAATGGAGCCCGATACTCAATGCCTTTCAACGGACCTGCGTCCTTCAATATCGGCATGAATGTCTTCGCCAACATTCCCATTGGCAAGTCCAACTTCACTATAGGCGAAATGGGGCGCATCAATTACAGCAAGAGTGCTTCCTATGTGGGTGGAGACGGTGTCAGAAGCGTAATGGACAATTACTACAACGCTGAAACCGGCGACATGGATTACGATGGTTTCATCGAATCTTACGGGAATAAAATCAGCAAGCTGTTCGACGAGAACACCACCCGCACCCTCAGCGCGACAGAGCGCCTTCGCGTGACCTATCGTACAGATGCCCTGGAGCTGTCTGCAAGCGCCCGTACACGTATAAACAAGAGCTGGTACACCATTGCCCAGACTGCGGACAATACCATGACCTTCAACAATCAGATACGTGCCACCGCTAACTGGACATGGGAAGCTCCCGGAATCACCCTCAAGAGCGAGTTTAACTACAACTGGTACGACGGCTACGCCAGCACGCTGAATTACCGGCCCGAGTATATCCTGAACGCTGAAATCCAGAAGCTGCTTTTCAAGAAGAAAGCTACCCTCGCCCTCAAAGGCTACGACATCCTGGGTCAGGCCAAGAACCTTAGTGTTTCGGACAATGCCAATTACCACTCCGAAGTTTACAACAACACCCTCGGACGTTATATTATACTGTCTCTCACATGGCGTTTCGGTAATTTCGACCGTGAGAAGATGCGTCCTCGCGGAATGGGCCATGGCGGCTATGGCGGAAGGCGGTAGATTCGTTCAGCCAGCCCGGAATGACCTGAAATTGCGCCCGCATATAGATATTGTTGCGGGCGCAACTTTTTTTATTATATTTGTGGCAGAAACTATAGCCACATAATGCAGTCTGGTTTGATTACACGTATTAAGTCCGGCGACAGAGAGGCGTTCAACGAACTCTGCCGCTCCAGGTACGTTTCTTTGCTTGCCTACGCCCGGCTTTTTCTGTCCGGGACCGACCGTGGCTGGGCGGAAGACATAGTGCAAGACGTGTTGTTCGGGCTGTGGCAGAACAAACGCCGCCTGCGGGAAGACGATAAAGAGCTGCAGGCTTATCTGCTCCGGAGCGTTTACAATCGTTGCCTGAATCTGCTGGACAAGTCCCGGAGGGCAAGGCAGTACGGGGATATGTATCAAAGCAGAATAGTCTCGATGATGACAGACTGCTGGTCGCCGGACCTTAATCCGGTCATACGGAGCATTTTTGCCGCCGACCTGCGGGACATCATTTCCGAAGCTCTGTCCAAGTTGTCTCCGAGATGCCGCGAGGTGTTCACTCTCAGTTACATAGAAAATTTGTCCAACCGCGAAATCAGCGAACGTCTGGGCATTTCCCTCAGTACTGTAGAGAATCATATGTATCTTGCGCTCAAGCAACTTCGCTCGCAGCTTGCAGGAGTGTAATTTTTCCGGTTCTCCTTTGGGTGTTTTGGCCGTCCCGGCTGTATTATAATAGGTATGCAAGATTACATTGTCAGCCTTATTATCAAGCACCTCAACCATTCCGCTTCATTCCAGGAAGAGGATGAGCTTGTCGCGTGGCTTGAAGCATCAGAGGAGAATAAACGTTTTTATTCGTTGTTTGTCGCAAATTATTCTTTGCACAGCACCGTTACTTCAGATAGACTGGGTGACGATATCGATACTATGCTGGGACGGCTGGATGCCCGTATCGATGCCCACGAAGCGGCTCGCCGCAGGCCCATCCGTCATTGGCCCCTGGCTGCTCTGGCAGCAGTTGCCGCGGCACTTGCTCTGATTCTTTTCCTTCCTGTCAGGCAGGAACCGGTTGCGGAGCCATCGCCGGCTTTGACCATGGCGTCCAACATTACTGACGATACCATTCACCTGGTCCTGGAAGACGGAACCAGGGTGTATCTGCGCCCCGGAGCCAAAATCAGTTACAACGTGGCGGGTTTGGCGGACAGCCGTGTCCTGAATCTGGAAGGCGATGCCTATTTCGATGTTGCCAGGGATGAGACCAGGCCGTTCACCGTAAGTACCCATACTATAGGTGTAAAGGTGCTGGGCACCGCCTTCTCCGTTTCTTCATCCCCGGATGTTTCCCAAGTAGTGCTCGAAAGGGGATCGGTGCGCCTGTTGTCCCCGGAGGGCTACTCCATGATTACCCTTTCCCCCAATCAAAAGGCGACATACCTGAATGTCAACGGAGATATGCGGGTAGAGTCGGTGTATGCAACTGCTTTTGTCACAGATAAATACAATCTTGTTTCCATGTCCGATGCTACACTCCGGGAGATCATCGGCTCGATTTCCAAGTTGTATAAAGTGAAGATTAGCTACACAGAAGACGAAGTAGATAAACGTTACAATATTGCCTTCCTGAAGTCGGACTCCGTAGAAGATGTCCTGGCCATTGTGCAGTATTTGTCTGGTTCCGAGTGTAAAATCTTACATAAATAATCATTCATCTTTTTCCTATGAGAAATAAGCATCTGTTTACTATCTGCGTTTTAGCAATGCTTGCGTTCTTCTCCGGAGCGAAAGCACATGCCCAGACGCAGGAGGCTCTTTACGACGTCGATCTAACGTTGTCAGGAGCCACAGTGAGCTCGTTCACCTCGGCTCTTACGGGGCAGACGGGCGTACTATTCTCCTATGAAACCAATTTGGCTTCCAAGAGCTTGGGAGACATTTCCATCAAGCAAAAGCAGGCCTCTCTGGAGTCTATCCTTACGCGTGCCTTCAGCGGCAAGGGTATAAGCTGGAAGGTGGTGAACCGCACAGTGGTGCTTACCGCCGCCCAGTCCGCCCAGGCCGGGACGGTTACCGGCCGCGTCGTGGATGCTAACGGAGATCCTCTTCCGGGCGCCGGAGTCCTCATCAAAGGCACCACCCAGGGAACTACGACCGACAATAACGGGCGCTTTTCCATCAACGTTGCTCCCAACCAGACTCTCGAAGTCTCGTTTATCGGTTACAGCACCCAGGACATACCCGTTTCCGGCAGGAGCGTCATCAACGTGACCATGGCCGACGATTCCACCTTGCTGGACGATGTGGTGGTGGTAGGTTACGGTACCCAAAGCCGCAAGACCTTGAGTACAGCAATCGCCAAGGTTGACGGAGAGAAGCTTATGGACGCCCCGGTGTCCACCGTGGGTGATGCCTTGAAGGGAAAGGTTACCGGTCTGCGTATCGCATCCAACAACAACCTTCCGGGCGAGTCCCCTAGGTTCCTTATCCGAGGCGGTTCCTCCATCAACCGCAGCAACGATCCTCTCTTCCTTGTGGACGGCGTGGAGCGCGGCATTGAGGATCTCAACCCCAACGATATCGAGTCCATCGAAGTGCTGAAAGATGCCGCATCGGCAGCGATTTACGGTAGCCGTGCTTCCAACGGCGTTATCTTGGTCACCACCAAGAAGGGCAGCGAATTCAAGCAGCCCCAGGTGGTGTTTGATTCGCAGGTAGGCTTTACGTCACCTGCCCGCACATGGAAGCTCGCCAACGCTACGGAGTTCCTCACCATCGTACGTCCCGCTGCAGCCCAGGGTCCCGATCCACTGCTGGTGCTCGACGGAGCCAACGGTGCAGGTATCGGCAACACCGAGGCCACATCCACCTATTCCACCCGCTACCTGAAGGATGGTGAGACCGTTCCCGAAGGCTACCTCACGATGGCAGACCCCGTCGATCCCACGAAGACCATCATTTACACCGACCACGACTGGCAGAGCGAGTGGTACCATCCTTCACTCTACCATAAGCAGTACGTAGGTATCAACGGCGGCAACAAGGATATGAAGTATGCCGCTTCCGTGGGTTATCTTGCAGATGACGGTATGGTTGCAATGAGCAGCTACAACAACTTTACCATGCACGGCAACACCTCTTTCAAGGTGACCAAGTGGCTCAACGCTTCCACTACCTTCGATTATTCAAACGGAGTCAAGCACCCCATGACCAACGACTATTTCACGGTGCTCGGCCGAGGCATCATGATGTCTCCTACCCATATCGGAAAGTATCCGGACGGCACGTTCGCCACCGGCGGTACCAACAAGAACCAGCAGACCGCCGAATTCTACGAAACTTTCTACGATCGCGAGACCCAGAGGCAGAAGTTCATGGGAAGCGTGAAGCTGGAGGCAAAGATGACCGACTGGCTCACGGCCACTGCCCAGTATGCGCTTTACGACAACAGCTATCGCGGAAGCTACTATACCAAGGGTGAAGTGAACGGCAGCGTGAACTTCGTCTCCACCAACCGCAGCACTACCGAAACCCGTACCCAGACCCAGCGCCAGAACTTCCAGGCATACCTCACCGCCGACAAGAAGTTCGGCCAGCACCACTTGAGTGGCACTGCCGGCTATGACTGGTCGAAGTGGCACTATTGGTACCTGAACGCAGCCAACTCCGGTTCCCTCTCCGACAAGGTGCCCATGCTTTCTTCCGGTGGCTCCAACTTGAAAGGAACCATGAGTATGAGTAACCAGGACTATGAGACCGCCCTCATCTCTTACTTCGGCCGTATCGGTTACAACTTTGCCGACCGCTACATCCTTTCGGCTACGTTCCGCGCCGACGGTTCATCCCTTTTCCTGGGCGAGAACAAGTGGGGCTATTTCCCTTCGGTATCAGCTGCCTGGGTAATAAGCGAGGAGCCTTTCTTCGAGCCTCTTAAGGAAAATATTAATTTGCTGAAGCTTCGTGCTTCGCTGGGTCAGACCGGTAACAACAGCATTGCCCGTACCGACCCTCTCGGAGCTTACTCGGCAAGCATTTACGACGTGTATAACGTGCTGCTCCCTTCCAAGATGGTGAACTCCGGACTCAAGTGGGAGACGACCACCCAGCTCGACCTCGGTTTCGACATGAGCTTCTTCAAGGACCGCGTACGCGTGGTCGCCGATTACTACAATAAGGTGACCAAAGACCTTATCTACTCCATCACCCTTCCCGATACCGGACAAATCGGTTCCGTGAATGCCAATGTGGGCAGTGTACGTTTCTGGGGTGCCGAATTCGAGCTGCATACCGTAAACATCCAGAAGCGGAACTTCTCATGGGAAACTGATTTTACCTACTCTCTGTCCAAAAACATAGTATTGAGCCTGCCTGACGAATACAAGTATCAGCTCAAGGATATGGACGGCAACCTTGTGTTCGATGCCAATGGCGACCCGGTGTACGGATGGCGCATAGGCGGCTATACCACCGCCAACGGCTATCGCTTCGGAGGTACCGCGGTGGGCGAGCCTCTGGGACGCATCTGGGGTTATTTGGTGGCGGGCATACTGCAAACTGAAGAAGAGGCTGCAGCCGCTTACTTCGACCAGCAGTCCCACGGATACCGCCGCAGCGACGGAAAGAGTGTGGAAGGCCGCAAAGATGCCGGCGACTTCGAGTGGGTCAACCGTTACGGTACGGCCAAGACTTCCGACGGGGCCGAGCAAATCGATGCTACCGACATGTTCCTGCTCGGAAACGTGATGCCTCACAGCACAGGCGGTATCAACAACACCATACATCTGGACCGCTTTACCTTCAACGTCTATTTCGACTATGCCCTAGGTCACTCCATATACAACTACATGAAGACCCGTATGATTCAGAATACCTTGGGCTTCAGCAACTCCAACGTGGACGTAAACCTGGTTGCCGGGTGCTGGCGTACTCCCGGTGATACCAATGCGAAATGGGCCCGTTTCTTCCCCAACGACGCCGATTACGGTAACCGCAACTATTCCCGCGCTTCCAGTTTCAACGTGGAAAACGCAAGCTACCTGTGCCTGCGTGACGCATCCATCTATTACGATCTTCCCGACAAGTGGGCGAAGGCTATTTCCATGAAGAGGATTACGGTTGGCGTGACCGGCAATACGCTTTGGTACTTTACCAAGCTCAGTGGAGCCATAAGCCCCGAGACCGGTATCAGTTCCGAGTCCGACTCCAATATGTATTCTTCCGTGCAGATGGGCAGTGCAACGTCCAACCTTATGCCAGCCGCGCGCAAAGTGCTGTTTAACCTGAAATTAACTTTCTAAGGAGGATACGGTTATGAAAAATCTCATTAAAGTTTTCGGTTTAGCTCTCCTCTGTACGGCAGTCTTTTCTTCCTGCCATAAAGATTTGGATATTCCTTACGACAATGCTTTGTCCGTAAGCAACATGTGGAAGGATGCCTCTGACCTTGAGCAGTCCGTGCCCGGCATCTACAAGCGTCTTCAGGCATATTTCTCCGATTCGGAGTGCAATGTGTTCTACTTCGGGGAAATCCGCGTGGGTGACTACATGTGGGGACCTTCCCTGGAATCCAAGGTACAGGACAACTTCAAGATTGCCCTTCGCCACAATAACCTTTCACCGAGCAATACCATTTCCTGGTCCGGACTGTATTCCACTATCGACCAGGCAAATGCCGTCCTGAAGCACGGACCCGAGTGCGGCGCCACACAGGCTCGTCTCGACTGGGCCAACGCCCAGGCATACTTCGCCAGGGCATATTGCTATTTCTTCGCCGCACGTGTATGGGGAGAAGTACCTGTAAACCTGCTTCCGGTGGAGTCCACTACACAGACTGAGTGTTATCCCAGTCAAAGCACTGAAGATGAAGTATATGCACAGGTGGAGAAAGACATCGAAGCTTGCGAAGCTTTGGTCTCTTCCCTTGGCGGGGAGAAATATTTTGCAACTCCGGATGCTTTGTACACCCTGAAGGCTGAATACGCCCTTTGGATGTATTCTACCCGCAACGGAGGCGACAAGTACCTGGATATGGCTTCAGCTGCTCTCAATAAAATCGGAATCTCTTCTTTAAATCTTCTGCCCAAATACGGTGATGTATTCGACCGGGCCAACAAGAAGAACAAGGAGATAATCTTCTCCCTGGCCCTAAGCGCTACCAGTACAGGTGGTTACCAGATTTTTTTCTGCAGCCCCACCAACCTCATCGGTTCTTCTTATCACAACAATCCCGTGCCTATTGCTTCTACCCAGTGGTGGAGTTATTCCGCGGAATTCCTGCAGTTGCTCAAGGACCAGGCTAAGAAAGGCGACACCCGCGTTAAGACCAACGTCGGATACGGTCCCTATTCTTCCGCTTCCGACCATCATGAGATCAGCTGGTGCAACAAGCTCCTCGGTGACATGACTAAAACCCCTGTGGTGCAGGACAACGACCTCATCTACTACCGTTACGCTTATGCCGTGATGCTGGATGCCGAACTGAAATACTACAAGAAAGACTATGCCGGGGCGAACAAATCCCTCAATATCATTGCCAAGCGTGCGTACGGAACGGATGATTACTACAGCAGTACAAGTCCGAAAGATGTGCTCGATAATATCGTGAACGAGTACTTCCTGGAATTTCCCGCAGAAGGCATGATATGGTGGGCGCTTATCCGTACCGGAAGGATTTGGGATATGGTTCCCAACAGCGAGCAGCCCAATGTGACATTCAATGACCTTAAGGCCAAGAATCCCAACATCCTGCTCTGGCCTATCCTTCAGGGCTCCATTAACAAGAATCCTAACCTGCATCAGATTCAAGGATGGTCTTAACATCTAAATGCATCGTATTATGAAAAAGATATTTATAATAATGCTTGCGGCAGTTTTCTGCTTTGGCCTTGCCTCTTGTTCAAAGGATGTAACCGTTGACGGAATGGATATGACGGGAGTCCGTATATCTTTGTCTCCCGCTCCCGGCACCATCCCTGCGGCCGGCGCCGATTTCGAAGCCGTGGTCATCATGCATCAGGGACCTACCCTGAATGTCCCATGGACGGTTTCCATCGATGGCGACATCGCATGGATACTGCTTGAAACAAAGACTATCACGACACATTACGTGGGTACCTATGCAGGGGATGACAAGGATGTGGAACAGCCTGGCATCTCTTGTACCGTGGCACCCAATCTGACCGGCAAGAAACGCAGCGCGACCCTGCGCTTCACATCTAAAAACGGAGCTTCTACTATTTACGTCATTAATCAAGCTGCAAAGTGAAAAGTTTGAGAATCATTTCTTCAGCAGCTCTGGTGCTGGCGGCCCTCTTCGCCTTTGGGTGCACCAAGCCGGATGTGCCACAGCCAAAACCCATCGACGTCGTTGACGACGGTGGCGACCCCGTCGACGAGCCGGGCGACCTCGTGACCGAACCCGCCACGTGTGCCAACAAGGTGGTGGCGCACAGGGGCGGCTCCCGGGAAAGCGGCAAGCCAGACAACTCCCGTGCTGGCTTGTATTACACGATGAATCTGGGATGCTACGCGATGGAATGCGATATCTACTGGACCAAAGACAACAACATCGTAATCGCCCACGCAGACTCGGACTTCAAGATCAATGGCCTCAGGCCCTGGGAACACACTTTGCTGGAGTTGCGCAAGGCCGGTAAACTCAAGAACGGCGAGGACCTTCCCTGTCTTGAAGAATTTCTCGGCATAGTGCAGGTGCAAGGCAATTGTACCAAGCTCTGCCTGGATATAAAGAATCTCGACGGCACCCTTACCCAATATCCTGTCAAAGCGGTGCAGCGTGCATGTGAGATTATCAAGGAGCACAAGGCTGAGAAGTTCTGCGAATTCATTTGCACCAGCAATACCACGGTTGCCAAGGCTGCAGCCAACTGTATGGCCGTTTACGGTATTCCGGTGGGCTGGATGGCCGACAAAGGGCCTTCGGACCACAAGGCTATGGGTTTCTCTTGGGCCAACCTTTCGGCTGCCAGCTATATGAACCCTTTCGGAGGCGGCTCCCGTACTATAGATGAATTCAAGAATGCCGGTATGCAAATCAGCGTCTTCAATATAGACAAGCAAGCCGGTGACGGAAATGCCGTTTATAGCGACCAGGCTGTCAATTATTACGTCGGACGCTATGCCGATCTCCGTACCATCTGCACCAATTATCCTGAATGGCTTTTACAAAAATTACCTAATTAATAATACATCGTTATGAAAATCAAATCTCTTTTTTGTGCCGCTCTTGCAGTTCTCGCCATTGCGTCCTGCAAGCAGCCCGAGCCTGAGGTAGTATCATCGCTTTCCGTCGGAAACAAAAGCGTTTCCATGTCCTATGAAGGCGAAACCAAGGCTGTAGCCCTCACTGCAAACTGTGAGTGGAGCACCAACTCTTCCGCAGGCTGGCTCACCGTTAATCCCGCATCCGGAAACGGTGGAACCACTCTTTCCCTTGTGTCGGCCGCCAATGAAGGCGAAGCTCGTGACGCAAAGGTGACTATTACCAGCAAGGATGGTAAAGCTTCCGCCGAGATTTTGGTATCACAGGCCGGAAAACCCTCCGATACCCCTGAACCCGAACCCGAAGGAAATTTCATCAAGAACCTTGACCAGCTGAAAGAGTTCCTGGCAAAGGCTGCTGAGATTCCCGCCGAGGAAGAGTGGTCCCTGGAGGCCGACATCGACTGCGGCAAGGCTACCATTGCTCCTATCCCTTCATTCTCCGGCATCCTTGACGGCAAGAACCACAAGGTTTACAACTACTCCGTAGTTTCTTCCCAGGCAACCGCAGGTCTTTTCCTGACAATCAGCGGAACCGTGAAGAACGTCATCCTCGGCTCCCAGGACGGCAAGGCATGGGACAACTTCTCCGGCGTGTCCTTCGACGGCGCAGTTGAGAAAACCGGCCATATCGGCGGCGTCTGCGCCGAGCTCACCGGTACGCTCGAGAACGTAAAGAACTTTGCTAAAGTCAGCGTGGCCATCAATAGCGAAGGCACCATGGCCGTAGGCGGCCTCGTGGCAAGCATAGCCGCTCCCGCTACCGTGCGTGACTGTGAAAACGCCGGCCAGATCGACCAGACCGTCGTGACCATGGCTGATGGTGCATGGGTCGGCGGCATCGTAGGTCATGCCAACAATGCCGAGGCACTCATAGAAAAGTGCGTCAATTCCGCAAACCTCGAGTTCAGCTCGCCTAATGGCAAGTACATCATGTACGGCGGTATAGTCGGTTGCTCCCACAAAGGAGCTACCGTGGACGGATGCCAGAACCTTGGAACAGTGAAGTTCAAACAGACCGAGGCCGAAACCAGCGGTACTTACATGATGATTGCCGGTATCGCGGGTGCACTCTACACCGGATCCATAGTCCGCAACAGCGTCAACAAGGGCGAGGTTTCCTCCAACCGTATGCAGGTAAGCCGTATCGGCGGTATCGTGGGTACGCTCAACTCTAAGGGTATCATCGAGGGTAATACCAATGATGGAAACGTAATCCTGAAGCAGGAGGCAGCCAATGGCAACTGGCAGGCCGCCGGCGGTATCTGCGGCTTCCAGGAGAAGGAGAATGCCGATAATATCATCCGCAACAATACCAACAATGGCTCGGTTATCGTTGAGGTGGAGAACGCTACTACCCATGCAAACAAGGTTACTGCAGGCGGTATTTTAGGATACGGAGTCCTTGGCCTGGATATTTCCGGCAACGTGAATGCCGGAGAGATATCCTTGGTGAACAAGGGCACAGGTGCCGCTTATGCCGGAGGTATAGCCGGAGCGTTCAAGGGCGCCGGTTCATCCACGTCCAACAATGAGAACAAGGGCAAGGTTTCCTGCTCTACTTCCGACAATGCTGCAGCAGTGGCAGGCGGTGTGGTCGGTTACTCAATCGATGGCAGCAACGTTTGCACCGAAGACAAGAATACCGGAGCAGTGGTATGCGCCAACGGCGCTGCAGCAGGCTCCATTGCCGGTACCAATAACGGCAAGCTCGTCAACTGCAAGGCTGGCGGAAGCGTGAACGGCACTGCCTTGAGTTCCAGCAACCTGGACAAGCTCACACAGGGCTCATCCAGCAGCGGAACTGCAGAAGGAACCACCCTTGCCAATTAATTTGCGTAATTTTTTAAGGGCGCGGCTGTTAAAGTCGCGCCTTTTTTTGTATATTTACAAGTCATTAAGAGATTCTCATCATGGCTCAAGTAAAACAGACCAAACACAGTTTCAAGTACTGGCAGTGGAGAGTCATCATCTGCTCGATGATCGGCTATGCAATGTTCTACTTCGTTAGGAAGAACTTCTCCTTCGCCATCCCCCTCATCCAAGAGCAATATCCGGACATAACCAAGGCCCAGTTCGGAGCCATCATTTCCGCCGGCGGTATCATATACGGTATCTCCAAGCTGATAAACGGAGTTATCGGCGACCGTACCAATGCCCGCTGGCATCTGGTCCTGGGTTTGGGGATATGCGTTGCGGTGAATTTCCTGTTCGGTTGGACGGACAAGCTCACGACTCTTATCACCGGAGCCCAGGGCGGCCCTGATTTCATAGGCGGCTTCGTCACCATAATGTCGGTACTGTATATCATCAACCAGATATTCCAAGGATGCGGGTTCGCTCCATGTAACCACCTGATGGTGAGCTGGGTGCCGCCGCATGAGCTGGCTACCAAGATGAGTATATGGAATACCTCCCACAGCGTCGGCGCCTTTGTGGCGGCCGTTATCTGCGGCTATCTTACCAGTTGGCAGTTGTGCTTCTGGGTGCCGGCCTGCATTTCCCTGTTCGGAGTATTCTTTATCATAGCGACTCTCCGCGATACCCCCAAATCGGTGGGCCTGCCCGAGCTTCCCAAAGTGGAAGGAGAATTGGACGAGACTAAGGGCAAGGACAAGAAAGAATGGCGCAAATTCTTGGTAAAGAAGGTTTTCCTTAATCCTGTAATATGGATTCTCGCACTTACGGATCTCTTCGTCTATGTGGTTCGTTTCGCAATTCTGGACTGGGGCCCTTCGATGTTGCAGGAGATGGGATTGAGCCAGGCTTTGTCCGGCTGGACCGTGGCGATCTTTGAAGTCGCCGGATGCCTGGGAATGATTTTCGCCGGCTACGTTTCCGACAAACTGTTCAAGAGCCGCAGCCAGAGGGTGTGTGCCATAGAAATGGTGCTCGTGGCCTTATGCCTTGTAGCCCTGCACTATATTCAGGACCTCCATTCGCCCGTGCTCTTCCTTGTGATGCTTGCCCTGGCGGGATTCTTCCTCTATGGCCCCCAGGCCCTGCTCGGTGTCATTGCTTCGAATGAAGTGTCCAAGAAAGCGGCATCCTCCGCCGTGGGCATCATAGGATTCATGAGCTATTTCAGCACCCTTATCACCGGTTATCCTCTCGGCAAGTTCGCCGACACTTACGGCTGGCATCCCATCTTCATATTGATGGCCGGCGTATCCGTGCTCGGATTCCTGCTCATACTCACCCAGTGGAACCTTAAAGACCGTTCCCGTAACCTTGCGGCTGAAGAGTAATGGTTTCCGATAAAGTAGTTTTGAAGGCTGCTTCAGGCCTTCATGCCCGTCCTGCGGGAGAGCTGGTAAAGCTGGTGAAGAGCTTCGAAGGCTCCTCCATTAAACTTGCGAGCCCTGTACGCAGCGTGAATGCAGCGTCAGTGCTGTCTGTGCTGTCTCTCGGTATCAAGTGCGGTACCGAGCTGGAAATCAGCGTGGAAGGGGGCGACGAACGGCAGGCCCTTGAGGCTGTGAAGGCATTTCTGGAGTCGATAAGCGACTAATGGCATGGTCGTAAGCGGCCCCGCATATCTATGGACACGTGCCGCCTCCGGTGAGGCGGTGCGTTCTTTTGCAGACGCCTTCGAGGCTGTCCGTGAACAACTGGTACTGGAGGCCGGTGCGAATCCGCTTTTTGCCGCTCATCTGGAGATGCTGGAGGATCCCATGCTGCGCGATGCCGTGGAGGATGGCCTTGCGGCGGGGAAGAGCGACCGCGAAGCCCTGGATGCCGCTTGCACGGAGATTTGCGCCATGTTCGCCGAGGTGGACGATGAATACCTAAAGGCCAGGGCGGACGATGTCCGGGACGTTTTCCGCCGTTTGGACGAGGCTGTCTGCGGAGGCCCTGAAACATCTGCCCAAGCTATTCCGGACGGGGCTGTGCTGGTGGCGCAGGAGCTGCTGCCTTCGGATACGGTGAAGATAGATTTCAGCCGCATCGCAGGAATATTGTGCAGCAAGGGCAGTACTACGAGCCATGTGTGCATTATTGCCCATTCCAAGGGCATACCCATACAGCTGGGAGTAGATATTTCCGGCATTTCGGAAGGGGATACAGTGAGTGTGGACGACCCTCTTGCCTGCCCCTCGCAAGTTGCCCGGCTGGCCCGCCTTGCAGGCCTTAAAGTCTATGTGAATGCCGGCAGTATCCAGGATATACATAGGGCTATAGCTGCAGGGGCCGATGGTATAGGCCTTTTCCGTACAGAATTCCTGTTTATGGAACGGCAGTCATTGCCTTCCAAAGAAGAGCAGCTTGCCCTTTACAAGGAGGCGTTGAAAGCCTGTAAAGGCAAGCCGCTGACCTTGCGCCTGTTGGATGCAGGGGCCGACAAGCCTCTGCCTTATATGCCTGTATCTCAGGAAGATAATCCTTTCCTGGGGCTTCGCGGAGTGCGGTTTCTGCTGCGCAATCCGGAGATACTCAAGACTCAGCTGGAAGCCGCCTCTGAAGCGGCAGGGGATTTCCCCGGACAGTTGAGGATCATGGTCCCCATGGTATGTACTGTGGAAGAGCTTCGTAAGGTCAAGGAAGCCCTCGGGCCAGTTCCAGAAGGATTGTTGCAGCTTGGTATCATGGTAGAGACTCCCTCAGCAGTGCTTATGGCGCGGGAATTGGCCGCGGAGTGTGATTTTTTCAGCGCCGGCACCAATGACCTTACCCAGTACGTGATGGCGGCAGACCGTGGGAATGCCTCTGTATCCGATCTTTACGACCCAATGTCGGAACCTGTGCGCCGGGCTCTTGCACTTGCCGTGGAGGCCGCTCACCAAGCTGGAATCCCTATAGGTATATGCGGTGAAACAGCCTCCGACGCAAAAGCTACGGAGGCCTTGATCGGGCTTAGTTTCGATTCCCTGAGCCTTTCCAGGCTATAGTTTTTCCACGGCCTTGTAGGCACCGGCTATTTCCTGGAGCAGCGGGTCTCCGGCGGGGATTCCGGTATATTTTACCACCGTGGCCTCAAGCCCCTCGTCCTTGATGCTTGCAAGCATCTCTACGCTCTGAGGGTCTTCCGGATTGTTGAAATGCAGGGCGCCGCCAATGGCCAGCAGCAATTTGTCGTAGGGCAGTCCGAACCCCTTGGCTGTCATCATAGGTAAGATGAGGCGGTCATTGGGAGCAAGTTTGCGGAGCGGCTCCCGGCCCACGCGGTCACATTCGTCGCGCAGATAGGGATTGCTGAAACGGCGCAGGATTTTCTCGATGTATGCGAAATGGGCGTCGTGGTCGAAGCCGAACTTGCGTACCAGTCCCTCTCCGCTCTGCTGCATGGCGGCTTTCACTATGGCGGCTATTTGCGGATCGGCGACACATTCTCCTATTGTATTGATACCTTTGAGCTTGCCGAGATATGCAGCGGTAGCGTGTCCTGTGTTGAGCGTGAAGAGCTTGCGCTCTACGTATGCCAGCAGGTTGTCCACCGGAGTCATGCCCTTGATGTCGGGAACAGGCCCGGCGAAAGAACTGCGCTCCACATCCCATTCGAAATACTCTTCTACAGCCACGTCCAATGGGATTTCGCAGCGTACCGGGGGCACGATGCGGTCAACGGCGGCGTCCGGGAAACCCACATGGATGTCGGCCCAGGCAGCGGTCCCGGGATCCAGCTGGGCGTACACCAGCTCTTTCAACTGGGAAGTGGCTTTCAGTCCGTTTTCGCATGCTATAACGTTGAGGGGAGCCTCGTTGCCTGCTTCTTTTCGCGCCGTTATGCCTTTGGCTATGGCAGGGGCGACGAACTTGAGTATACGGAGGCCCACGGCCGTGGTTATGATATCTGCTCCTGCAATCTCCTGCACCGCCTCGGGACTACCTGAATTGACGGCTCGTACACCTTTCACGGCTATGTCGTAGCTGCTGTGGTCGGAAACGTGTACGGTGTATTCCTTTCGGGAATTGATTTGATTGAGAAGTTCCTCTACCACATCTGCAAACACCAGTTCATACCCCGCCTGGGAGAGAACCGCTCCTATGAATCCGCGGCCAATATTGCCGGCGCCGAATTGAATAGCTTTCATATCGATTTGTTGAATTAACCTCCAAATTTAATAAAAATATCGCTATCTTTACACCTATATGAAGGAGAAGATTCAAAGATTCGGACGTGCCCTGAGCGCAATGGTAATGCCCAATATCGGAGCATTTATCGCCTGGGGCCTGATCACCGCCATTTTTATTCCCGGAGGCTGGTGGCCTAACGAAAACGTGGCCCGGCTCGTTTCCCCCATGCTCAAGTATCTGCTGCCTACGCTTATAGCGTTTACTGCAGGAAAGAACATCGGAGGGTACAGAGGGGGAGTTGCAGGCGCGGTGGCGGCTATGGGAGTGATAATCGGTACCGATACGCCTATGTTCCTCGGTGCTATGATTATGGGGCCCATCGCCGGGTGGTGCATAAAGAAGTTCGACAAGCTTGTGGAAGGCAAAGTGGGGGCCGGATTCGAAATGCTCGTGGACAATTTCTCTCTCGGCATCATTGCCATGATACTCGCCATAGTGGGCTATCTGCTTATTGGTCACGCTGTTTCATGGATAACAAACGGTTTGAGCGCAGGAGTGAACTGGATGCTTGCCCATAAGATGAACCCTCTGCTGGCGGTATTAGTGGATCCGGCCAAGGTACTCTTCCTCAACAATGCCGTGAACCATGGCATAATGACTCCGCTGGGGATTCAGCAGGCGGCCGACATGGGACAGAGCATGCTTTTCCTGGTGGATCCGAATCCCGGTCCCGGCCTGGGAATCCTGCTGGCTTGTTGGGCTTTCGGCAAAGGCAGCACCAAGCAGTCCGCTCCCGGAGCTGTGGTAATACAGCTTCTTGGAGGTATCCACGAGATTTATTTCCCTTATGTGCTGGCGCGCCCTATTCTGCTGCTGGCGGTGATGGTCGGCAATATCTGTGCACTTGGTTTCTATACCCTGGTGGATTTCGGCCTTGTAGCTCCTGCATCACCGGGGAGTCTCATCTCCATTATTTTGATGTCGCCGAAGGGGAAGACTCTGCTGGGTATTCTCGGAGTGCTCATAGGTACGGCAGTTTCATTCCTGCTGGCTTCTCCTATGGTCAAGGCCAGGCCGGATTTCCAGGGAGAGAGCGAAGGCGGGCAGCTGCCCGGCGCTGGGAGCGATGATGCTGCGCCCGTTCGCTTGCAGCAGGGCGGCGCGATTCGGAAAATAGTTTTTGCTTGCGATGCGGGTATGGGCTCCAGCGCGCTTGGGGCCACCCGTTTCAAGTCGCGCCTGATGAAAGAGGGGCTGGGGAGTATTAAGTGTACCAACTGTGCTGTGGGAGATATTCCCGAAGACGCATCCCTGGTTGTATGCCAGAGGGAACTGGCGGAGCGGGCCAGGCTGTCGGGCAAGGAGGTGGTGGCGATCACCAATTTCCTCAGCGATCCGGCGCTGGACGATTTACTTGCGGCCTTGAAAGCCGGAGCGGCTGAAACTGAAGCATGCAGCGGTGCAGTCCCGCTTCCGGAAGAAGGGAAGCCGGGCATGCTTGAACTCGATAATATTGTTACCGGACTGGCCCCGGAAAGCAAAGATGCAGCAATCCGGCGGGCCGGGGAGATGCTCGTTGCCGGAGCTTATGTGGAGCAAGGCTACGTGGAGGCCATGCTCGAACGGGAGCGCGTCGCGACTACATACATGGGTATGGGACTTGCCATTCCTCATGGTACGGCCGAGGCGAAAGCTGCCGTGCGGCGTACCGGAATAGTAGTGCTTCAGTATCCGGAAGGGGTTGATTTTGACGGAGAAAAGGCCCGGCTTGTGATCGGCGTAGCCGGGGTAGGAGACGAGCACGTGGATGTGCTGGCCAAGCTGGCCGCAGTGCTGGATGATGAAGCTACCCTCAATCTGCTTGCCACTACTTCCGATCCTCATATCATTTATGAAGCGCTGAACAAATGATTTGCTTTTTATGAGCGGAATATATAACTTTGAAAACTATGGCAAAGCATTTTACTCTTCCTTATGAAGGGGGCCTTATTGAGGACAACCTTCCTGCAGGTATTTTGCATTCTTACGAAAAAATCTGGACTAAAGTGTTTCCGGAGTCCAGACCTGCATCTTATGAAATAGCAGACTTGATTGTGGCCAGTATCAATTCCCATAAAGACAGGCTTTTCCGCCTTGGACTGACTACCGGATCCACTCCTATTTCCTTGTATAACGAACTAGCCCGTCGTTTCAATGCAGGGGCGGTTTCGTTCAAGAATGTGGAGATAGTATCGATAGACGAGTATTATCCCTCGTCGAAAGATGACCTCCAGAGCCGCAACAGACGGCTCCATGATGCACTCCTGGACAAAGTGGACATTTTAAAGGAGAATGTACATATTCCGGACGGTTCCGTCCCGCAAAGTCAGCTCACCAGTTATTGCAGTCGCTATGATGCTATTGCAAGGGGACTGGACTTGCTGGTCATAGGAGTGGGGGAGCAGGGGCAGGTAGGCTTCAACGAAGCCGGCTCCAACGAGAAGACCCGCACCCGTACCGTACGTCTTTCCTACGCTTCCAGAAAGCGTCAGGCCGACAATTTCAACAATGACCTTTCGGCTACACCGGACAAGGCTATCACCATAGGAATCAGTACCATGCTTTCTGCACAGCGGATTGTGCTGATGGCCTGGGGCGAGGGCAAGGCGGCCGCAGTAAAGGCTATTGCGGAGGGGGAGGTCAATGCTTCCTGTCCGGCATCCTTCCTTCAGCGCCATGACCATATATCATTCTATGTGGACGAGTCTGCAGCCAGCTTGCTTACCCGTTCCGTCGCCCCTTGGCTGGTAGGCCCCTGCGACTGGACCCCGAAATTCGTGCGCAAGGCTGTGGTGTGGCTCTGCCAGACTGTCAACAAGCCTATTCTGAAACTCACGGAGAAGGATTATCTGGATAATAATCTCAGTGAGCTGCTGGAGAAGGTGGGTTCGTATGACAAGATCAACATCGACGTTTTCAACGACCTGCAGCATACTATTACCGGGTGGCCGGGAGGCAAGCCCAACGCTGATGACAGCACCCGCCCGGTGAGTGCCGCTCCCTATCCCAAGACCGTGCTGATCCTTTCTCCCCACCCCGACGACGACGTGATTTCCATGGGCGGTACTTTCATCCGTCTTACGTCCCAGGGGCACAATGTGCACGTGGCATACCAGACTTCGGGCAACGTCGCCGTGAACGACGATTTCGTGCTTCAGCAGATTGATGCCGCTTGCCAGCTCGGTTTCGCCGACAAGTTCGCGGAAGTAAAGGCACTTGTGGATTCCAAGGTGCCCGGAGAACCTGAACCCAGGGCCCTGCTGGACATCAAAGGCGCTATACGCCGCAGTGAGGCCAGAGGAGCGGTGCGCTCTTTCGGCTTGAACGACAATACCAATGTCCATTTCCTGAATCTGCCTTTCTATGAGTCCGGAGGCATAAAGAAGAACCCCCGTACGCAAAAGGATGTAGATATCATTAAAGAGCTTATAGTGAGCTTGAAACCCCACATGATATTCATGGCCGGAGACCTGGCTGATCCTCACGGAACGCACCGCGTGTGTACGGAAGCTGCCATGGAGGCCCTGGAGCAGCTCGACGTGAAGGAGTATCCCTGGATGGCGGACACCCATGTATGGCTGTACCGTGGCGCCTGGATGGAGTGGGAACTCGGGCGGGTGGATATGGCAGTTCCTCTGTCTCCCGATGAAGTCGTGAAGAAACGTCATGCCATCTTCCGTCATATCTCCCAGAAAGACATAGTGCCTTTCCCGGGCGAGGATTCCCGCGAGTTCTGGCAGCGCGCCGAGGAACGTACACAGAATACAGCGCATCTTTATGACAGGTTGGGAATGGCTGAGTATCAAGCTATTGAAGTTTTCTTAAAATTATTTTAAAATATGAAACTTATTATCCGAGACACTATGGTGGAGGCCTCTGTCTGGGCCGCCCGTTACATTGCTGACAAGATTAACGAAAAAGCCGCCCGCACTAGCGAGCCTTTTGTTATAGGCCTGTGCACCGGTTCCACTCCTATTGAAACATACAATGAGCTGATTCGCCTTGTCAAGGCCGGAAAGGTATCTTTCAAGAACGTCATATCATTCAACATGGACGAGTATGTAGCTCTTCCCGTAGAACACCCTGAAAGCTACCACAGCTTCATGCACAAGTACCTCTTCGACCATATAGACGAGCCTGCAGCCAATATTCACATCCTGAACGGCAATGCCCCCGACCTGGACGCTGAATGTGCGGCCTACGAAAAAGCCATTTGCGAAGCGGGCGGTTTCGACCTCTTCCTTGGAGGCGTGGGAGAAGACGGCCACATTGCTTTCAACGAGCCTTTCTCGTCCCTGGAATCCCGCACCCGCGTTATTACGCTTACTCCCCAGACCCGCGAGGTGAATTCCCGCTTTTTCGACAATGACCCGGAGAAGGTTCCTGCACAGGCCCTTTCGGTGGGCGTAGCTACCGTAATGGGAGCTAAGGAAGTGGTGGTACTGGCATTCGGTACCAAGAAATCCCATGCAGTCAAAGATGCCGTCGAAGGCCCCATCTCCCACTATTGTACGCTCAGTGCTCTCCAGATGCATCCTGCGGGCATCATTGCATGCGATGACGCTGCTGCCGGAGAATTGAAAGTCAACAGCTACAGGTACTTCAAGGCAACGGAGTAGATAGCCCGCCCTGCCTGCATCGATGAAACAGACACGCACTCCATATTTGATTCTATGGGCGCTGTGCGGGGCTTCATCTGTGCTGATGAGCCTCCCATGGCTGGTGCCGCATACCGGTTTGCTTATGCTGGTTGCGCTGGTGCCCTTGCTGCTCGCCGACTATATAGCCTCCGGAGCAGGGGTCAAGCGTTTCTGGATTTGGCATTACTCCACTTTTGTGCTGTGGAATGCCTTTACTACTTTCTGGGTATGCAACGCTACCGTGGGAGGCGGCATCTTCGCGGTGCTAGCCAACGCGCTGCAGATGTCGCTGGTTTTCGGGCTGTTCCGCTTGTCTAAAAAACGCTTGCCGGGCATCCTGCCGTATATTCTTCTGGCTTCGGCATGGATTGCCTGGGAGCGCTGGTATTTTACCGATGCGGAGATTTCCTGGCCCTGGCTTGTCTTCGGCAATGCCTTTGCTACCAATATAAAGGATGTTCAGTGGTATAGCATTACCGGTACCCTGGGAGGTTCTTTATGGGTGTGGTGCGCTAACCTCGGCGTTTTCGGCCTCATCGTGGCTTTGGCAGGGGGAAAGTGGCACCGTTTTACGAGAGTTGCCCGAGTCTCGTTCATTTCTGCTCTGGCCTTGGTTCTGGTGGCGCCTCTTGTTTGCTCGGCCATCATGTTCAACAGCTACGAAGAGCATTCTGAAGGCAGCGTGGAGGTTCTCATCGGCCAGCCCAACCTGGACCCGTACAAGAAGTTTACCTCCGTCCCTCAGGACAAGCAGAACGAGTTGCTTCTGGGACTGTATGAAAAGCAGCTCAAAGAGAGTCCGGCAGATTTGCTGCTAGCTCCGGAGACATTTACTTCCGATGTGATTCTCAACGACATAGCGTCTTCCCGTTCGGTACGGCGTTATACCGAATTCCTGCAGGATTATCCCCATACCGATTTCCTTTTCGGAGCTTCGACCAACGAGCTTTTCTTTACCCATGCCCCGCCCGGGCTGCTATGCTATCCTTACGGAGAGGCATGGAGGGTTCCTCATAACAGTGCCTTGATGTTGTCGGCAGACGGACGCACTGAGCTGTTTCACAAGAGCAAGCTGGTGGTCGGTACTGAGCTTACACCGTACCCCAAGGTTTTTGTTCCCCTGGATAAGTGGCTCTCCAAGTTGCTGGGTGTCACGGCCTTGATGGCCAGAGATACCGGGCAGGACGAAATTTCCCTGCTGCACTTGTCCGACGGGACGCCTCTCGGTTGCGCCGTTTGTTATGAGTCGGTGTATGGAGAATACTGTACGGACTATGTGAAGAAGGGGGCGCGCTTCATGACAGTTATTACCAACGACTCTTGGTGGGGGAATACACCCGGCTACCGTCAGCACCTGAGCTACAGCTGCTTGCGTGCCCTGGAACTGCGTCGCGACCTGGCCCGCTGCGGCAACAGCGGCATAAGTTGCTTTATCAACCAGAAGGGTGAAATACTGCAGCAGGGCCCATGGTGGGAAGAAAGCACCCTGAGAGGCAAGGTCAAACTGAATTCGGAGGAAAGCTTTTTCGTTCGTCACGGTGATATTGCCGGAAGGGTAAGCGTACTGGTTTTCTTGCTGATGTTGGCTCTCTTGGTGGTACGGCTGTTGCTTGGCAGGAAATAGTTTCGTACCTTTGTAAGTTATGCTGTCCGAACTCATAAAGGCAATACTCATAGGCATTATCGCTTCCGCTCCTTTGGGCCCCGTATCGTTGCTCGTGATGCAGAAATCTTTCTGCCACGGCCGTCAGGGGGGCTTTGCGGCGGGATTCGGCTCGGCCGTCGTGGATACATTCTATGCGGTTGCCGGCCTTGTGGCCTTTATGTATGTCCAGAATTTCATCTCCCGTCACGAAATACTGATAATGATTGTCGGCGGTTTGCTGATTATTGCCGTGGGCTGGGCAATGCTGCGCCGCAAGCCTTTACGTTCTGTCCGGGCAGAGGACCCATCCAAGACCAAGGCTGCTCAGTTTGCATTGCAGGCCGCCGGCTGCGCTTTGGCCAATCCTGGAGCTTTCGCATATATGTTCGGACTTGTTGCCTTGTTTAAGCTCAATATTAGCGAGGCTGCCAGTCCCACGTGGCTCATCGTGCTGTTCGTGTTCCTGGGCGCCTTGATGTGGTGGTTCTCTTTCGCGTATGCAGCCGATATATTGAGAGAGAAATTCAATGTCAGTACACTGAACAGGGTGAACAAGGCTGCCGGATATGCTGTAGTGGCATTCGGGGTGGCGCTAATCATTCGCGGTATAGTTATATTATGAAGAAAAAAGAATCGATACTTGGCAACTGGATAGTGAAGAACCTGCTCCTTGGCGTGCTTTTCGTGCTGTTTTTGGTCGCGGCCGCGAGCATCTTCCTTGCTGTCCGTACCCGCCACGGGAAAGAAGTTACCGTACCTGATCTCTCCGGGCTCAGCGTAAGAGATGCATCCCGTACTGCTTCGACAATAGATCTGAAGACCATCGTGACGGATTCTGTGTTCATGAAACGCATCCCACGCGGGGCAGTAGTAAGTCAGTTGC
This sequence comes from uncultured Bacteroidales bacterium, assembly GCA_946414935.1. Taxonomy (GTDB): domain Bacteria; phylum Bacteroidota; class Bacteroidia; order Bacteroidales; family UBA932; genus Cryptobacteroides. The sequence goes on from CAMKQN010000012.1 coordinate 24,092, forward strand.
CCAGAGCAGGTTCGAAAGTAAAACCCGGCCGCAAGATATCCTTGACAATCAACTCCCAGGTACCGAAGAAAGTCGGCATGCCGGACTTGATTCATGTTTCCCTGCGTCAGGCTAAAGCCGAACTTGTATCCAAGGGCCTTGTGCTGGGCAAACTGAACTACGTAAGCGATATAGCAACCAACAATGTGCTCCGTCAGCAGTATCGCGGTCACGATATTGAAGCGGGACAGCAGATATACAGCGGCTCTGTAATTGACCTGGTGCTCGGACTGAACGGCTCCGATGCTATGACCTATGTCCCCAACCTAACTGGATACAAATACATGAGCGCTATTGATGCCCTTCAGGATAATTCCTTGAACATCAGCGCAGTAGTCTTTGACAAGGGTGTTCGGACCTATGCCGATTCAGTTGCGGCCACGGTTTATTCGCAGCGTCCCGCGGCTACTGGCATTCCCGTAGTAATGGGTACCTCCGTAACAGTTTACCTGAAACTGAATGCTGACGAGCCCAAACAATGAGCCCGAGTTCCTCGATGAGGAGCAGGAAATGTTCGAGCATTTCCGGATGGAGGTTGACCCCGGTCAGGAGCCGCTGCGTATAGACAAGTATATGTCTGCGCACATGGAGCATACTTCCCGCCACCGTGTGCAGTGCGCAATCAAAGAAGGTTTCGTCCAGATAGACGGAAAGGCGGTAAAGGCCAATTACAAGGTGCGCCCGGGCGACGTTATCCGCTTTGTCATGCCTTACAGGCGCAGAGGCGTCGAAATTCTCCCTCAAAAAATAGATCTCGATATAGTTTACGAAGACGATGATGTGCTGGTGCTTAACAAACCTGCAGGAATGGTAGTCCACCCTGGCCATGGTCACTATGATGGCACCTTGGTAAATGCACTCGCATGGCATCTTGGATTGTCCCAGGGGCAAGATGCCGAAGATGACAGGATGGGCGTGCTGGTGCACCGTATAGACAAGGATACCAGCGGTTTGCTGGCTGTAGCCAAAAATGACGAGTCCCAGATGAATCTGGCCAGGCAGTTCTTCGATCACAGCATTGAGCGCCGTTATCAGGCCGTAGTATGGGGCGACCTGAAAGAAGATGAGGGTACAGTAGATGCCAACTTGATGCGGGATCCGTCGGACCGCCTGCGTTTCTGTACCACCGGTGATGAGCTGAGGGGCAAGCATGCTGTTACCCATTGGAAGGTTCTCGAGCGCTTTGGATATGTTACCCTGGTGGAATGTAAGCTGGAGACCGGCCGTACACATCAGATTCGCGTGCACATGAGCAGCATAGGCCATCCGATTTTCGGAGATGACAAGTACGGCGGAATGCAGATACGGCAAGGCACCATTTATTCCAAGTACAAGCAGTTCATACATAATTGCTTCGAGCTTTGCCCCCGTCAAGCCCTGCATGCAAAGACACTGGGCTTCGTGCATCCCCGTACGCGCAAGTTCCTCTCGTTTACTTCGGACTTGCCGGAGGATATGACGGCCATGCTCGACAAGTGGCGCCGTTATTGCGCGCAGATGCCGGAAGAGTAAAAAAGAAGAGCGCTATGAAAGCACTCTTCCTTTCTCATCGTAGAATTCATATTGCAGGATGCTGTGTTCCATCATTTCGATGACTTTCAGCTTGCATTTGTACTTACGTTTCCACTTTCTCACGAATGAAGTCCAGCCCCTGGTGAGGTAAGCCCCAAGTATGGGACTGACTTTCAGTGTAAACTGGCTCTTATGAGTGCTTTCGATAATATCGGCAAGCTTGCGCTCAATCTGCTCGTCGATAACCACCGTGGAGGCGATTTTGCCTGTGCCGTGACATAGCGGGCACTTTTCCGTGGTGTTAATCTCAGTAACCGGACGAATACGCTGGCGGGTGATTTGCATGAGGCCGAATTTGGTGAGAGGCAGCACATTGTGCTTCGCCCTGTCGTTTGCCATCAGCTCCGTCATATATTTGAACAGGTCATTGCGATGCTCAGCGGAATCCATATCGATAAAATCGACAATAACGATTCCTCCCATATCGCGCAGCCTTAATTGACGGGCAATTTCTTCGGCGGCAAGCTTGTTCACCTCGAAGGTATTTTCCTCCTGGTCGTTTGTTTTGGCTCGGATTCCGCTGTTCACGTCTATAACGTTGAGGGCTTCAGTGGTCTCGATGACCAGATATGCGCCCTGCTTCATGGGTACCACCTTGCCGAAGGAGCTCTTGATCTGGCGGGTGACCTCGAAATGGTCGAAGATCGGCTCCTTGCCGTCGTAGAGTTTGACTATCTTCTCCTGCTCGGGAGATATGAGGGAGATGTATTTGCGGGTCTCGTCGAAAATCTTGGGGTCGTTGACATACACATTGGTGAACGAATCGTTGAGGAGATCGCGCAGTACGGTGGTGGTTTTGGAATACTCGGTGAAGAGCAGTCCCTTGCCTTTGTTTCTCGAGATGGTCTTCCAGGCGCCCTCCCACTTTTCGATAAGTGAACGGAGCTCCGCTACGAGTACTGAGGCGGAGCTGCCTTCAGCTGCGGTGCGGATTATAGCGCCGTAATTCTTGGGCAGAATATTTCCGACCAAGGTCTCGAGCCTTTTCTTTTCCTCTTTTGAGGATATTTTTTGGGAAACGCTCACTTTCTCTGCGAAAGGGAGCAGTACAATATTGCGTCCTGCTAATGAAATCTCTGCAGTCAGCCGGGATCCCTTCGTGGAGATAGGTTCCTTGACAATTTGTCCAATTATTAGTTGTCCAGGCTTTAGGTAGTCTTCGATGCGGCCGTCTTTTGAAAGCGGTTCGCCAAGTTTGATTCCCGAATACAACTCTGACATATCCCGATTGGGATTGCTCTCCCTCACGAACTTGTCGAACGCGTCGAAGTGCAATCCCAAATCCAGATAATGGACAAACGCCTCTTTGGTATCTCCTATATCCACGAAAGCAGCATTCAAGGCGGGGAGTATCTTCTTGACTTTGCCAAGATACACATCACCCACCGAGAAACTGTGACCCTGACTCGATTCTCTGTTGAGCTCGATCAGACGGTGATTCTCCAGCAAAGCCAGACGAACCTCCGCTGCGCCCACATCGACCACAAGGTCTTTTTCAAGGTGTTCGGATTCCATGTTGGGACGTAATAAAACAAAAGACCCGCCGGATCTCCCGCCGGGCCTAGAGCGACTATTTCTTCTTGTGCCGGTTCAGACGCAGACGCTTTTTGCGCTTGTGCGTCGCCATCTTGTGTCTCTTATGCTTCTTTCCGTTAGGCATATAATTAGGGATTGATTATTTCTGAAGCTCTGCTGTGAAAGCCTTGGAAGGCTTGAATGCAGGAATATCGTGTGCGGGTATTGTAATGGTGGTCTTCTTGGTGATGTTGCGAGCGGCTTTCTGTGCCCTGTGCTTGATAATGAAACTGCCGAATCCGCGAAGATATACGGGTTCCCCCTTGACGATAGACTCCTTGATGGACTCCATTGCTGCTTCAAAAACGGTCTGAACTGTTACTTTTTCAATGCCGGTTGCTTTTGCAACTTCACTGACGATTTCTGCCTTTGTCATAATTAAGTATTAATTTGGTTGTTATCTTCCCTACAATCAATTGGGAACGCAAAAATAGAGTTAAATTTCCAACAATCAAAATATTTTTGCGCTTTTCTTTGGCACGGAGATTGACCAATTAGTCCCCGGGGGAGAATTGTCCCCTTTTACTGACATTTTGGCAGAAGAATTATGAAGCAAGATATCAATATTATTCCGGTCGTGCAGGGCGAAGTACCCTTCAGGCTGAATGAAAATGAACTTCCTGACGTCCTCCCTATCCTGGCCCTCAGGGGTACGGCATTGTTCCCCGGGACGGTTTACCCTGTAACAATAGGCAGGGAAAAGTCGGTGAGGCTGATCCAGCATGCCGAAGAGCACGATTTGTTCATTGGAGCCGTGCCGCAGATGGAGGTTGCCGTGGAGGATCCCGGTGCTGAGGACCTGTATCAGTATGGCACTGTGTGCAAGATACTCAAGACCCTGGAAATGCCCGATGGCACTATTACGGCTATACTGCAGGCTTTCCGGCGCATTGAAATAGATGTAATCGTAAACGTAGACCCGTATATCACGGCTCGTGTGCTTTATCGCCGGGACCGTGGCGCGGACAACAACAGCACCGATGTAAAAGCTCTTTCCGAAGCTTTGAAAGACAAGGCTATCCAGGTCCTGCGTGCTTCCAATATGTCTTCCCGTGAGTCTATAGGCGCGATAAAGGCAGTGGATAATTTCGAATTCATGGTGAATTTCACTGCTACCACCGTGGAGGTGGAGAATTTCAAGGACAAGATGGAACTGCTTTCTTTCGACGACATCAAGATGCGAGCGATGAAGCTTCTTTCTATACTGGACGTTCAACTGCAGTTGATGAAGCTGAAGCAGGATATCAATGCAAAGGTCAAAAGCGAAATTGACCAGCAGCAGCGCGAATTTTACCTGAACAGCCAGCTTCGCACCATCCAGGAGGAACTTGGCATGGATGAGCAGGAAGATTTTGACAAGTTCCGGGAGAGGGCTGCCGGTAAGAAGTGGCCGGAGGAAATTGCAAAAGCTTTCGAAAAAGAGCTGGCTAAGCTGGAGAAATACAATCCCAATTCTCCTGATTACAGCGTGCAGTACAATTACCTGGAGTTCATGCTCCAGCTGCCCTGGGGGGAAATGAGCGAGGATAACCTGGACCTGAAGCATGCCCAGGAGGTGCTGGACGAGGACCATTATGGCCTGGATACGGTGAAGGACCGTATCATCGAGTACCTGGCAGTGCTGAAGCTGAAAGGCAATATGAAATCTCCCATTCTTTGCCTGTACGGGCCTCCGGGAGTTGGAAAGACCTCCCTTGGCAAGTCCATAGCCCGTTCTCTGGGACGCAAATACGTGCGTATCTCCCTTGGCGGAATGCACGATGAGGCGGAAATAAGGGGACACCGTAAAACTTATGTGGGTGCCCTTCCGGGCCGTATCTTGAACGGTATTGCCCGTGCCGGCACTTCCAATCCGGTAATTGTGCTTGATGAAATAGACAAACTTGGCTCTGACTTCAAGGGCGACCCGTCTTCCGCTCTGCTGGAGGCTCTCGACCCTGAGCAGAATTCCACTTTCCATGATAACTATCTGGACCTGGACTACGATTTGAGCAATGTGATGTTCATTACGACAGCCAACAGTTTGTCACCTGTGCAACCTGCCTTGCTGGACCGTATGGAGCTTATTAATGTTTCCGGATATCTGGCTGAGGAGAAGGCGGAAATTGCCAGGCGTTTCTTGCTGCCCAAGCAGCTGCGGGAGCACGGCATAGACAGCAAGACGCTCAAAATCAGCGCTGCAGGCATTAAGGAAATCATTGACAAATATACCCATGAGAGTGGCGTCCGTGGCCTGGAGAAACAGATTGCCAAGATAGCCCGTGTGACGGCGAAGAAGATTGCTCTGGGCGAGGAGTATCCAGCGACCATAAAGCCGGAGCACCTGAAAGAGTACCTGGGTTTGCCGACCAATTTCCATGATCTACAGAAGGGCAACGAAGCTCCCGGTGTGGTTACCGGTCTTGCCTGGACCCAGATGGGCGGAGAGATTCTCTTCGTGGAGAGTTCCGTGAGCAACGGCAAGGGCGTAATGACCATGACGGGCAATCTGGGAGACGTGATGAAGGAGTCCGCTACCATCGCTTATCAGTATATAAAGGCGCATCCGTATATGGCCAACATGGATTCCAAGTCTTTTTCTGAGAAGGATATCCACGTGCACGTCCCGGAAGGTGCGACCCCGAAAGACGGCCCTTCCGCCGGTATTACGATGGTAAGTTCAATGGTTTCCGCCCTGCGCGGAAAAGCTGTCCGCAAAGGAATTGCCATGACCGGCGAGATGACTTTGCGCGGCCGTGTGCTTCCGGTTGGCGGTATCAAAGAGAAGATTCTTGCGGCGAAGCGTGCAGGTGTGCATACGATAGTGATTTCGGAGGATAACCGTAAGGATGTGGAGGACATCAAGGAGATTTATGTCCATGGCCTGACCTTCCACTACGTCAAGACAATCGATGATGTGATCGATTTTATCTTCTGATTCCTCCCCGGGACCAAAAGAGTATTTTCCGGTCCGGAAAGCAGGTGATTCACCTCCTTCCGGACCGGGATTGCTTTTAATGGTCCTGAGAGGGAGCCGAATGAGACGAAATGATTCTCAGAATCTTTCGGGGAATAGCGCATTTACTACGGATATGTCCAATTTGATCATTCGCTGGATTTGTCTGTTGCCTGCGTTATAATCATTATGCAGCAAGATTGCAAGATCCTTTTTGGCAGAGACAGGGAGTAGCGACGGCTTTAACTGCCCGTATTTCTGTTTGCTGAGAGTCAAAACTATACTGAACAACTCATCGTCGGTATAGAATATCCTTTCGCCAATCTCTGCGGCTATTTCCTTTTGAGATTCCATGTTGCGGGATACCTCCCTGAAATAATGAGAGGCGCATCTGAATATGCTTTCACCCAATGGGATGTGGCAAAATGACATGGGGCAGGCAAACCCGTTCACTGTCACGATTGGCTCCAGCCCGTCAGAATCGTGAGTGCGGATAAGCTCTCTCCTTTCCCTTCTATGTAGTTTTTCGCGTGACTCGAGAAATCTCTCTTTTGCTATAGCATTATAATAATAGGCATTCGCGCCCCAGGGATATGTGAAGGGCGTGTAATCCGGACTCACGACGTAGCCGTTTCGATTGTTGTACGTTATCACGTTGCGTAAATCTTGAATGGACTCAATGGCGCGGATCTGTGGTACAAAGTTCAAAAGGTCTACAACTAACCCGTTGGCCTTGAAATAATTGGTGAGATATCTCCTGAACAGGTAAAACAAATTGCGAATGTCATCTTCAAATCCTGCGATTGTGAGGTGGATGTGGTTGGTCATTAACTGAAATGTGAGAATCCTCACTTGGGGAACCAGTTTGGAGGCTATGGCAAGAATACTCATTCCGGCCTTGAACTGGGATTCGTTCGCAAAGATGAGGGGATGGCACTCAGGAGTCCATAGATGAAAAAACGGACCGGACCGGTCAAACGAAAGAGAGCAGCAACTCTCAAGTGCGGCAAAAGTTTTCATAATTTAAGCCAGGGAATTAGTCCCTTCAAAGGCAAAGATAAACAAAGTTGTAAGAAAGCGGGACCGGAAAACTCACAAGTTGTCCAGGAGACACGTCTTTTTTTGCTGTCTGGACCAAGATTTCTTATTCTGGTCCGGGAAATCTGCAAAAGAGTGCCCCGTGGGGGCAGCCGTAAGGCGGGGGATGGTAGTCGAAGACGTTGTTCTGACGACAGTCGCAGGCAGGGAGTCTGAAGGGAACGCCCCTCAGTGCCCCGTGGGGGCAGCCGTAAGGCGGGGGATGGTAGTCGAAGACGTTGTTCTGACGTCGTCAGAACAACGTCGGATGATTCTCCTCCAGGCCCCTCAGCACCCGTTCCATGACGGCCTGCCGTATCAGAGCCGAGCGTGAGCGCACTTTGAAGCGGCGGCAATATTCGTCAATTGCAGCCAGCTCCTGATCGTTGAAAAGAACTGCTTTGCGGTGAACCCGGCGAAGCGACTCCCTCTGTTTGTCGAAGTATGCAGGGTCAACCCCTTGAATCTTATTGTTTTTGCGCTTGCCCATAGTAATCGCAAATATAATAAATTATTTCTTCAAGTGATTCAATTTCAAGACGTCTGCCCAATATTTCCGTATCCGTATCAGTGAAATACAAGCGGGGCGTAGAAATGACTCCGTAAAGCTTCAGGTAATCCGACTCGAATTCGGGATCCCATGCATGGATCACGCCGACATGCTTGTTGCGTACCTTAAAGTTGCAGCGGAATTTTCTCCATGCCCTCTTGTCTTGTCCGCAGTAAACGGCGTAGAAGCGTGTGGGGAATGTGATTTTCTTCAGCACTTGGGGCAACAACTGCGCTTCCAGCCTGCACTTGGCGCAACTGGTATCGTAAAAAAACAGAATTGAGTAGCTCCCGTCCTGCGGGATAACGATACTGCGTCCGCAAGGATTCTTGAGGCTTACCTGGGGCGCTTTCATCCCCAGCAGGGTAGCCCTGTTGAAACTGGCGAATAGTTCTGCGTCAAAGCGGTCGAATTCACTGCGCATGGGTACTGTTCCAGGCTTGAACCAGTTGTCCCAGATGTGAATGGCAACAGCTTCCTCGCCCATGACGGGGGAGTCCTTGTAGTGGTCGTACAGCCACAAGGCTATGTGCTGGGTGGTAAGGGAGTCGCTGACAGAACTGATAAGGAAGTCGCATTCGGCTTTTTTGACTTCCAATCCTTCAGCTTCCATGGCGGCAGTATAGCGGCTGAGCATGGTATCCAGCTTTGCCAGCAGCAGGCTGTCCGGACTATCTTGCAGCGGACGCGGGCAGTAGGCGGAGGCTGCTGGCACAAAGCACAGCAGGCAGAAAAAGAGGAGGGAAAATTTCTTCATTCCCGGTAAATCATTCTACCGGGGGAAGGTGTACCCCCTGTGGGACGAAGAGGGAAGTGTCGCCATGGTGGCGGAGAATATCCCGGACCGCGCTGGAAGATATATGGGCGAATTCCTGGGCGGTAGGGATTATTATGGTCTCTATTTCGGGAGCCAGCCTGCGGTTTGCATCAGCAATGGCACGTTCGTTCTCGAAATCGAGCATATTGCGCACGCCGCGGACTATGTGACGTATTCCGAGTTCCCGGCAAACATCCACTGTAAGTCCATCGTATTCAATTATTTTCACATTGTCCAATCCGCTTGTGGCCTGGCTGATTATAGCTTTCTTCTGCTCGTTGGAATAGAAGCCCCGCTTGTCCTGGTTGACGCCGACGGCTACTATCACGTCATC
>CAMKQN010000013.1:0-32136 GCA_946414935.1 uncultured Bacteroidales bacterium
CATAGACATACAGATACTTTGTCACCCGACCAGAAAGAAATTGTTATGAAACGTAGTATCTTTTTATTGCTGCTTGCGGCCGCATGCATCTGCGGTTGCACAAATACCAAGGGCATTCTATACAGAGGCAGCATGTTCGGCACCATGACCGGGCCTCTGGTCATGAAGGGAGATGACGGAAATACATACCATTTTTCCAACAAGATGTACACCGATGCCATACCGGCTTCCGGCCGTATCGTTGCGCTGTTCGACGTCTATTCAAAGCTGGACGGCACCGAGAAAGACTACAACGCTGAACTTATCACATTCAACGTACCGCTGACCAGCGAGCCTGTAATTTGTAAAAACGAAGAGGAAATAGCCGCACTTGGCGATGATCCCATAAAAATGGAAGACGGCGCCATCTCCGGCGGTTATCTCAACCTTTTGTGTTCCGTCTTGCTCCACAATGATTTCAAAGCCGAGCACAAAATCAGTCTCCAGCTCGTCCCTGCAGACAACGCTGACACTCTCCACCTTGTCCTCAGGCACCATGCAGGAGAAGACAAAATCACGGACGATACGACTGAAAGCGCGACAGAATACCCTTTCTACGCATCTTTCCCCATCGAGGACAAATTTCCGGAAGGCAAGACTACGGTACTGGAGGTGAAGTGGTATTGGGACCATAAATGGAATAGCGAGTATTCAAACATTAAGCGATAACCATGGATAAAGCCACAGTAAAGAAATACAATTACTGGCAGTGGAGAACCCTTATCATACTGATGATAGGCTATGCCCTGTTCTATTTCGTGCGAAAAAACTTCAGTATTGCAATGCCCGCTCTTGAAGCGGAACTCGGGCTGAGCAAGACCCAGCTCGGTATCTTCCTGACCCTGAACGGCGTAATTTACGGCGTTTCCCGTTTCATCAACGGAATGCTGGCCGACCGCTTCAGCCGCAAGAGAATGATGGCTCTGGGCCTATTGCTATCCGCCGTAGTCAATATAATCATCGGCTTCATCCCGGCAGTGAACGGTTTCTTTAATGTGCTGGACGCTGGAGGGAAAGCCACAATAGGCTTCGTTTACATACTGGGTTCGCTATGGCTGATCAACGGTTACCTGCAAGGCATGGGCTACCCGCCTTGCTCCAGCCTGATGGCCCATTGGATAAAGCCCTCGGAGCTTGCCACGAAACAGTCTATCTGGAATGCTTCCCACTCCATTGGAGCCGGACTTCTTGCCTTGATGATAGGCGGAATCCTGGGGGCTTTCGGCAATTCCGCCTGGCAATGGTGCTTCTGGGCACCGGCAGTGCTGGCAATTTTCGGCGCCGCCCTCATTTTCTTCGGTCTGAAGGACACGCCGGCATCCGTAGGCCTCCCCAATCCTGAAGACATGGATGCCCACAAGGCTGAAGAAAAAGCCGCAGAACCCGAAGATCCCGAGTTCACCAGACTCGCATACAAAAAGTTTGTGAGCAAGATGGCTTTCGGCAATCCCATAATCTGGATTATCGCAGTGGCGGACTTTTTCGTCTATGTCATCCGCTTCACCATCCTGGACTGGGGCTCTACTATCCTGGTGCAGGACAAGGGACTGGACATCACCCTGGCAGCTTCCATCGTGGGAGCTTGCGAGATTGTAGGGGGGATTGTAGGAATGCTCTTCGCAGGCTGGGCGACAGATAAGTTCTTCAAGAGCAAGGCTCAGTGCACCAGCGCAATCTGCACGATACTGGCGGTCGTCTGCCTGTTCGTATTCTGGCAGGTGAAAGACATACCCTGGCTGTTTATCGCCATGCTCGTACTGTCCGCATTCTTCATTTACGGGCCTCAGGCCCTGCTCGGAATTGCCGCTTCCAATCAGGCTACGAAGCGGGCTGCAGCAACTGCAAACGGCATAGTAGGCATAGTCTGCTACCTCAGCCCCATAGTTTCCGGAGCCGTTTTCGGACTCATCGCCGACAATCCGGAGATGGGATGGAACGGTGTCTATATCGCAGCCATCGCCATGGGTATAATAGGAGCCGTTCTGCTTGCCCTCCTCTGGAACAAACCGGCCGACGGCTACGCCAAGGCTGAGAAATTGCTCGAAGAGGTCCGCGCCGAATACGAATCCGCTAGAACAAACTCAGTAAAATGAAAAGAATACTACTACTCTGTCTTATGGCTTCATTGTTCTCCTGTGCATGGGCCGGCAAGCCCGGCGGCAAACTTGTTTATTGCAGTTATTCCGCCACCGGTGTTGCCGGCATGGGCAAGAATTACTGCGAACTGGTAGCGGACCCCGGTACCGATCCCAGGATAGTAGTGGTCTTGAACCACGACTGCCGCTTCGCTCCGGAAAGCCGGGCTGAGTTTCCCGCCTGCGCAGCGGATGTAAAGGACCTCCAGGAAAAACTGGAAAAGGCTCAGGTATATGAACTTGACGGCTACAATGTGGATGAATCCATGACCGGAGGCACCATCTACCGTATCTACATGGAATACGACAGCGGCGAAAAAATCAATGCCCGCTGGTACGGGCACGATATCAAGCCTGAGGCATTGGCGGCCTACAGCCTTATAGAGAAATGGTTCGCTCCCTGGCGCAGCCGGCTGGAAGAGCAAGCCCAAGATATTTGACAAAAGTTCCGCGGAGGAAGCTACCTGTCTTCCGCCTGATGACCGGTACGGTCAACTTGATGATAGAACTGGGTGTAGGGCACGTCCGTGCGTCCTGCACCTTTTTTCATCAAGGCCACAAGGTCGGCAAAATTGGTCTTGTAAATATCCCGAGGCAGAAGTTTCTTCCCTACGCATACGCTGGCGGCAAGGCCAACTACCTCTCCCATCATAGCGCAGGTACGCATCACCCGAACCGAACCGAGAGCGATATGGGTAACGCTGATATCGCGGCCAGCCATGAACATATTGGGAACATCTGCGCTGTACAAACAGCGGTAAGGGATGGCGTAAGGGTCTATGGGCACCAGTTTTCCTATGGACATCCATTCTTCTCCGGGATACTTTCCGGCATTACGGGGGTCGGGATAATGCTGGTCTATACGCCACGTAGTGGTGCAGGTGCCATCCTCGTAGGGTATGGGGCGTGTAAGGTCCTGCTCCCTGAGTATCAAATCGCCTACGATGCGGCGGCTTTCCCGTTTGCCGGACACGTGGGAAACCCATGTAAGATGGGTACACTCCCAATCTTCTTTCTTTGCCAGGCGGTTCTTGCAGTATGAAAAAGTACTGTAAGCCACATACATACCGTAATCGCGAATCTTTTCGGCATCGGCCACCTGGTCATCGTTCATGCCCACTTCCCAGTACCAGTTGGCACGGTGTACCGGTTCCACCGTCTCCTCGTCCAGACGCAGTCCCCAGTCGAGGCTGTCCGGGAAGGTGCAGGGAGTGTTCCAGTCTTCACAATACCACTCGATGCTGACGCCCATGGTATAGGCGTCCGCTTTCTCCGGAGCCAGGCTCTCGCCGAACTCGCTACGTGCCTCGCGGCCCATCATGGTTCGCGCCCCTGCCATTACGGCCAGGTGGGCGTCGCCGGTACAATCGGAGAACACGTAGCCGCCCACGCGGATGCGGTCCTGGCGGGTGGCTTCGACGGCAGTGACAGCCTTTATCTTACCGTCTTCCATTTCCACGGAATCTACGGTATAACCTGCAAAAAGAGTGATATTGGGTTCCGCCGCTATCACGTCCCACTTCTTCCAGTCCTGGTAATGATGGGCGCCACGCGCGTTGCCTATGCGGTCCGGTCCTATTTCGTTAAGTATGTAGCCCAGAGAAGGATACGGCAGCATATTGATCTGGCCTCCGAGGCCTACACGCACCTCCGAGCTGTTGTTTCCGCCCAGGATGTAACGGTCCTGCAGCAATGCCACCCGGGCACCGTTGCGGGCCGCCGCGATAGCTGCACAGAGACCTGACATGCCGGCTCCCACAACTACGAAATCGAAATCGCCCTTGTCCACCAGCGGCTCGGGCAGCAAAGTCTCACGAAGTGCCCTGTAGGCCTCAAGGCTGTCACCTGGCACCTCCGCTGCAGTGGTAAGCAAAATGGCGTCACAGCGGCCGTCCAGGCCCATAATATCGTGAAGGGCAAGTTCATGGGAGCCTTCGGAGAGTTCATAGGTTCCGCCCTTCTGCCAGTACCAGGCTGCCCTCTCGGCTCGGGTGGCGCCGGGACATCCAGTACCGAATTCGGCAGGGTCGGCTACGCCGTCCACCAGTACATTGAAGATACCCGGCGTCTTGCCCTCGCTCCAGAAAGCCGTCCAGTTCTTGGTACGTACCCAAAGCGTGTATCTTCCGGACTTTTCAATATTTATCTTTGTCCTGGCGTCTTTTTTCAACGCTTCGCCTATGCCGTGGGCCAGAAGATAGCTGGAGCCCATCTGCAGCACGAACTGCTGTTCAACCGTCCAGTCACCCAGATCGTCAAAGCGGGTGGCAAGAATCATAAGGGAATTAGACTTATCCATATATTACCAAAAAGCGTATTTCACTATCAACCATGCCATTACCCCGGAGCATACCAACTTCAGGCCGGTCCCGAGGATGAAGCCCAAAAAGGCGGCCGCACCGGCTTTGAAAGCCGACCATACGCCCTTGTCCGTGACCAAAAGTTCACCCAGAAAGGCCCCGAGCAAAGCTCCTGTGACAACACCTATAGGCGTAAAGAACATACCTGCTACCAGCCCGATGACAGCCCCGGTAGATGCCGCCTTATGACCTCCGGCCACCCGGGTCGCCTCAACAGGAATAATGTAGTCGAGAACGGTCACAATGACGGTAATCGCCAGCCATATCAGCAATGTTGTGGTACTCATGGGGTCGGTGGGGTCGCCGCCCTTGTCGGCAAAGTAAACGAGAAGCATCCCTATCCAGCTCAGAGGCGGCCCTGGGATGCCAGGGACTATGCTTCCGATTATACCGACTATTGCCAGCAGAATCGCAAAAACAATCAAAACCGTCATACCGCAAAATTAGCAATTTTTTTCTTATTTTTGTATGGATTAAGCATCGAAAATGAGACACATCGATTTCTCTGTTCATGCACCCGTGGCAGGCAGCTACGACGTCGTGGTCTGCGGTGGAGGCCCCGCCGGGTTCATCGCCGCAATCGCCGCCGTACGTAGCGGTGCACGCACAGCCTTGATGGAGCAGTACGGCTTCCTCGGAGGAATGGCTACCGCCGGCATCGTTGCGCCGCTCAGTGTCTTCACATACAACGGCCAAAAGGTCATCGGCGGCATCCCGTGGGAGTTTATCGAGCGCCTGCAGGAGATGGGCGGAGGGTTGATTGAGAAACCCCTCGGCAACGTAGCGTTCGAGCCCGAGCTGTACAAGCTGTGCTGCCAGCGTATGGTGCTGGAGGCCGGGGTGGAGCTGTACATGCACTCGTATCTCAGCGGATGCAAGTGCTCCGGAGGCAGGATAGAAGCGGTGTTCATCGACAACAAAAACGGCACCGAGGCGCTTGAAGGCAAGGTATTCATCGACTGTACCGGAGACGCCGACCTGGCATGGATGGCGGGAGTTCCTATGCAGCCCGGCGAGGGCAAACCGCTGCAGCCGCTGTCCACATATTTCGTTCTCAGCGGTGTCGATACATCCACCCCGCGTATGCAGGTGGCGATGCATCACAACCGGCAGGGTGTCAACTGCCACTGTGAAGAGATTCGCACCGAGTTGCTGGCTCACCGCGAAGAATGGGACATCCCGGAGTTCGGAGGCCCCTGGTTTTGCACTACCCTGCAGCCCGGAGTGGTTACGGTGAACATGACCCGCACCGCCGCCGATGCCACCGACAACCGCGACTACACCCGAGCCGAATGCGAGCTTCGGGAGCAGGTTTTCCGGATGGCTCGCGTGCTGAAGGAACACTTCCCCGAGTTCCGGGACAGCTATGTCAGCGCCGTGGCGGTACAGGCCGGAATACGCGAAACCCGCCGCATCCTGGGCGCCCACACCATCAGCGCGGATGAGTACGTGAATGCTTTCCGCTACCCCGACAGCGTCTCTCGCGGCGCGCACCCCATCGACATACATGTCGCCAACGGCGCTTCGCAGAACGTAACGTTCCTGAAGACACCCGCTTACGTACCGTACCGCGCGCTGTACTCTCCCGGTTTCGGCAACCTGCTCGTCGCGGGCCGCTGCATCTCCGCCGACAAGACGGCGTTCGCATCGCTACGCGTCCAGGCATCATGCATGGGTACGGGACAGGCCGCCGGAGTAGCCGCCGCCATGGCCTCCGCCGCCGGTGTAACGGTCGATGCAATTGACGTCCCCGCGCTGGTCGCCCGCCTGCAGGTGCCCGGAGCCGTGCCGGATGAAGGCGACAAGTTAGGCAAGTAACTGATAATTAAACACATAGTTATACACGGAATATGAAACGCATCTTTAGTATATTCCTTGTGGCTCTGGTATTGCTGGCGCCGCAGACGGCGGAGGCAGCAAAGCAGCGCCTGCCGAAGGGCTGCACGGTATGGGGCCAGGTGCTGAGGGACGGCGCGCCGGCGCAGGGAGTAATAGTTTCCGACGGCGCTGAACTCACGGCCACGGACAAGAAAGGCTTCTACTACTTGAACTCGCAGAAGCGCGAGGGCAGCGTATTCGTGAGCATACCCTCCGGCACCGAAGTGGAGACGACTTGGGGCATGCCGCACTTCTGGCAGAGGCTCACGGAGCCGGCAGAAACCGCCGAGCGTCACGACTTCGAGCTGAAGTCCGTCCCGAACGACGACTACACGCTCATAGTCATCTCCGACATACACCTCGCGAACCTGTTCGACGACATACGCCAGTTCAACGAGAACTTCATGCCTCGGTTCAGGGAAGAGGTGGAGAAAGCCGGAGCGCACGGCCCCGTTTACTGCCTCAATTGCGGCGACAGCTCCTACGACCGCTACTGGTACGAGTACGGCTACACCATCGAATCATTCCCCAAGACGCTGGAGGACTGCAAGTTCCCCGTTCCGATGTTCCATGTCATGGGCAATCACGACAACGACGGAGGCATAGCGCGCGAGGGCGACATCGACTATAACGCCGCCGAGCGCTACCGCCGCAGCATGGGGCCGACGCACTATTCCTTCAACATCGGGCGGGAGCACTACATAGTGCTGGACAACATAGTATACCTCCACAGCGAGGGCCGCATAGACAGCTACGAGGGTATCACCGGCAAACGCGACCACGACCACTACGTAACCCCGGAGCAGCTGGAATGGATGAAGAAGGACCTGGCGACCGTAAAGGACAAGAACGCCCCGCTCATCGTTGCTTTCCACAGCCCCATGATGCGCTACAAGGGCGGCTTCACCGGCAACCGCATCATCCATCACTTCCAGGACAAGGACGGGCGCGCCGAGCAGCTGTTCAACGAGTTCACCGCCCTCTTCCAGGATTATCCCGACGTGCATTTCATCTCCGGTCATTCGCACCAGAACATGCTCTGCTACGGCTCTGACGACTCTTCCACCTATCCTTACATCTCCAACATAGTGGAGCACAATGTTTCCGGCGTCTGCGGATGCTGGTGGCAGCCAGCGGCGCATGGCGGCCTCACCCTGGCACCCGACGGCGGCCCTGCCGGCTTCGAGGTCTTTCCCATCAGCGGCGAGAGTATGCAGTGGTATTTCGTGTCCATCGACGACGGCGCGGAGCAGCAGTTCCGGGTGTTCGACATGAACGCGGTGCGTGACTTCTACCTCAGCGACGGGGCCATGCGCGCCATGCTGAACCACTTCGACAAGCGCACCGACTACGGCAAAATCGAGGATAACATGCTGCTGATCAACGTCTGGGCATGGGAAAGCAAATGGAAGATAAGTGTAACCGAAGACGGCAGGGAGCTGAAAGTAAAGCACAAGAAGTCCGAGAACCCCCAGTTCACCCTGGACTACTACCTTCCCAAGTCCGGATGGGACGACAACTCCAAGAAGCGCTGGCCGGAGAAGTATAACGAAGCTGGTGCCAAGCCGCACTATTTCTGGGCAAAGGCATCCTCCCCCACCAGCACCATAACCGTCAAGGTTACAGACAGTTTCGGGCACGAATACGTACAGGTCGTAGAGCGTCCCAAGCCCTTCGGCAAGCTGATGCGGTAGTCCATGGGAACCCTCGATCTCATAGTCCTGCTGCTGTACTTCGCAGGGCTTGTCGCGGTGAGCATGATCATGAGCCGCCGCATCAAAAACTCCGAAGACATGTTCATCGCCCGCCGCAACTCGTCGTGGTGGCTCTCGGGCGTATCGTCGTACATGACCATCTTCTCCGCCAGCACCTTCGTGGTATGGGGCGGGGTGGCGTACAAGTCGGGCCTGACCGCGGTGACCGTGGCAATCATGCTCGGTTTCTCGTCGCTCATCGTAAGCCGCTGGATAGCAGGCCGCTGGCGCAGGCTTAAGATCAAATCTCCCGGGGAGTACCTGACCGTCCGCTTCGGGCACGGCACGCTGCGGTTCTATACGGTCGCGGGCATCGTCGGCCGCGGCATCCATACAGCCGTGGCGCTGTATGCGGTAGCGGTGGTCACCTGCGCCCTCATACAGGTTCCGGAAGGGAGCGTTTTTGCATCGACCGGACTGCCCGGCGATTCGGCCCCGGGCTGCCTGAGCATTTGGTGGGCCCTCGCGATTCTTGGCGGCATCACTCTCGCATACACCATCGCAGGAGGCTTCCTGGCAGTGCTGATGACCGATTTCATCCAGTTCGGCGTACTGCTGAGCGTGGTGGTGTTCATGGTGCCGCTGTCGCTGAACGCTGCCGGCGGTATCGGGGGCTTCATCGACAAGGCAGGCGCCATTCCGGGCTTCTTCTCCCCTACCTCCCCCACCTACGGCTGGATCTGGCTGGTGCTGTGGATGTGCCTGCACGTGGCGATGATAGGCGGCGACTGGCCCTTCGTGCAGCGCTACATCAGCGTGCCTACGATAAAGGACGCGCGCAAGAGCACTGCGCTGATAGGCGTGCTGTATCTGCTCACTCCGCTCATCTGGTACCTTCCGACCATGGCCTACCGTACGCTGATCCCCGGTCCCGGGATGGACGTGGACCCCGCCGCCATGACGCGATTGGGCGAGGGGGCGTACGTAAACATGAGCAAGACGGTGCTGATGGCGGGCATGGTGGGGATGATGCTGGCGGCAATGCTGTCGGCCACCCTGAGCAACGTGTCCGGCACGCTGAACGTGTACGCGAACGTTTATACCTATGAGATTTGGGGACGGCGGAAGCGGAACGAGGGCTCGTCGGAGCGTGACCGTATCCGGGCGGGACGCCTGTTCACCCTTGTCTTTGGCCTGATAATCATAGGGATAGCCATGCTTGTACCGTTCGCCGGAGGGGCGGAGAAGGTGGTAGTTACCGTCATCACCATGGTGCTGTGTCCGCTGTATATCCCGTCCATCTGGGGTCTGTTCTCCAAACGCCTCGACGGCAACCGGCTGGTGCTGGCTATGCTTATCAGCTGGGTAATAGGATTCACGGCGAAGTTTACCGTGCCTGCCGACGTGCTCAGTCCAAGCCTGATAGAGTCGCTGTCCGGATTCGTAGTGCCGGTGACTATCCTGGGGGTGATGGAGATTTGGTGCCGCGCCAGAGGAATCACTAGTCCGGGGCATGCCGCAATCGAAGAGCATGTTGACCCGGCTGCCCGGACAGAACCCGGACCCGAGGCCAAAGCTGCCACCCACAGATACTCGCAAATGGCGCTCAACTGCTTCTGCCTGACTCTGGCCGCAATAGCGGTCCTGCTTGCCGCCCTGCTCATCGCCGGCGACCCCAAGACACTGGCCGTTAAGGGGATAGTCACTGCATTCATCATTGCTATTGCAATTGTTTCAGGAACTTATTGTGTTTATAGATTCATTAAACGTTGAAAAACGGATAAAAGAAAAATGAGAACGATAGTATCGGTTTTGCTGCTGGCAGGCAGCGTGATGGCGGCGGCCCAGAGTTTCGGCGGGCTGCAAATGGAGCCGGAGTGCTCGGAGTTTATCGTCAAGCAGGGGCGCGGAAGAGCACAGCAGGGTATGGAGATGAGCGGGCGCTATATCTTCTCGCTGGAGGACGGCGGGCATGTAAACGTGTACGACTTCAAGAAAGCGGACGGAGTCCCTATCGGCGGATTCGAACTGGCCTCCTCCTGTAAGGACAACCATGCCAACAACGCCGAATTCGGTATAGAGAAGAAGCGCGGAGCTTCATTCCCCCTTATGTACATATCCAACGGCAAAGTCGGAAGCGACATAGAGTGGAAGTGCTTCGTAGAAAGCATCAAGCGCTGCGGAAAGCGCTTCAGTTCCGAGCTGGTTCAGACTATCACCCTGGATATCAGCGGCTTCTCCTACGCCGGATACGAGCCGATTTTCGGGGCGCCCAGCTGGTTGATAGACCGCGAGCGCAAGGCCCTCTGGGTTTTTTCCGCCCACCAGCGCACGACCCCTGCGGTGACTCTCCGCGCAGAGGACAACTTCTATATCGCCTATCAGTTCAGGATTCCCGCCCTGTCGGAAGGCCCGGAGGTAACTCTTACCGTTGATGATTTGGTCAAGCAGGTCATTTTCCCTTTCGAAACCTGGTTCACACAAGCTGGATGCATGCTGGACGGAAAGATTTTCTACTGTTTCGGCGTGGGCGTAATAGACCCTGAAGCACGCCCCTCCCGAATAAGGGTTTACGATACCGACTCAGGGACAATCATTGCCAAATACAATCTCAACGAAGAAGTCCCCTACGAGATGGAAGACCTGGTAATCCGGGACGGCTGGATATATGTCAATACCAACACCAGCCCAAAGCGCGGCCAGGGAAAGCCGGTCATCTACAAACTAGCATTGCCGAAATAATTGAATGTCTCAGGCCGGCACTAAAAACACTTAATGAAACATTTACATAATATTTGTTAATCTGAAAATTATTTTCTACCTTTGCAATCCCTATCCCGTGTAGGGCATAGGATTTGAGTTTGGTGGGTTCGTATAACGGCTAGTACTCAAGATTTTCATTCTTGCAATAGGAGTTCGATTCTCCTACCCACTACCAAATATTAAAAAAATAAACATAATGGCAAATACAGCTTCAGCAAAGAAGGCCGATCGCCAGAGCGAAAGGCACCGCCTGCATAACAGATATTATGCACGCACGACACGTAATGCAATACGTGACATCCGCAACACCACAGACAAGGCCGAGGCCGAGAAAAACGCTCCCAAGGTCTATGCAATGATAGACAAACTTGCAAAGATTGGTGTTATCCACAAAAACAAGGCTTCCAACCTTAAGAGCGGAATCCAGGTTTTTATCAACAAGCTTGCATAAATTCTTCCAGACGCGTTCCCGACGCGTCTTATTTTTCGGGATGTAGCGCAGTTGGCTAGCGCACCACGTTCGGGACGTGGGGGTCGTCCGTTCGAGTCGGATCATCCCGACAAAAGAAAGAGAGTGTATTCAAACCGGATACACTCTCTTTTTGTTTGCAGCTCACACGGCTACTCGTGCTTCAATTTTCCCAAAGCGTGCTCCAGGCTGGTGCTGGGCTCGATTATATTATATGCCGCCCAGAAGTCCGGATCGGTATAATACTGCGTCTTATCTGCAAGGATATCCGCGCTCCGGAATGTATCCGAGCGAGGTATCCTGGCCACCTCGGCTCCTGTGTATCTGTTGGTTACAACCATCTCCGCTACAGCGGTATAATCCGTTGCGAAAAGCCGCTTGCGCCAGTCGCAGTTGAACCTGAAACAAGTGCGCAGATAACTCAGACGGGTCTTCCCACCCTCGTTGTTGTAATTAAGCACAAGACTCATCTCTTTAGGCTTGAAGCGAATACCGGGAGGAAGTTTTACGAGCATAACCCGTGTAGCGAGATTAGGTTTGGACATGTCCAGCGACAATTCGAGCCTGGTGAACGCAAGCGTTTCACGGTCAATATACACAGTCCCGTTATACAGGGCATATCCGGGGCTTGTCGCAGGAGAAAGGCCTATAACGAACTGCATACGGTTATCTATCATTTCCGGAGCCTTCATCTCCAGATGATAGTTCTGCAGTTCTTCATTATCTATTATGACTCCGCCGTTCTTCACCAGGTCCAGGTCCACAGTCATCGCAGGGCCGCCCTGCACCTTTACACCGAGGGTATCGGACTGACGCGGGCTGGTAAGCAGACGACTTTTCACCACCGATGCCCGGTCGCGCACGGAGAATCCTGTCCCCTCCGATTTATAAACCTTCGTAACTGCTTCGGAGACATAGATATAGCGCTGATACTTCTGAACTGTTTCACGGTAGAAGCAATCCAGCAGTTCAGGCTTGTCAGGAGCATTGTAAGGCCTGCGCTCTATGGCAAGGGCCAGAATCGCCAGCGGATCCCCTGTCATCACCGTCGCAGCGTCCAGCGTAAAAGCTCCCCGGACCAAACGCACGCTCATCACCTTGCCCGGAGCGTCAGGCGTCGCCTGCCGCATGTTTCTGTACCCCAACAGGGAGAAATTCAAGGTTTCAACAGGAGACGGGCACTTGATCACAAAGGTACCGTCCCTGTTCGTTATCACAGCGATACTGGTGCCCGGAGCGGCCACCGCAACGGCCTGAAGCGGCTTTCCCGTTTCATAATCACGGACTACTCCCCTGACGCTGTACAGCAGTGAATCAGCCTGAGAATAAGCGGCGGCAGACCAAAAGAGGAAAAGAAAGACCAATACCTTTTTCATACTTTCGAAATATAGGCATAAATTGCTTATTATTCAAGCTTTTGTTCTTTCCGCAAGATATATTAACTTTGCAAATAGAACTTCAGCTTTTTAGAACTATGTACAAAAGGATGATATTCGCTTGCGTCGCCGCCATAATCTTCGCGGCAGGCGCCAACGCCCAGGACCTCAAGCCTGTAAAAGACAAGGTATCAAAACTCTACGGCTATCAAGACAAGGACAAGAACTGGGTAATCGAGCCGCAATACGAAGGCGCCAAGCGCTTCAAGGACGGCCTCGCCGAGGTTAGCTGCAAACAGGAGAAGACCAAGTACCACGGAGTAATCAACACCCAGGGCAAGGTTATTATTCCTCTCGTCTGCACTTCAGTGAATATCAATTACAGGGAGCACCTTATAACTGCCAACCGCCCTGTCGAAGAAGGTGGGTTCGCATGGGGCGTTTATGACATAGAGGGAAAGGAAATCTGGCCGCCTCAGTTCGTTTACTCCCCTTCCTTCAGCAACGGCCAGGCTATAGCCACCAGCTCGGAAAACGGCCTGAAGGGAGTAATCGACACTGATGGTCAGGTACTTATCCCCTTCGAGAATCTGGCAATGGAGCGTTCCTTCGGAGGTTTCGAAGTGCTCACCAGGGACTTCGTCCGCTTCAATTACGACAGCCGCCTGTCCAGAAGTTCCGAGGTCACTTATGCCGGATACGTAATTCCATACGACCCTGACGGGGACCCGGTCCGGGCTGCGGCATGGCACGTAGGTCCCATAGGATATCGTTTCCACCGCAACAACCTTAAGCTTGCCATGCTTGAAGCCCGCGGACGCGGGAACGGCGCAGTCTTAAGCGAGCTGAACATCGACTGGGGAAATGACCGTTTCGTGCGCCTGGAGCCCGTGGAAGATGACAAAGACCACAGCGAATCCATGGTGGACCCCCTCTCCGGCAAGCGCTACACCATTAAAGCGGTTCTCTGCGAGGCCAACGGCACGGTGGTCGGCGACCTGACCCAATGGGGCTGGTTAGAGGCCGAATACGAAGAAGGCGTTATCTACAAGGCCGAGGGCGTAGAAAGCTGGATGGCGCTCCGGGACATCAACACCCCGGCAATAGCCTCATTCAGCATCCCCCTCACGCGTTCCCGCATCATCAACCATGAAGACGTACTGAGCGGCCTGGGGCTGCGCGGTTATGAGCTGGAGAACATGTACAAGCCCTCCGAGTTCAGCGAAAAGGTCATGGAGATACTGACCGGAGAAAACGCCGGCATCACCTATCGCCAGACCCCGGCTCCCCCGACCATGCGCCTGTCCAGGACTATCAACGAGATACATCGTTCTTCGTTGTTCCGCCACCGTTTCCGCATGGGCGAAGTGGTCAACTGCAAGACCCGCTCCTCCGACGGCGGAATCACAGCCGAAATGGGCAACGGACTGATATGCCACTTCGAAGACCGCTTCGAGAGTCCCAGCTTCCGGATGAAAGCGGACGAGCCGCTCTACTGGGGTCCCTACAACGACTACACCATCCTGCTCAGCCTCCGTCCGGGGAAAACCGGGCCCGAATACATCAAGGACGATGTCCACGGCAGCAACGCCAACTTTGAGATTGCCCTTGAACTCTACGATTCTTACGACCAGTACATCCAGACCATAGCCACTATCCCTTCTTTCGACTACTTCGCAGAAGACTGGCTGATATCGGAGAGAGCCGGGATAGCATTACGCTTCCGCAACATACGGGAAGGCAGAGACCGCAGGGACTACGACCGCCGCGACTATGACCGCCGCGACTACGACCGCAGGGACGTAAGAGACGATCCCAGAGGCTACAACCATAGCGGCTACAGGGATGATCCGAGAGACTATAACAGGGAGGACCTCCGCGGCTCCTATCCTGATAAGGCTTTGATTGTCAGGGCCGGCTCCGAGCAGCGCATTCCCGCTGCCATATCCGCTCTCGAAAACCTGGCCAAGCAGCGCTAGCTCAATTATTGCAGAGCCTGCAGAGCAAGGTGGCCTGGGTACAATCCAGGACTTCCAACTCTACGAAATCCCCCGCACGATGCTCAGTATCGGGCCACACGCACATTTTATTGGAACCGGTACGGCCGCAAAGCTCTGATGGGTTGCGCTTGGACGGCCCTTCCACGAGCACTTCAAAGCGCTTGCCTACATCCCTCCGGTTGCTTTCCAGCGAGAGCTTGTTCTGCACCGCGATGATTTCCTCCAGGCGGCGGGTCTTCACATCCTGAGGCACATCGTCGGGATACTTTCTTGCCGCCAGAGTGCCCGGGCGCTCGGAGTAATAGAACATATATGCCGCATCGAAGCCCACCTCCCGGAACAACGAGAGGGTATCTTCGTGATCTTCTTCCGTTTCCGAACAGAAACCTGCGATCACATCGGTACTGATGGCGCAGTCGGGCATGTAGCGGCGTATGGCAGCCACCCGTTCCAGATACCACTCACGCGTATAGCGGCGGCGCATTTTTTCCAGTATCCGGTCTGACCCGGACTGCACCGGAAGATGTATGTGGTGACAGATGTTGGAATGTGAGGCCATCACCTCAAGTACTTCGTCCGAGATGTCCTGGGGATTGGATGTAGAGAAGCGCACCCGGAGACCGGGGCAGCTCTCAGCTACCAGCCTGAGCAACGAGGCGAAATTGCAGTCCTCGTAGTGATACGAGTCCACATTCTGCCCCAGAAGGGTAATCTCCTTGTACCCCCTGGACGCGCAGTCGCAAGCCTCGCGGACAATAGAATGGAAATCCCTGCTGCGCTCGGCGCCCCGGGTGTAAGGGACTACGCAATAAGAACATACGTTGTTGCATCCACGCATGATGGAGATGAATGCGGAGACTCCGTTCTTGTCCAGGCGCACCGGCACTATCTCGGCATAAGTCTCCTCTCTGGAGAGCTGGACATTGATTTGCGGCATCCCCGGAGCCACATTCTGCAGCAGCACCGGGAGAGACCGGTAAGCGTCGGGGCCGGCCACGATATCTACCTTGCCGCTTTCCAGCAGCTCTTCTTTCATCCTTTCGGCCATGCACCCAAGGATGCCTACCAGCACCCCGGGCCTGGATTTTTTCTGAAGGTTGAACTGCTCGATACGGCCATGTATGCGCTGTTCTGCGTTATCCCGTACAGAGCAAGTGTTCGCCATTATGACGTCGGCCTCTCCTATGTCCTCCGTGCGCTCATATCCGTGCGGCGCAAGCAGAGCGAACACCACTTCCGTATCGGCCACGTTCATCTGGCAGCCGTATGTCTCTATATAAAGCTTCTTCATTCTATTTTACCCGTATCTTGCGCCCTATGCTGAGGACAGTGGTAGGCTTGAGGCCCGAATTTATGCTGCAGATGTGAGAAACTGTGGTTCCGTATTTCTTGGCGATGCCGGACAAAGTGTCGCCGGAACGGACAGTATGATATTTCATAGCTGCACGTTCCCTGGCAATGCGCTCTTCTTCCGCCTTTATCTGCTCCTCGCTCATATATATTTCTTCCTCCTCGTCAATAGACTGGGGAACATATTTGCTGTAGGGAGACAGATAACTGCGGCGCAATACGAAAACATTCTTACGCAGCGTACCGGTCTCGAAGTCCACAATCCACTGCGGATCGAAGGCGTGTCCCCGGTACCGGGTCTCGAAATGGAGGTGCGGGCCGGTGGAACGGCCTGTAGAGCCGCCCAAACCTATCAGGTCGCCTGCATGAACCCATTGGCCAGCAGACACGTCTATACGGGAAAGATGCCCGTAGAAGGTTTCCAGCCCGTTCTCGTGACGCACAATGATGAGGTTCCCGTACCCCTTGTGCTGCTCTGCCAGTCTCACCCGGCCGTCGAACGCACAATAGACCGGGGTGCCTGTAGGATACGGTATGTCGCAACCTG
This sequence comes from uncultured Bacteroidales bacterium, assembly GCA_946414935.1. Taxonomy (GTDB): domain Bacteria; phylum Bacteroidota; class Bacteroidia; order Bacteroidales; family UBA932; genus Cryptobacteroides. The sequence continues at coordinate 16,612 of CAMKQN010000013.1, forward strand.
TATGGGGACGGCCATGCCTTATCCCGTACTTGGAGAAAACCTTTCCCCTGTGCGGGCAGACGAAGCGGCTTACAGAATCGATAAGGCAAAGCGTAGTACGGTAGCTGATGCTGTCAAATGGCTCCCTTGTATAAGGATTCACTACATGCTCGTTCCAATACCTTGTAAACTGTTCATCTTCAGCCAGGGCCTCGACGTTCTTGATAAGGTACCAGGTATTGTCGTCCTTCAGCACTATGCGTATGCGCCTGTCGCCAACATCAATAGTATCCACCGGAGCTCCTATGCCCCTGGCGAACACGGTATATCTGTAATCGTCATCACCTGGCAAGGAAAGGCTGTCCGATGCAAAGGAAAGACTGTCCACCTGGGCATAGGCGGACAGACTTATCAAGCATAGTATCAGTACACAGAGACGTTTCATCAGGCCCTTGTCCCCCCGAAACGCTTCTCGATTATCTCCTGAACCTCAGCGATTTTGGCATGGAGGACTTCATCCGTAGTGGCTTCACAGATAAAACGGAGATAAGGCTCGGTGTTGGACGGACGGATGTTGAACCACCAGTCGGGATACTCGGCGCGGTATCCGTCGAAGTCCATGAAAGCATCGGGCTTGCAGGCGGCGAAAAAATGGTCGCGCACTGCATCCATAGCGCCCTTTTTGTCTTCCACACGGAAATTGATTTCTCCGGAGTTGCGGTAACGGGTAAGCTTGTCTATCTCCCCGCTGAGAGAGCGTCCCTGCTTCTTCAGGGCCGACACTATACGCAGCACGATGATGGATGCCAGCATGCCGCTGTCGGAGTAGAAGAAATCTTTGAAGTAATAGTGGCCGGCAAGCTCTCCGCCCCACAAACCGTCGATTTCACGGAGTTTGGGTGCCGCGAAGGCACGGCCCACACGCCAGGTATGCATCTCTGCGCCATAGTCCGCCAGGAATTCACCTACAGCCTTGGAACTGCGGATTTCCTGAAGCACCCGTGGATTCTTTGCCCCTCTCTCATCGCAGAAATAATAAGCCATAAGGGCAATTATTAAATCCGGGGCCACAAAACGGGCCTTGTCGTCCACGAACATCACCCTGTCCGCATCTCCGTCATAAATTACCCCCACGTCGGCGCCGGTCTTGCGGACCAGCTCCTTAAGGGGCTCCACATTCTTGGGAATCAGGGGGTTGGGCTCATGGTTGGGGAAGCGGCCGTCCATCTCGTCAAAAATGAATGCGGCATTGTCGTCCTTGTAAATCTCCCTGGCGAAGAGGGTGCTCATGCCGTTGGAGAGGTCGAATGCGAGCTTGAGGTTGGAGTAATCCCCTTTGAACTTGCGCAAGAACGCAAGATAATCGGGCTTGATGTCAATCTCCCTGACAACGCCTTTCCTGGCTGCAACGGGGGTGGGGCGGCCTTCGTCTATCCACTGCTTGATCTGTCCCAGGCCGGTATCCAGCCCCACGGGAAGGGCGTTTTCCCGGCTCACCTTCATACCGTTGTACTCCGGTGGATTATGGCTGGCAGTAATCTGCACGGAAGCCTTGTAGCCATAATTGGCCGTGCCGAAATAGACGAGCGGGGTGCTGCTGTAGCCTATATCATCTACATCCGCACCGGCATCGGTGATGCCTGCAATCAGGGCATCGTGGACCTCCTGCCCGGAAAGGCGGCAGTCGCGTCCGACCAGGACTTTATCGGCCTTAAGAAGTTGAGGAAGGAAATAGCCTACCTTGTAAGCTGTCTCTTTGTCGAAATCCACGTTGTAGATTCCGCGTATGTCATAAGCGTGAAATGCTCCCATAATAGTTTTAGTATTTTGCCAAAGATAGTGAAAATCTCCGACAAAACACAAAAACCTAAGAGCTACAGATTCTTGGTCTTGTTGATAAGCCAGGAAGGATAGTTCGTGGTGATGCTGCGCAGATACTGGTACTCATTCAGATACAAAGCCACGTTGGCATCTGTATATACCGCACTGCTGTTGCCCGACTGCTTGTCCAGATGGAACACGCTGAGCTGCAGTCCGGCGTTCTTGAATTCCGTAATAGTCCTGTATCCGGTGCCCTTGTCTTCGGAACCGCTGACACCAAGCGAGAAATGGTCGCGGGTACAAAGATTCGCCCAATTCGTATATCCCTTGTTCTTGAAGGTATTGGCGGAGATATTGCCCTTCATCCAACCGCAGGGGATACCGGCGTTCTTCATAGGCGTAGCTATCCTCTGCATCACTTGTTCGTAACTGGTGCAGATGAATTCCACGAAATTCTTGGCGCCCTTTTCTTCTATTATTTCCAGTGCTCTCAAAGCCGCTTTCGCAGGATAATCGTAATTCTCCTCCGGCTCGGTAATCATCTTGATATCAAGCCACAGCTTTGTCTTGCTCCCGGACTCCATGACTATATCCAGATACTCTCCGAGGGTGGGAATGCGCTCGTAATTCTTAAGCCTGGCGGCGTTTATAATCTGCGTGGACGTGGCCTCCCAAGGGTGGAAACCGTTCACCTTGTCATTGCTGTCGGCATGGGCAACTATAACCTCGTTGTCTGAAGTCCAGTAGATGTCACATTCGGAAGCATAGCAACCGAGGCCCATGGCATAGCGGAGGGAGGCTCGCGAGTTGTCCGGATACCCGCATTCAGTGGCGCCGCCGCGATGTGCCACTACCTTGTTCCCGGGATCCAGAGGAGCCAGCAATTCTTCCGTAACCAGGCCTTCCTGACTGGAATGGGGACGCACTATGAGGGTTATGGTACCGCTCGACTGCGCAGATGCCCAGATCTGTTTGTCGGACGCCGCAGCATAAGCAGTCCCGTTCACCGTCAGGGCATCACAGACTACCGCTTTGAAATTACGCGAGTTAACACCTGCCACAGCTCCGGCGACAGCAGCCTGTACCGAGCCGTAATTGCAGTTTCCTTCCAAAGAAGAGGCCAAGTCCAGGTTACCGAAAAGGCCGCCTGCGCCGCAATAGCCGGCAGTGCCGGAAAGCAGGCTTACCTGCCCGTAGTTGATGTTCTCTTTGATATAAGAACCTGAAGCGGCACCGCTGCTCTGCCCGAAAATACCTCCGGCATAGGCATAAGGCGAGGAGGAATGGATATTCTCCATAGTTACCGATCCCCTGTTGATATTGCCCTTAATTGCAATGTCGGTGTAGGGCATGCCCACGATGCCTCCAGCGGCACATCTGTGATAATTGGTATTGCCGACTGTGTTCACGCGCATATTCACGTTTCCGGTGTTAAGGCAGCCGACAATCTCTCTTGTGCCGGTGGTACCTTCGGTGAAGCCGGCGATTCCTCCCGCACTCTCCCAGGTAGATACGACGGAAGCTGAATTATCCAGCGTAAGCTCTCCGGTGTTGGTACAATTGCTCATAGCGCTGCTGTTCAAGGTACCGACTACCCCGCCCACACGGTTCACATTGGGCTTGTTGGCGCTGACGGAGCCCTCGTTCCTGCAGGAACTGAGCTGGCACCCGTGGTAAGTGTGGGCTGTGACTCCGCCTATTGCCAAATACCCGGCGGTGGCGTTCGGATTCGAGAACGAGACCGCGCCATTGTTCTGGCAGTCGCTCACATTGTAATAGTCAGTATATCCGCTGACACCGCCGACACGCATAACCTTGCCGTTTCCTTTTGCCGACACGGAGGCTTCATTCGTGCACCCGGATACAGTGCCGAAGGCGGAAGAAGAGCCCAAGGCGTATCCGAGCACCCCCGCCACCGAGGTATCAGCCGATATGGTGGAGGCGTTCTGGGAGACGGGACCGTAGTTGTTGCAGCCGGTGACAGTACTGCCACAGGAGTCGCTGCCGACAACCCCGCCGACTGCACTGACACCAGGATTGACGGTACTCACATCTCCGTAGTTGCAGCAATCAGAGACCGTAGATCTTATGTCCAGGATACCGGCCACGCCGCCGAGTACGCTGGACACTGCAGTTGCGTCCGACGCCCCTGCCTGCCCGGTTACCGCAGCCAGGTTCTTGACGGCGCCATGATTGACGCAGGACGACAGGGAGCCGCTGCTGTTCCAACTGCCCACTATACCGCCTATCCTGGTCTTGGACACGGCGTCCGAAGCCACTTCAACTGCGGCGAAATTCTCTATGTCCGTTAAGGAACTGCTTCCGGATGCCTTGGCTACTACTCCGGCGTAATACCAAGTATAGTTGTTGGCGGATGCAGAATGCCGTATGACGCTGCTGCCGTCGTACGAGACTCCGTCGGAAGAGCCTACTATGAGGTCCTTCACGACAGCTGAGCCTTTCAGTTCGCGCAGGAAGCCTGCATAGCTGCTGGATGACACGTTCAAATTGTACAGCTTGAAGCCTTGGCCGTCGAACACACCTGAGAAGTTACGGGGCGTCCAGGAATCCATCTCCATGTCGATGTCGGCCCCCAGTTTGACCGAATCGTTGCTATCTTCAGGGTCCCGCGACGCATTCCACTCGAAAAGCTGCTGCTTAGTGTAGATTATGCGTTCCCAAGTCAGCGCACCCTCTATCTCTCCGGCATTCTTGCACTTACGGCGGCTGAACACCTGAGCGGCTGAAGTAACGCGGGTACCCGTAAGGCCTCCGCTACGTACGACACTAAGCGAAAAACCGCCAGCCGGAGTAGTACCGGGCAGCAAAGCGGCGAAATACACTCCGGGGGTGAAATACTCCCCTTCCGGATTAAGCACAATTTCGTCGGAACCGTCCACGACGGCTACCAAGGAGCCGTCGGTATCCACTTTGGCAGTTCCGGCGATGGAACTGCCGCAGAGACGTATCTGCTGTACATCAGTAGATGTAATCTCCAGGCGCAGCAGGGCTGTTACCTGCTTGAAGAATAATGCTCCGTCAGCCTCCCTGGACACGCATACCAGAGCCGCGGGATCGGCGCAGGTACCAGCCCGTACAGTCTGGGCGGAGGGCACGCAGACCGTCAGGTTCCCCGACTCCAGGCCAAGCCCGGCAGAAGCCGGATACACGGCATGGAACACAGAGGAGCCTGACGCCACGCGGCCGGAGAATGTGGCAGTGCTGCCACCGTTTTCTCCATCTGGTATTGTAAAAATACTTTTTGAAGAGCCATCAAATACCGCAATCTCGTCACTGTCTTCCCATAACATCGAGGGGAAATCAAGCAAAGCCTTGGTGTCGGAGTTTTGGAGACAGGCATTGAAAATCACCTGCATATCCTCTTTTCCGCAGGGAACGACATCCTCCAGCTCCTTCCCTACATTGCATGAATGTGCCGCCAGCATCACCGCCGCCAGCATCACGCTTTCTTTGATGACTCTTCTGAAAACCATATCAACTATTCGCTATCGCTATGAGCAACATAAGTCGGAGTAATGGTACCGGGATCGGTATTCAACGGGCAGAGCCATGCGGCCTCATCTGCCGCAGACGCCTTCGTGACACCATTTACCTTTACAACATCGCAGATGGTGGCGGTGATAGCCGTGGTATTGACACCGGCCACTGCACCGGCATTAGTTCCGGTCACACTGCAGAATACGCTTCCGGTGATATTTGTCGCTTTCCCGGCATTGCCTAACAAACCACCGGCTGCTGAATAGCTGGCATTACCGGTATTGTTGGTTACTTCACCATAGCTTTTATTGTCTGCTATTGTAGAAACATTACCTGCAGAATTATCCTGCCCGACGATTCCGCCGACATAGCAATACGGCTTACTGGCGTGAGTATTTATGCCGCTGACAGTGCCTTTATTGACATTGCCGGAAACATTGAAAGCAGTATAAGGCATTCCAACAATACCGCCCACGCAGCAGCGGGCATTGTTGGTATTTACTATCATTGAAATGTCTCCTGTGTTCTCATTGTTGACCAAGTCTTTTGATGTATTACTACTACCCTCGGCAAATCCCACGATTCCGCCCACAGACTGCCAGTTCGTTAATTCTGCGCTGACTTCAAGAGAAACGGCACCTGAATTGGTGCAACCGGACAGGGAACTGTTGTTCAGGGTTCCTACAATGCCGCCTATCCTGTTTACCTGACGACGGTTAGCAGATACTTGACCTTTATTCTCGCAATCAGTGATAACGGAACTACGCATCACGTGTCCCGCTATGCCGGCGATATGTATGGTTGAACCAACCGGATCTGATGAATTGTTATATTCTACTTCGCCTTCATTGGTACAGGAATCTATCGCAAGATTCTGGTATGAGTAAGCTGCAATTCCTGCAATTCTTGTAGTAGTGCTACCATTATTTGTATTTGTTTCTATCTTCCCGTGGTTAGTACAAGAAGTTACTGAACTGCCTTCTGTTACAGCTGCGTACGCAATGATACCGGCAACTGAAACATCTGTATTTGCACCTTTCGTTTTAGCGCTCACTCTTCTTGTAATATTTCCATAGTTTTTACATTCAACAATCTGCAAAATACCGCTGGTCATATTAATATTACCGGCTATGCCTGCGATATTTGCTACATTGATATGGCTGGAACTCAGAGGTGCATAGTTTTTACAGCCGTTTATAGTCAACGTCCCAGTATTATCTGCAGGAGCGTTACCGACTATTCCACCAATGAAAGCCTGATTTGTGGTGGTGCCGGGGTGGAAGGTAATGGTTCCCTCTTCGTGATTAATACAACCAATAATGGTTCCATCTGTAGAGGCCCTTCCTACAATACCGCCGGCCTTAAGTTCTCCGTCCAGAGCTGAATCGATGCTGCCATAATTCTCGCACTCGTTAACAATAGAAGATACGGCGTCGCCTAAAATACCTCCTACACACATTGCACACGTTCCGCTTGCAGTAAAACTGATATTCCCTCTGTTTACACAACGATATAAAGTGCAACCTGCTCCGTCAGAAGAAAGGATACCGGCAGCATATGTGGTAGATGCGTTAGCAACCGTAATGTTTCCGAAATTTGAGCTGTTTGAACAAACAAATGGCGCATCTGCCCTTCCAACCAGGCCTCCGGCCACCCCAGCTGCAACAGGATTCGTAGCCAGGATGGATACTTCTCCGTGATTCTCGCAATTGTCAACGGTAACGCCAGTCGCTGCAGTTGCTACAATACCAACAAGACCGCCCACACGGGTTTTACTGGTAGAAGTGGCAGCAACGGTAACGGGTATGTAGCTCATAACACCACTCATACTGGCAGCTGCGTTCAGACGGGTCACAATGCCGACATAGCGCCAGGAGGTTCCGTCATCGGGATTGTTCTGGACAATTGCACTGATTCCATCATAGCTGGTTCCGTCGGAAGAACCGAAGATTACATCCTTCATCGTACCGGTAAGGGTATTGATGAAGCAGGCATTGGAAGAACTCTCGATGCTCAGGTTGTAAATCTTGTGGCCTTTTCCATCGAAAACTCCGGCGAAATCACCGGGCGTCCATGTCTTGCCATCCATATCGAGGTCGGCACATATGTTTACCGGGTAGGCGAAAGAGCCTGACCATTTGGTAGCACAGTTTACGAGTTGATCCGGAGTGAAGATGTTGTACTCCCAACTGGAAATTGCACTGTCCTTGATATAGATGCGGGCCTTGCCGCGCTCGAACGACACTGCGGATGCAGTGGTGCGGGTGCCTGTGAGACCGTCGCTTTCACCAGTGAATCCCACGGAGAGCACTGTATTGGCAGGGAGAACGGGGACATAGTAGTCACCGGATGCGAAGGTCCCGTCAGCGCAAGTAAGTGTGATCTCATCTTCCAGGGAGACGGAGGAACTGACAGTTGCATCTGCACCACACACCACGGTTCCGGCAAATCCGGTTCCGCCGAGTTTAATACTTGAGATGCCTGTTTCTGTGACGTTTACCTTTACAAGTGCGCACACCTGATGGAAGGTAAGCAATCCGTCGGCATCGCTGCCGGCCACGGCAACCAGTGCACTCCTGTCGATGCTCTTGCCTGAAGGCACGGACTGGGCGGAAGGCACGGTAATGCTGATAGCGGATGCATTTTTGTCGGTTACCGCATCGTAAGGATAAACGGCTTTGAAATCAGTCATCGCAAAACCTGCATCCGGAACAATCTCACCGGTGAAAACTGCGGAACTGCCATTGACGGATGCAGCGGTAAAGCGCTCCCACTCTGTTCCGTCCCATACGGCGATAACATCATCGGTATCCCATTTTACGTTGGGGGTAGCGTCTTCGTCGATGTAAGCTTTGGTCGCAACCCCTGCTTCGAAAGTGACACGAACCTTTTCTACAGCAGTGTTGTTACCATTGTCTATTACGTCTGGCTCTATCTCCTTCTGACTACAGGAGAACAGTACCATCACTGAAAGAGTTGCCAAAACGGCATTGTAAACCTTTTTCATAATACTTCCTCCTTTTATTCATCCCAGAAATTATCCTCCCAGGCGGCATCGAATCCTTCAAATCTAGTTCTCATACTGTCAATCAGTATGGCCCCTTTTACTTTTAAGGCCAGCACCCTCACCTTAGGGGACTCGTAGCGAGGGGTAATTGTGCCTGTTTCGCTTATCAGCATAATGTATGTTTGTTAAAAATTATTCACTCGCAGAATGAGCAACATAAGTCGGAGCAATGGTACCGGGAGCGGTATTCAACGGGCAGAGCCATGTGGCCTCATCTGCCGCAGACGCCTTCGTGACACCATTTACCTTTACTGCATCGCAGATGGTGGCGGTGATAGCCTTGGTATTGACACCGGCCACGGCGCCTGCGTTAGTTCCGGACACAGTGCAGAATACGCTTCCGGAGATAGCGGACACGTCGCAGTTGCCGATCAGGCCACCGGCTGCTGAACAACTGGCATTGCCGGTCTCGTTCCTGACCTCTCCGTAGCTCTTGTTTCCGCTTATTACAGAAAGATCCGCAGCTGATTTATCCTGGCCGATGATTCCTCCCACATAACAATACGGTGCACTGGAGTTGGCATTGCTGCCGCTCACGGAACCACGGTTTTCATTATCCGAAACATTGAAAGCGGAAAGAGGAATTCCCACTATACCTCCCACACAGCAACGGGCATTATTGGAATCGATCGACATCGAAACGGCTCCTTTGTTCACGTTTCCGCTAATGTCTTTTGCATCATCGACGCTACCTTCGGCAAAACCGACGATTCCTCCCACGGCCTGCGCGGAATTAGCGCTATTTGACAGCGTCACAGCTCCCTCGTTCGTACATCCGGTGACGGGACTGTTGTTCAGGTTACCGACAATGCCGCCCAAACGGTTTTGCTGGGAACGGTTGGAGAACACGGCTCCGCTGTTGTAGCAGTCACTTATCAGCTGGGTGGCATAGGCATGGCCTATCACTCCGCCGAAAACCCCGAACGAACCTCCGGTTGCGGTGTTGTCGTATGTTACAGAAGCTTCGTTCCGGCAGCCGGAGATGCTCTTTGCCTTCACTATGTAAGCGATTACACCACCCACTTTCGGATAGGCGGATCCGCCGCTTGCATTTGACCACACTGCGGCACCGGCGTGGTTTACACATCCGGTAACCTCGGCGTTGGCACCGTCCACCTTTCCTATTATGCCGCCTACACTGTAATACGTATCATTGCTACTGTCCACCTGGGTCCTGATGTTCACATCCCTGGTCACGGTGCCGTAGTTATGACAATCTTTCACCGAAACTTCTGTAGCAGCCCTCAGGATGGGAAGAATGGCGCCTATATAGTTGATATTTCTGTTTTTGGAGTATATAGCGCCGCGGTTGACGCACCCTTCGACGCAGGAGCCGTCAAGCATAGCTGTGCTCAGGTAAGCCACGATTCCGCTCACGTAGGCAGCGGCAGCAGAGGTCCCGTTCTTGGCAGCATCATTCGCGTTGGACATATCGCCGTAGTTCTCGCAGCCGCGGATTATCACTTTGCCTGCTCCGTTGAGATATCCCGCTATTCCCGAGACGCTTGCAACCTGGGCGTTTTCCGTGCTGAGGGATGCATAATTCTTGCAGTTCTCTATCGTCAGCTCAGTGTTGTTTGCCGCCGGAGAATTTCCAACGATACCGCCCAGGAAAGTGCGCTTGGTAGCACCCTCGGCATTGGACACGATGACTCCGGTACTGCTGTTGATACAATCCTTGACGGTGCAGCCTAAATAAGCGCGGCCGATTATTCCCCCGGCCTTCATTTCCCCGTCGATAGATATTTCAATTTTTCCGGAATTGGAACAGGATTTCACATTGGAATCGGTGGCGTCGCCTACTATGCCGCCAACGCACATTCCCCTGGCTCCGCTGCCGGAGATGCTGATATTACCATTGTTGGCGCAGGTATCGAAAGAACAGCCGTAGTTGTCACAAGGAAGGATACCGGCGGCATAGCTTACGAAGCTGTTTTTAATGGTAATATCGCCGTAATTGGTGACGTTGCTGCAGCTTATCTTGGTGTCCGTCCAGCCGATGATTCCGCTCGCAGCTCCTGCTGCCGCCGGGGCATCGGCAAGGATGGATACTTCCCCGTGGTTCTCGCAATTCTTCAGGCTCACATTCTCCGAAGTACCTGCAACCACGGCTACAAGACCGCCCACGCGGGTTTTGCTCTTGGAGGTCACGGCAACCGTTACCGGGACGTAACTCACTACGTTGGTCAATTCGGTATTTGTCCCCAGACGGGTGAAAAGACCGGCATAACGCCAATTCTCGCCGTCGTCTTCGGGATTGTCCTGTATGATTGCACTGGAGCCGTCGTAGCTGCTGCCGTTGGACGAACCGAAGGTTACATCCTTCACCGTACCGGTCACGGTATTGAAGAAGCAGGCATTGGAGCTGCGCTGGACATTCAGGTTGTAGAGTTTGTGTCCGCGTCCGTCGAATGTGCCCTTGAAGTCCTTGGGGACCCAGGGTTCCATCTCCATATCTATGTCCGCTGCAATTACGACATCATTGATTTCATCTGTACCGCGGGTTGCATTCCAGCTGAACAGCTCGGCCATGTTGTGAATCTCGATGCTGTATTTGAGGTCGTTGAGCGGGCCGGCATCAATACCCTTGCGGCGCTGGAAAGTAACTGCGGAAGCTGCGGTCTTGACGCCAGTACGGCCAATTTTGACCAATTTGATGCTGAAAGAGCCTGCAGGGCTTGTACCCGGGAGCACGGCAGCATAAAATGTACCTACGGGGAAGAGACCTTCCTCGTGGGTAAGCACTATTTCATCTGAAGGGTCAGCCACGGATTGAAGCTCGCCGCTTGCAGCCACGTCAGCCTTGCCGGCCAGATTCTTGCCGACGAGTCTTATCTCCTGCACATCGGCAGAAGCGATGGTGATTTTCATCAAACCGCATACCTGCTTGAAGGTCACGGGCTGGTTTCGCTCGGCGGAGCCTACTGAAACCAGGGCCGAATAATCTGCGCAGGCGCCGGAGGCTATATGCTGCTCGGCAGGAACCGTCAGGCGGAGTACTCCGGAATTGAGTGACTCTGCTGCAGATGAGGGGTACACCGCATAAAGCATAGTGGCGCCATCAGTCACCATACCTTCAAAAACCGCCTCGGCGCCGGTATTGGTGCCGGCCTTGACAGTAAACTCATTCTTGGCAGTACCGTCGAATACGGCAACGCAGTCCGTATCTTCCCATTTGACATTGGAGGTCTCGTCGCTGAAATCGAGAATGGTCTTGGTATCCTCTCCGGAGGCGCTGAAAGACGCATAGACCTTTGCCTGGTCAACGGAAGGAATGATTTGTATTTCAGCCTGTTCTCTTTCGCAAGCAATTACCGAAAGCAGAACTGCTGCAGCAAGGGGCAATAATCTGTACTTTTTCATAATTCTACCTCCTTACCATTCAAGCGTTTCAAAATCTTTGTCGAAGCCTTCGGTAGTAGAACCGAGGTCTGCAGGACTCTCCGCAAGCGGGGATAATGATTCTGCCTCGATCAAGGCAATTTCAGGTTGATAATAGTGTCGTGTCATATCGAAAAATTGGTTGTACTTATTATATACAACCAAGATCGAAAAAACACCTATTATAAAAGACAGATTATTTTATTTTGGCGTTATAGCGCGTCGCCACCTTGCCGTGGGAAATGTTAACCAGCTTCTTGGCTATCATTTTCCGGCGTATCGGAGCCACCAGGTCGGTGAACAATACTCCGTCCAGATGGGAAAGTTCGTGCTGTATCATGCGGCAGCCGAATTTATCGAATTCCTCCGTGCGCTCCACCAGGTCTTCGTCGTAATAACGGACTTTCATCTTAACCGGACGGCGCACATTGCAATAAACTCCGGGGACGCTGAGACAGCCTTCCTCATACTCGCACATCTCCCCGCTTTCCTCGATTATTACCGGATTGATGAGGGTGCGCTTGAAACCCTTCAGATAGGGATAGACTTCCGCCATCTCGTCCCCGTCCACAATAACCACTCTCAGGCTTACACCTATCTGTGGCGCGGCAAGACCGCAGCCCTCGGAACGCTTCAGGGTATCTTTCAGGTCTGTTACCAGTTGAGCTAACTCTTCTTTCTTGCTCAAGTCGGCTTCGGCTGCGCGCTCGCGGAGCACTTCGGAGCCGTAAAGATAAATCGGCTGTATCATCTCTTTTTGTCCAAATATGCCTGCAATATAAGTGCGGCACTGATTTTATCGACGGACATTTTATCCCGCCTGTCTTTTTTCTTCATTCCCCCTTCTATCATCGCACGATGCGCAAGGACAGAAGTAAATCGTTCATCTTCAAGGGCAACATCCGTATCCGGGAAGGCTTTGCGCAAGCTGGCCAGAAACCGGTCCACATCCGCGGCGGCTTCTGCGTGACTGCCGTCCAGGTTGAGCGGATAACCTACCACGAACTTCACAATCGGCTCGGTAAGCGCATACTTTTGAAGATATTCTATTATCTTTGTAGCAGGGACAGTTTCCAGCGGGGACGCGAATATTCCCAGCGGGTCGCTCTGCGCCACTCCGACGCGCGCCCTGCCGTAATCGATGCCGATGATTCTGTCCATACCTGCAAAAGTAGCAATTATTATGGGGAAAAACAATTGGAACAAAGCATACCGGCTGAGCGTGGAGGAAGAGAATACCGGTCGCGGCATACGCACCTACCGTTTCACCCGCCTGGGCATCATAATCAGGATTATTACAGCGTTCGTCGTCATCCTTGGCGGATTATACTGCCTGATTTCCTTCACCCCGCTGCGCACCACCATCCCCGGATATCCGAACGCCCACTTCCGGAAAGAAGCGGTAAAGAACGCCATCAAGATAGATTCGCTGGAAAGCGCTATCACCCGGTGGAAACTTTATTCCGAAAACCTCTCCCGAGTACTCTCGGGGGACAAAACCCTCAATCTTGACAGCCTGCTTCAGGCCAAAGAAGCAGCTGACTCGCTCGACCGATGAAAAGAAGGATAGCAATACTCGGGTCCACCGGCTCCATAGGGACCCAGACCCTTGATGTGGTGCGTCAGCACCGCGACCTCTTCGAGGTTGAAATGATTTCAGCCGGCAACAACGCCGCCCTGCTTGCCGCCCAGGCCAAAGAGTTCGACGTGAACAATGTAGTCATCTGCAACGAGGCCCGGTACCGGGAACTTTCTGATTCCCTGAGAGACAGCGACTCGAAGGTCTGGACCGGGGTTGACAGCCTGTGTTCGCTGGTACGTTCCGACAACGTAGATATCGTTGTGGGCGCTATGGTAGGCTTCAGCGGTTTGAGGCCCACCCTGGCTGCGCTCGAAGCAGGAAAGATAGTCGCCCTTGCCAACAAAGAGACGCTGGTGGCGGCCGGCAGCCTGGTCACCAGGGTGATGCGGGAGCATAATGCCGTAATACTTCCGGTGGATTCGGAACATTCCGCCATCTTCCAGTGCCTGCTGGGAGCAAACGGGAACGCCGTAGAAAGAATTCACCTCACTGCTTCCGGCGGGCCGTTCCGCACCTGGGAGCGGCAGCGCATAGCTGGGGCCACGGCGGCCGACGCCCTGAAGCATCCCAACTGGGACATGGGTGCCAAGGTCACCATCGATTCGGCAACTATGATGAACAAGGGTTTCGAAGTAATAGAAGCCCGCTGGCTGTTTGACGTACCGGCCTCCGATATCAAAGTGGTAGTGCATCCCGAATCCATCATACATTCCATGGTAGAATTCGAGGACGGCGCCATCCTTGCCCAGCTCGGTTGCCCCGACATGCGCGAGCCCATAAGTTTCGCCCTGGCTTTCCCCGGACGCATCACCGTGGGAAACAAGAAGCTGGATTTCGCCGAGCTCGGCGCGCTGCATTTCGAGGCTCCCGACATTTCCCGCTTCCCCAACCTGCGACTGGCGTATGAGGCTATTGAACGCGGCGGAAACGCCCCCTGCGCTCTCAACGCAGCGAACGAGGTAGCTGTTGCGGCTTATCTTAAAGGCCGCATCGGCTTTTACGACATATCCCGAATCAACCAAAAGTGTCTGGCAGGCCTGAATTTTGCAGCGGACCCCTCGCTCGAAGATATTTTCGAGACCAACGCTGAAGTTGCAAAGATTGCCGATGGTTGCATTAATTAAGACATTGCAAGTAATTCTCGCCCTCTCGCTGCTGATTATTGTGCACGAGTTCGGCCATTTCATGTGGGCCCGCATATTCGGAATACGGGTAGAACGTTTCTACCTCTTTTTCGGAAAGGCCCTGGTCAAATGGCATTGGGGCGAGACCGAATTCGGCATCGGCTGGATTCCGTTCGGCGGATACTGCAAGATCTCAGGCATGATTGACGAGTCCATGGACCTGGAGCAGCTGAAGAAAGAGGCCCAGCCATGGGAGTTCCGGTCCAAGCCTGCATGGCAGAGACTGCTGGTCATGGCGGGAGGCGTGCTCAACAATTTTCTACTGGCTGTTTTTCTGTACTGCTTGATAGCAGGTATCTGGGGCGAAGCCTACATCAGCAACCGTGACGCCAGGGTTGCCCCCAACGAACTGGCCCGGCAGATGGGCTTCCGTCTGGGCGACCATATCATAGATTTCGATGGCTACGAGCCGGAAAACTTCGGGATGCTGCAGGCCGACCTGGTACGCCGCAATGTGAGCAACGCCCGCATCCTGCGGGACTCCGACACCTTGAACCTCTACATCGACCATGCTTTTATGGCTGATGCCTTGAACAGTCCCGGAATGTTCGACCTGGCGGTGCCGTTCGTAATCGATTCCATGCGGGCTGACGGGCCCAACGGTGCCTGTGCGCTGCAAAGGGGCGACCGTGTCCTGGCATTTGACGGGCAAGGCGTATCCTTCATCCAGGACGCCCGGGGAGTGCTCGCCGCCCGCAAGGGGCGTACTGTCGAAGCCAGTGTACTCAGGGGCGCGGACACCCTGGCACTTCCGGTAACGGTTGATTCCCTGGGGCAGATAGGGGTTTATCTTGAGATGCCTGCCATCGAACGCCGGCAATACAGCTTCCTGGAAGCCATCCCGGCAGGCTTGAGGCTCACCTCCGAGAGTATCAGCGGCTATATCAAAGACCTCGGGCTGCTGGTGAGGCCCTCCACCGGAGCATACAAGTCGGTAGGCAGCTTCATTGCCATAGGACAGGTGTTCCCCGATGCCTGGGACTGGTACCGGTTCCTGAGTATCCTTGCCCTGC
>CAMKQN010000014.1:0-31576 GCA_946414935.1 uncultured Bacteroidales bacterium
CTTTTTCTGATTCTGCAAATTTTTTATTAATTTTTTCTTCTCATAAATATGCTATATGCCCACTTTCTTCAGAAAGCAGCCTTCAGGAGGCGATATTGATGGTGTTATTTCAAGCAAATAAGCTATCTGCTGATTCATTATCGGCGCATTTTTATTATATTTGTTGGCTATGCTAATTAAGGGCGCCAGAGTTAATAACCTGAAGAACGTTACCATCGATATACCGAGGGGGAAGTTGGTCGTGGTGACAGGTATTTCCGGAAGCGGCAAGTCAAGCTTGGCTTTCGACACCTTGTTTGCCGAAGGCCAGAGGCGTTTCGCTGAGAGTCTCAGCTCCTACGCCCGACAGTTTCTCGGCCGTATGACCAAGCCTGACGTAGATGGCATAGAAGACATCACTCCGGCGATTGCAATAGAGCAGAAGGTTAATGTCAAAAACCCCCGTTCTACAGTTGCTACGACCACGGAAGTATATGATTTTCTGCGGCTCATTTTCGCTCGCATCGGCCATACCTACAGCCCGGTATCCGGCCGTGAAGTGCGCAAACAAGGAGTAAACGACGTAATCTCATACCTGCAAGGCCTTAGCCTCGATTCGCCGCTTTTTATTCTAGCCAACCTGAACTGGACGTCCAGAAACGACCGTACAGAACTCCTCCTTCAGTTGAAGGAGGATGGCTACAACCGCCTTTTGGCCGGCGGCTCCCCGTTGAAAATAGAAGACTTGCTACAATCCGGAACCGAGCCGGATGATGCGTGGCTGCTGATAGACCGCTTCCGGGACCTGTCCGACAGGGACCGTTTGCTTGCCAGCCTTGCAGATGCTTTTAACCGGGGAGATGGACTAATGGCGATAGCGTCCGACGAGGGCATATTGCAGCAGTTCAGCAGCCGTTTCGAGCTTGACGGCATCAAATTCATCGAGCCGGACGACTTCCTTTTCAGTTTCAACAGCCCGCTCGGAGCCTGCCCGACTTGCGGCGGCCTCGGCAAAATCATCGGAATCAGCGAGGATTTGGTGGTGCCGGACAAGACCAAGAGCATATATGACGGAGCAATCGCTTGCTGGCGGGGGGACAAGATG
Organism: uncultured Bacteroidales bacterium; assembly: GCA_946414935.1. GTDB lineage: Bacteria > Bacteroidota > Bacteroidia > Bacteroidales > UBA932 > Cryptobacteroides. The sequence continues at coordinate 1,085 of CAMKQN010000014.1, forward strand.
GGATGGTTCAAAGATCATCTGGTAAGACTTGCCCCCAGGTTCGGCATAGATGCTTTCAAGCCATGGTGCGAACTGTCCGATAAAGAAAAAGATATCATTTGGAATTCCAGGAGCGACCAGCACGACGAGAACACGCTGGTGGGGCTGAACGAGTTCTTCGAATGGGTGGAAACCCAACGGTACAAAATACAGTACAAGTTTATGCTGAGCCGTTTCAGCGGCCGAACTACCTGCAACGACTGCAAAGGCTCCCGCCTGCGCAAAGAGGCTCTTTACGTTCGGGTGGGAGGCAAGACTATCGCTGAATTGCTGGCTATGAATGTGCGCGAGCTGCTGCTGTTCATGGAGAATCTTCAGCTTAGTAAAGAGGAAGAAACCGTGGCCTCCGAGCCGAAAGCCGAAATCATTTCCCGCCTAAAATGCATTGACGACGTTGGTCTGGGTTATCTTACGCTGAACAGGTCCTGCAATACATTGTCCGGCGGCGAAAGCCAGCGAATCAACCTGGTGACCGCCATCGGCTCCAGCCTGGTCGGTTCTATGTACATCCTGGACGAGCCGAGCATAGGCTTGCATCCTCGCGATACAGAACGGCTTATCAAGGTGCTGAAACGCTTGAGGGATCTGGGTAACAGCGTCATCGTAGTAGAGCACGACGAGGAAATCATACGTGCCGCCGACTGGCTCATCGACATGGGGCCGAGGGCGGGGGAGTTCGGCGGCAGGGTAATCTACGAAGGCTATCCCGGCAATTACAGCAACGACCAGCTGGAAGATTCTCTCACCTTGCAGTACCTGGACGGAAAGCGCCACCGTTATGTGCGTACCCGCCGTCCATGGCAATATAGCATTACGGTGGAGGGGGCGCACGAGCACAACCTCAAGGATATTGATGTCCGTTTTCCGCTTGGCGTACTGACGGTCGTCACGGGTGTGAGCGGTTCGGGGAAATCGAGCCTTGTCGGTGACATTCTTTATCCTGCCCTGAACCGGCGCCTGAACGAATCCGGAGACCTGCCGGGCGTGTTCCGCGGGCTAAGCGGCAACCTGGACCGTATTCAGCGGATAGAGTACGTGGACCAGAATCCCATCGGCCGGAGCAGCCGTTCCAATGCTGTATCTTACTTGAAGGCGTACGACCCCATAAGAGAACTGCTTGCAAAGCAGCAGTACGCCAAAATCAACGGATTCGGCCCTAATTATTTCAGCTTCAACCAGGAAGGCGGACGTTGCCCGGAGTGCCAGGGAGAGGGTGTCGTGAAAATAGAGATGCAGTTCATGGCGGATGTGACGATGGTGTGCGACGAATGTGGAGGCACCCGCTTCAAGCCTGATGTGCTGGAGGTTCGCTACCGGGACAAGAATATTGACGACATTCTGAAAATGAGTGTGGCTCAGGCTTCTGAATTCTTTGCCGGAGGGGATGAACCCGAGGCTCGGGAAGTTGTTGACAGGCTGCAACCGTTGCTCGATGTAGGCCTTGGCTACATACGTCTGGGCCAAAGCAGCAGCACCCTTTCCGGAGGTGAAAGCCAGCGCATCAAACTTGCATATTTCCTGAGCCTGAGCCGCCGCAACAAGAAAGCTGAACGGGTGCTGTTCATATTTGACGAGCCCACTACCGGACTGCATTTCTATGACGTAGAGAAACTGCTCAAGAGTTTCGACGCCTTGCTTGCCGCCGGGCATTCTCTTGTAGTCGTAGAGCACAATCCTGACGTGATTCGTAGTGCCGACTGGATTATCGACCTCGGCCCCGATGCTGGAGAAGATGGGGGAAGAATTGTCTTCGAAGGTACTCCCGAAGAGCTTAAACACGCAAATACTTTTACCGCCAAATACTTATGACAATGAAACATACTTTAATTTTCCCTGCTTTGATTCTGCTTGCCATAGCTTGTTCAGTGGAACCGCAAGTTGAACCGGAAACCGGCCCCGGAGGCATTCCTGTGCCATTCACGGTTACGGCGCAGATCGATGAATCAGGTAGCCGGGCTTCACTGTCCGGATTAACAGTACTTTGGGAGGAAAACGACAAGATTGCTATATATGACGGTTACGAAATCCGCGAGTTTTCTCTTGTAAGCGGAGCAGGTACCAAGAACGCCTGTTTTAGCGGAGAGATTTCCTCCATTGCTACTGATTTGACAGCGGTTTACCCTTATTCTGCGGCTACTCTAAGTGGTGGAGTGATTTCCGTGCAGGCTCCTTCGGAACAAAATGTCGGGAATAGTAACATAGACCCTGAGGCACTTGTAATGAAAGCTGAAGCAAAAAAGGGAGAAAAGTTGTCTTTCCGTAACCAGCTTTCTTTGCTTCGCTTCCAGGTACCCTCCGGTGTCACCGAGTTTGTTGCTATGCCAGGGGAGAACAGTCAGGTACATGCAATGCTTCCGGGAACAGCCGGCACCTATGAAGTAGCCATCGCTCCGGGTACCTATCCCGGTCTTTCCGTTTTCTGTCTGTCCGGTGGAAAATGGTATATGAAATCTACGGACAATACCATTACTGCCGAGCGCAACCATATTCTTGGACTGGGTGAACTGCCACTTGAAAACGAGGTGGTATTGATTCGTTCCGTCGCTGACTTCATGTCTTTTCTGGCATCCGGCGACTCTCCAAGCCAGGTACACGCAATTCTGGGCAATGACATCGACCTCCAGGGCCGCAACCATTCTTCAAGGGCCGATTTCCATGGAGTTTTCGACGGAAAGGGTCACACTGTTTCCGGCTTAAACTCTGACGCTCCATTGTTCCAGGAGAACAACGGGACCCTGAAAGACTTCACTATAACGGGGGACTGCGCCATTTCTTCTTTGGCTTTCTCGCCTTTGGTCTTGAACAATTACGGCAAAATCGACAACGTACGCTCCGAAGTATCCGTTTCCCTCAGCACCTCCCTGGACATCACATCTGCAATAGTGCTCGGAGGCATCGCCGCCTATAGTTATGGCGAAATCGCGAATTGCCTGAATGCCGGCGATATCCTTTACAACGGAAGTTCATCTATTCAGGCGCTGGCAATGGGCGGAATCGCCGGATACAGCGAAGCGGCGGTCTCCGGCAGCCGGAACCAGGGCCGCATTGCCTGCGAAGCCGGCTTCGGCAGCGGCACTTCGGCTCTTGGAAAGATTTCGGCATCTGCCGCCAATATGGGTGGAATCATAGGCGCAGCGTACACCGGTGCCCCCCTGTCGAACTGCACCAATGAAGGTGAAGTCTTTTTCTTATTGTCTTCCATTGATAATGCAAGCAAAAACTATGAACGCATCCAAATCGGAGGCATCGCCGGTTCTCCTTACGGTGATATAGATGAATGTTACAATGAAGGGAGAATTGTAGTCAAGGCATATACCAGCAATCGCGCAGCGTTCTCAGCATATACCTGCATTCTTGATGTCGGAGGTATTTCCGGAGGCAGCTACACCCAAAATCTGCTTTATACAAGCGAGAATGACCAGACAAGCATTACGAACTGCCACAATTCAGCCCCTGTTTCGGTGGAAATAGATGCCAACAAGTCCAATTCCCCGATAGGCGGCATAGTGGGATGGCCTAATGGCGAGCATAAGACTATTAACAACAAGATCTCCAATTGCTCTAACAGCGGTCCCATTACCATGGACGGAAAGGGCAAGATAAGAATCGGAGGCATTACTGGCGGTACCGGTTTCCCCGAGAATTGCAGCAATACTGGGGTGATTACAGTTACCGATGCAGATGCCGCGTCGGTAATCGGCGGAGTTTGCGGCTTCCACTCCCAGGATCATGGAATGTATGCTTGCACAAACACTGGAGATGTTATTTCCAAAGTGGGCATTGCCGGTGCAGCAGGCTTGATAGGAAACCATGGAAACGTGACATTAAGCAGTGCCGCAGGCTGTAAAGTGAATTGTCTGGTCAAGAATGTGGACGCAGGCATGGCCGGCACAGGAATGGTTGTCGGTAAATATAACGGCACCAGCGGCGCCGTTACTCTGGGCAGTGAATCCGAACCGATTGAAGTAGAAGGTAAAATTGCTTTCGCATCAGTTGAGAATGAAATCGATTCGGCAAATTACACGTTGTACCTTGCCGGCACTTCGAATTCCACCGCATCCCATGTCATCTATGCATATTGCAACGTTGCTCCGGCGAACAAGTATTATGCTGAAGGATATGTGAAATACGATGACGGCGCAGCCGCAGCAGGCGTCACCGTGAGCGATGGATTCCGCGTGGCCGTTACTGACAGCAAAGGGCATTACAGTCTGCCTACCACAAGCGATACCAGGTATATCTATGTCTCCTATCCCTCCGACGCCGTGATAGAGAAGCGCTCTGACGGTATGCCTTCTTTCTATACCAAATATAGCTACCCTACTACCCGATACGATTTCGACTTCACCCGCCAGGCTGTTGAAAATGAATTCGTTGTATTCGCGATGGCCGATCCGCAATCGCATTATGCGGTGCGCAGCAATCAAAAGAAATCGGATACCAACCGTTTCCGCGATGAAGCCGTTCCTGCAATAAACAGCCAGATTGCCGCCCAGAACCTGCCTTGTTACGGGGTAACCCTGGGCGATATAGTCTATTCAGAAGGCTCCCGCAACTCTAACAGCGGAATGACCACGATGCGCAATTATTTCAAGAATATCAATATGCCCGTGTTCCAGACTATGGGCAATCACGATTTTACTTTCTTCTATACTTCCAGCCCTCTTTCTACCAATTCTTCGACCAGCACTCTCTACCTGGCAGCCCAGCGTAAGTTTGAAGACACCTTCGGCCCTGTCAACCTGTCCTTCAACCGAGGCAACGTGCATTTCGTGTGCATGCGCAACATTATATTCGACAGCAACACGGATGCGGCGTCATATCACGGCGGATTCACTGATGAACAGTATTCCTGGTTGCAGCAGGACCTTGCAAATGTGCCAAAGAGCAAGATGATAGTACTATGCGTACATATTCCAATCTTGGGAATACTATCAAACGAGCACGTTAAGGATGTCCTGAATCTGATGAAGCAGTATGCTTCGGCCAAAGTTTTCTCCGGCCATACCCATTATAAGCGGTATAATGGAAACGTGAATTCAACCGGCATTGCCGAGCACGTCCATGCTGCAGTCTGCGGGCAATGGTGGTGGAGCAATATCGAAGGCGACGGATGTCCCAACGGATATACGGTTTACAAGTTCAAGGGCAGCACCATAGATGACGAGTATTTTGTGGGCATGAACGATAATATGAATACCCGCGACTACCAGATGCGTGTTTACCACGGCAATCTCAAGACCGGTGGCGGCTATGCTTATTTCCAGTGGCCGCACAGTTCCAATAAATTGTTGATAAACGTTTTCAACGGCGACAGCCGTTGGACCGTAAAGGTTTATGAGAACGGCGTTTTGGGCGGTAACGCTTCACTGATGTCGTATAGCCGTAAGACTTTCGACAGCGTAACGAAGGGAGAGACTTATTCCATACCCAGCAATTCCAACCAAGACTGGTGGGCAATAGGTTACCACATAGGTGTACGCGGCAGGGGAGTCAACAATACATCATACTACACTTCCATGTTCCATATGTACACCTATACTCTCAAAGACGAAAATGCGAGCATAAAGGTTGTAGCCACAGACGGTTACGGCAACACTTACGAGTGTACTGACGTGGTAAGCCAAGACTGCTGGTACCCGGATTACGTAAAAGGAGTCAATGCCCTCTGACTTTTTATACGACCCCCTGCGCCGCAAGAATGTGGCCGCCACGCCTGAAGAGCAGGTGCGGCAGTGGTTCATCGGAGTGCTGATGAACTACTGCCTGGTGCCTGCCCACCTGATGATGAGCGAAGCGCCACTGAAATTCGGAGCCAAAAACTGGCGGGCTGACATTCTTGTATATGACAGGAACGGGACTCCGCTGGCTGTAGTGGAGTGCAAGAGGCCGGACGTGAAGCTGGACGGTGCTGTAGCAGACCAAGCCGGCCGCTATGACCAGGTACTCGGAGTACGCTGGTTGATACTAACCAATGGCAACTGCACACTAGTGTACCGCAGGGAGGCAGGATGCTTTGTACCCTGCGATGAGTTGCCTGTATTTGAAAAGATGCTATGTCCACAATGATGCCACAATTCCTCGGCAGGCCAGTGTTCAAGCTGGTTTCCGAGGTCGCAGCCGAAAGGAGAGTAAGGGCCTTCGTAATAGGAGGGTATGTACGTGACTGCCTGCTTGGAAGAGAATGTAACGATATCGATATCGTAGTAGAAGGCAGCGGAATCGAATTTGCCAAGGCGGTTGGAGAAAAGAGCGGACGCAACGTTTCTTATTTTCCGAGCTTCGGTACCGCTATGCTGCATTATCTCGGTGACGAGGTGGAATTCGTCGGCGCCAGGCGCGAATCCTACCGCCGCGAGTCCCGCAAGCCGATAGTGGAGAACGGCACCCTTGAAGACGATCAATGCCGGCGCGACTTTACCATCAACGCCTTGGCGCTCAGCCTTCAAGCAGGGGAGGATAGCTATGGAGAACTCGTAGATCCGTTCGGCGGTGTCGCAGATCTTGCGCGTGGCATCATCCGTACTCCGCTCGATCCGGACACTACATATTCGGACGACCCTCTCCGTATGCTGAGGGCGATCCGCTTTGCTGCGAAACTCAGCTCTCCCGAGCAGCCATTCACCATTGTTCCGGAGTCTATCGAATCCATGAAGCGTATGGCCGACAGACTGTCCATACTTTCCGTCGAGCGCATTACCGAGGAGCTCAACAAAATGATGGCTTCCCGCAATCCGTCGATGGCTTTCCGCTTAATGGACGAGACCGGGCTGCTACCCCATATATTACCTGAAATCAGCGCATTAAAAGGTGTCCAGACGGTTGATGGCAAGGGGCACAAGGATAACTTCGACCATACCCTTGCGGTTTTGGACAATGTGTGTTCGGTCTCCGACAGCCTCCAGCTCCGCTGGGCGGCCCTCCTGCATGACATAGGCAAGCCAGCTACCAAACGTTTCGACCCAGCCGTGGGCTGGACCTTCCATGGTCATGAGGTGGTCGGGAGCAAGATGGTGCCGGTAATATTCAACCGCCTGCGTCTTCCTTTGGAAATGGGCAAGTATGTCCGCAAACTTGTATGGCTGCACCTCCGCCCCATCGCCCTGGTTGATGAAGAAGTAACCGACAGTGCGGTACGTCGCCTGCTTTTCGATGCCGGGAACGACATAGAGGACCTGATGACTCTATGTAACGCCGACATTACTTCCAAGAATCCCGTGAAGGTTGCCCGGATCCGGTCTAATTTTGAGCTGGTAAAGCAAAAGCTGGTGGACGTGGAAGCAAAAGACAAAATCCGCAATTTCAAGAACCCTATTACCGGCGAATATGTGATGGATGTTTATAATATCCCTCCGTGTCATGAGATAGGTATGCTTAAGGAGAGCGTGAAAGAAGCAATCCTGGACGGAGTTATAGGCAACAATTTTGAAGAAGCGGACGCTTATATGCGCAAGATAGCGCCCTCGTTTGGCCTGCATGAGAAATAAGTATCTCTCATATATAAGGGACATACGCCGTTATTCCGATCGTACCTGCAGCATCTATTCGGAGGTGCTGCAGTCCTTCGTGGACTTTTGCGACGGTTCCGAAGATTTCGGTGTGACCTTGAACGTTAATTCAGTAAGAGCGTATGAAGTGTACCTTTTCGATAAGCGTAAGTTATCTGCCCGTACAGTGATACAGCATTTAAGCGTACTCAGCAGTTTCAGCCGTTTCCTTATCAGGGAGGGAGTGCTTCAAAGTAATCCTGTACACCTGGTCAAAAGACCTAAACAAGAAAAACGCTTGCCTGTTTTTTACAAAGAGCAATCAATGGAAGCGTATTTCGAATCCACTAAGGGCGACCCCGAATTCGGCACTTACGAGCAAAAACTGAACAGACTGATAATCAGCATATTATCTTGCTGCGGCCTACGTCGTTCCGAACTAATCTCACTTAACGTAGCGTCAGTTGATTTCAATCGGCAAGCACTTCGGGTGAAGGGAAAAGGAGATAAAATGCGAGAAATTCCTCTCCTTCCATCTCTATGTGAAGAAATTTCACTATATTTGAGTGCAGTCAGTTCTTTGACAGATAATGCTTATGAACCTGGAGCGCCCTTATTGCGTACCCGCAAGGGGGCACGCTTGTATCCGGTCTACGTGGACAGGGTGGTTAAGAAAGAACTCGCGGCCGTACCAGGAATAACGGTACGCCGCTCTCCGCACGTATTGCGCCACACCCTTGCCACCGAGTTGCTTTCAGACGGAGCGGACCTCAATTCCATAAAGGAGTTGCTCGGTCACAGTTCCCTGGCGGCCACCCAGGTCTATACCCATAATTCAGTAGAACGACTGCAGAGTGTATATAAAAACGCCCATCCGAGGGCCAAAAACGGAGGTAAAAATGGAGATTAAACTCAAAGCCCTGAAGTTCGACATCGGCGAGAAGCTCGCCGCATTCGTCGAGAAGAAAGTTTCACGTCTGGAGAGATTTTTCCTGCCCGGGGTTGAGCCTCAAGCAGAAGTATCGCTTGAAGATGTGAAGGAAGGCAAGAAAGTGAAGATGCACATTCATCTTCCCGGTGATGAACTTATCATCGAGCGTGTTTCGGACACTTTCGAAAATGCGGTCACCCAGGCCGTGGATGCCATGAAAGAAAAACTTACACGAACGAAAGAAAAAGTCTTTGACAAATAAAAAAAAGCGGCTCGTCGAGCCGCTTTTCTTATTGTATAACCCCAAGTTCTTTTCCTACTTTTATAAATGCCGCTATCGCCTTGTTCAACTGTTCCCGGTTGTGGGCGGCACTCAACTGAACCCGTATGCGGGCCTGTCCCTTAGGAACGACAGGGTAGTAGAAACCAGTCACGAAAATGCCCTCCTTCGCCATTGCGGCAGCGAAACGCTGGCTCAGGGGCGCATCGTAGAGCATCACGGCGCAAATAGCACTCTGAGTAGGCTTTATGTCAAACCCGGCCGCCAACATCTTTTCCCGGAAATAGACTACGTTTTCCTGCTGGCGGTCATGCAGTTCATCGCTCTCGTCCAGCATCTTGAACAATTCTATACCGGCAGCGCAAATCATGGGAGGAAGGGAGTTGGAGAAAAGGTAAGGCCTGGAGCGCTGGCGCAGCATATCGATTATTTCCTGACGGCCGGTGGTAAAGCCTCCTACAGCACCGCCGAAACTTTTCCCGAGGGTACCGGTGTGTATATCTATACGTCCGTAAAGTCCAAATTGCTCGGCAACGCCCCTGCCGTGCTTTCCGACGACTCCGGCGCTATGGCTTTCATCCACCATTACAAGGGCGTCGTACTTCTCGGCAAGATCGCAAATCTTGTCCATTGGCGCCACATTGCCGTCCATGGAGAACACACCGTCCGTGACTATGATGCGGAAGCGTTGTGCCTGAGCCTCCTGGAGGCATTTTTCAAGCTCTGCCATGTCTGCGTTGGCGTAGCGGTAACGTACCGCCTTGCATAAGCGCACGCCGTCTATAATGGAGGCGTGGTTGAGAGCATCCGAAATGATGGCGTCTTCAGCCGTAAGAAGCGGCTCGAATACTCCGCCGTTAGCGTCGAAACAGGCGGCGTAAAGAATAGTATCATCCGTGTGGAAATAAGACGAAATGGCTTTTTCGAGTTCCCTGTGGAGATCCTGGCAGCCACAGATGAAGCGGACTGAAGACATTCCGAAACCACGTTCGTCCATAGCCTTCTTGGCAGCGGCTATAAGGCGTGGGTTATCGGACAGCCCAAGGTAATTGTTGGCGCAGAAATTCAAGGCCTTGCTGCCGTCTGCAAGGGTGATCTCAGCTCCCTGTGGGGAGCAGATGGTCCGCTCGCGTTTGTAAAGGCCGGCTTCGTCGATGGATTTCAGCTCCTGCTGAAGATAGGATTGAAACTTTCCGTACATAAAATATGTGGTTTATATAGATTTCTCCTACAAATTTAATAAATTTGCGAGACACTTAATAACACTATATGAAAAATGTGCTGGTAATCGGTTCCACCGGTCAGATTGGGTCGGAACTCACAATGAATCTTCGCAAAATATACAGGCATGGCCGTATCGTAGCCGGTTTTATACCCGGAGCCGAGCCTGCCGGCGATTTGCTTGAGAGCGGTCCCGCAGAGCACGCGAACGTATGCAACGCCAAGCAGATTGCTGATATTGTGGATAAATATGACATTGATACTATTTATAACCTGGCTGCGCTGCTGTCCGCAACTGCCGAACGCTTGCCCCTGAAAGCCTGGGACATACAGATGAACGGCCTCATCAATGTGCTTGAGGTAGCGAGGGAAAAGCATTGTGCCGTGTTTACCCCTTCGTCAATTGGTTCATTCGGCCCTGATACTCCCAGGGACAATACGCCCCAGGACACCATTCAGCGTCCTACGTCAATGTATGGCGTTACCAAGGTGGCGACTGAATTGTTAAGCGATTATTATTTCCACAAATACGGAGTTGACACACGTTCCGTCCGCTTTCCCGGCCTGATTTCTTACAAGACCCTGCCTGGCGGCGGCACTACGGACTACGCCGTGGAGATTTACTATGCCGCAGTGAAAGGTGAGGAGTTCGTCTGCCCCCTCGCCCATGGAACCTACCTGGACATGATGTATATGCCGGACGCCATAAAGGCTGCTATCAATCTCATGGAGGCCAACCCGCGCTACCTGGTACATCGAAACTCATTCAATATCGCGTCCATGAGTTTTGACCCCGAAGGTGTCTTCGATGCTATCAAGAAGCATATTCCCACGTTCACCATGCGGTACGAAGTTGACCCGGTACGTCAGGCAATAGCCGACTCATGGCCCAACAAGATGGACGATGTGTGTGCCCGAAAGGAATGGGGATGGACGCCCTCGTACACCCTTGAGTCCATGACCAAGGATATGCTAAAGCACTTGCGGGAAAAACTCCTGGGAGAGCCGGCTTCAGCTTAATTCTTCCTTCTCTTTTCCAGGGATTTACGCTCGAACGGAAGCGGCCCGTGGTCCTCTGGAAGAATAATAACAGGGGTGCCGGTCTTGGCATAATGCTCTTTAAGATGGATGATATCTTCATCAAGCATACGCACGCACCCTTCGCTTCCGCGTCCCTGCCTTATGGACTCCCGGTTGTTAGTGCTGCCATGAATACCTATACCGCGGAAGCCCGGAGTCTCAAGGCGCAGAAACCAATGGCCGTAGGCGAGGATATTGCCCCGTCCGTCCCCGAAATCGTGACGCCAAGTGCTGGCGTCGTTAATCTGGCTTATATGAAACGGCTTCCCTGGATAAGACTCAGGAGTTCTACAGTCTCCTGAAATTTGCTTCTGCCCTTTGTTCCTGCCGATGCACACCGGATACACTGCCAGGAGCAGGGTATCGCAATCACGGACCTCATAAACGGACAGATGCTCGGGATGAATCTTGGAGACCACAAACAGGCATTTGCCTTTATCCCCGGCCTCTTCATAAACAGTAGTCTTCAAACCTTCTCCGGATTCCTGGCAAAAGGCGCCTGGTACGATAGCGAGAGAAAGTGTAGCCGATAATAAAAAACGTTTCATCTTTTAGTCGTCAACCTGTTTACCACAACTGCTGCAACCACGTTTCCGGTGGAATTGAGGAGGGTGGCGGGAATATCGATCAAAGTGCTTATCACCATCAAAACTGCCGCCAGCTCCGGCGGATAGCCAAGTATTGAGCATATCAGGAGTTCCCCTGTCATGCCCCCTGTCGGTACGGCACCCATAACCGTTCCGACCAGAATGCCCACACCGACCACTACCAGTATCGCGTCCCAGGAAGGTGCCGTTCCGCCGAAGACTGTAAGCAAGAACATTACTTTTACTACTCCGCCGATAACGGAACCGTCTTTGTGGATATTGGTGCCGAACGGAATGACGCTGTCCGCCACAAGCGGATTCACGCCCATCCCAGTTGCTGCTTCCAGATTAAGCGGTATGCAAACTGCGCTGGACGCTGTTGACACTGCTGTGATGGACGGGGTTACTATCCCTCTCCAGAACCGTCTGAGAAGGCTTTTGCCGCCGGAAGCCAACACCCACGCAGAGTTAAGCGGCAGAAAAACCAGCAGCGCTGCTATCAGATAGATGTAAACAGCTCCGGCGTACTCTCCAATTATTGTTCCGCCGAGACTGCTGACTGTCCATGCAAAGTAACATCCCAGGCCCACCGGTGCCGCATACATTACATATTTTACCACCCGCACCGTCAGGGTGGTTGCGGAATCCAGAAAAGCGGCGGCCTTCGCTCCTTTCTCTTTCAGCATGGCGACCATGAACCCAACAATCATGGATATGCCTATCAGCGGCAGCAGCATAGAAGCAATGGCGCCTTTGAGCGAAACGGTACCGCCCCCGCCTTGAGCCTGCATCTCCGCAAGAAAAGCCTCCGGTGCTACGGAAGTGAAAGGATTCCAAACCATGAACAGTATGAACGCAAGGAGGCCGGCAGCAGCGGACATCACCAAAAAGACTCCGAGAGTGGTGCCGAACAGCCTCCACGCCGTATTGCTTCGGCATATCTTGCAGGTGGCTGATGAAATGCTGAAAAGAATAAGCGGGACTATGAGTACGAATACTGCATTCAAGAAGAATTCGCCCACAGGCCTCACTACGGCGACTTTTTCTACCAACAATGCGCCGCATACTCCGCCCGCTGTCACACCTGCGAGTATGGCAAGCGTAAAACCGTAATTCTTCAAGAACCCCATATTGCTTTATCTGGAATGTTTGCGGGCGTATTTTGGATCGAATGTCATATTCAGGGCATGAGCCAGACGATAGCCTGCGTTCCTCAGCTCGACCTTCGTAAGCTCTGTATGGTCGCGTATCCATTTGGCCTTTATCGTGTCTCCGTCTTTAATTTCGTCACGGCAGTCTTGGCAGCGGTCTGCTATATCCTTGCCCCAGTCATAGACACTGCCCTTGCATATAGCCTCTATTTCCGAAGGGGAACAGTCGTCGCAAATCTCTGCAATGTCTGAGAAGCTGAACGGCAGGGGATTGACCACCATGTAATAGTCCCATACTCTATGATAAGTCGTCGGCTCGTCGGCAAACTTTACAGGATATTTCCCTATGTTCTCATGGTCACCGTAGAACCTTATGTGCCCCGGACAGTGCATGTCGCCGATTAGATGGGTAACCATAACCAGTTCCTTCCACCTGACGGAATCGGGAAAGTCAGCAGCGTGCGCCAAATCTTGCAGGCAGTGGTCTGCAAAATAAACCGCATTAGTAAGATGCCTGCCTGTTTCGGGATGATTAAGCGTGCTGTATGGACGGTTGTCGGGTCCCACCTCGAAGGTATGGGCATGCCCTACCCCTTGCGTCCATTCCAGTGGGAAACTCGCGTCGAGCTCTTTGCGGTAATCGTCGCAGTATGATGCTATTGCGACCAAAGGTGTACCGTGCATAATCTCGTTCACCCGTTTCTGGGTGGTTTTTGTGAGGTGATTCTGGGCAATTTTCGCCACGGTGGCATGGCCCATACGGCCCCATGAGGAAGCGGGCACGGAGATTAATGCTGATAATAAGAGGAGCGCAACGGTCCCTGCATAGCGTTTGAACATATATGCAAAAGTGTATTGGTTAATATCGTTCAAATATACAAACTATTCTGTTTCATTAGTACCGCCAACCACGGCCAATTTGCAAATGTGAGAATAATTGTTTTACTTTGCAGCGCTTCCTTTGGGGCTGTTCTGGTTTTGACAGCATCGATTTCGGGAGGTAAGCACGTCGGGAGTGGACAGTTGGCCCGTTAATCCCAGCCGTCAAACAATTAGTAGGCAACTACAACTTTGCATACGCTTGCTAATCTCCAAGAGATTCAGCATTAATCAGAGCCGCCAAGGCTGCGGCACTGACGTATATCCCTCCGGCTTTACGCCGCTTATGTCCGGACTCAGGGGTATCATCCAAAGCGGATGCGCAGGGCCGCCGCCTCCAAGCTCTGCTAAGTTTTAGAGGATAAGTGACGGACAAGGGCGTCTTCCCTCATTCCGCCGCCGACAATCAAAGGAAGAATAAGCGTGTAGAAAGCTTTTCGGGACTTTGTTTGGACGCGGGTTCGACTCCCGCCAGCTCCACGAAAAAAACAGGCTGTCGGCCTGTTTTTTTGTGGAGCCAACCATCCCCCAGCCCCCAGGGGCACAAGGGGGCGTTCCCCCTTACGCTGCTGCGCAGCTATCCCCTGCCTGATAGTAGTGTCGGCCTGTTTTTTTGTGGAGCCAACCTTTCTTTTTATGTATTCAGGATCTTGGCTACCAGTTCCACCATTAGCTGGTCCGGCGTGGCGGCGCCGCCGTCTCCGCCTTTGCCAAGGTAATCATACTCGCAGAGCAGTGATACAACTTCCATGGCTTTTGGCAGTGGATAGTTGCGGACTGCAGTGTCGTATTCCCTGTAGAAATAGGGATTGACGCCGGAGAGTGCCACCGCTTTATCCTCCGGGGAAGGAGTCCCCCCGCGGGAGAGCAAAGCACCGTATCGCAGGATACGGTTGAAATGCATATAGAGTGCGCTGACCGCCTGAGGCATGTTGAACTTGGCTGCAGTACCCAGGTGAGCAGCAATTTTCAAAGCCCTCGCAGCATTCCGGAAAGACAGCTCCTTCGTTAATTCGAAAATGCTGAACTGTCGTGAAATACCGACGTTCTTCTCAATATCTGCTACAGATACATGAGTTGCTCCTTCCGGAAGGTTCTTGAGCAATTTGTCGGTCTCCACGGCGATGGTGGAAAGTTCAGTTCCTACCGACTCGGCTAAAAGGTTGGCGGCTTCCGGATCGATTTGCAGGCCTTTCTCCCGGTAGTACCCGGTAATCCAGCCGGGCACTTCATAATCGCGCAATGCGGGACTATCCAAGACCACGCCGATTTTCTGCACCCCTTTATATAAAGCCTTACGCTTGTCGGCGTTTGCCTTATGGAGCAGCAGAACGAGCACGGTAGAATCCAGAGGTTCGTTGCAGTAAACCGCAATCTCCTCAAGGCTTTTCATCATCTGCGCCTCTTTTACCACAACAAGTTGACGGTCAGCCATCATAGGGAAACGCCTGGCTGCAGTAACCACTTGCTCAGCCGTTACATCAGCACCATAGCAAATAGTCTCGTTGAAGTCTTTGCCGAATTCATCAACGCAATTATCGATAACGGCCTGACACACAAGGTCCGGGTAATAGGGCTCATCCCCCATCAACAAATACACCGGCTTGAAGACACCCTGACGGGCATCTTCAATCAGTTTGCGGGCCACGGAGGCTATGTCTTCTTTTGGCCGCGCCATTGCTTAGCGGATTGTCTCTACCATTGCCAGAACACGGTCACGGTTTTCCTCTATCGTGCCTGGATAGCCATCAACCTCATGATAATTGCCGGCCGCTTTGTAATATTCCTTCAAAGGTTCGGTTTGGGAATGATAGGTTTCGATACGGTGGGCAATGACTTCAGGTGAAGCATCGTCGGCCCTGCCTTCGATTTTTGCACGGCCTGCAATTCTCTCAAATACAAGAGAATCCGGAATCATTATTGAAATCACGGCATTCACTTTCTCGCCCCGCTTGGAAAGCATCTTGTCCAGAGATTCGGCTTGAGGCAGAGTGCGTGGAAAACCATCCAGCAAAAAGCCATCCACGTTTTTAACTGTATTGAAAACATTCTCTATCATGCCTTCTACGACTTCGTCCGGGACGAGGCTTCCGGCAGCAATCAGCTCTTTGGCTTGAAGGCCGAGAGGGGTGCCGGCAGCAATCTCAGCGCGTAACAATTCTCCGGTAGATATATGCCGCAGATTATACTTTGACGCAATGGCTCCGGCATGTGTTCCCTTGCCTGCACCCGGAGGGCCGAAAAGAATAAAGTACTTCATTTTTCCAAAATATAAATATCCTTAAGATTACGCCCGATTTCGTTGTAATCGAGACCGAAGCCCACAATGAATGCATTTGGGATCTCCATGGCGACGTAGTCCAGTTTCACATCTTTATCGTAAACATCCGGTTTCAGCAGCATGGTACATATCCGCACTTCAGCTGCACCCTTGTCCTGCAGCATTTCCTGAAGGGCGAGAATAGTGTTTCCGGTATCCACGATGTCCTCGCAAATGATTACACGGCGCCCGGTGATTTCAGACGTGAGACCGAGCATGGTAAGCACCGTGCCTGTGGTCCTTGTGCCCTGGTATGAACTGAGCTTGATGCAACTGAGCTCAACCTGGAAAGTCAAACGCTTCATCAACTCGGAGGTAAACATTATGGCTCCGTTCAAAGTACAAAGCAAAACGGGGATGTCTTCGGCGCCTTCGTAATCCTTGTTCAGCTTATCCGCAACTACGTCGATAGCTTTTTCCAAGCGCTCATAAGGGATGAATGGGCGAAAGCACTTATCGTGCAGTTTTACAATCTTTTCCATTATTGTTTCTGCTTGTCAAGGAATGCTACCACGTCAGCTACAGTAGAAAAACCAGCGAGTTCCTCGTCGGGGATGACGATTCCGTAGTCGTCTTCCATCCTCATAAGAAGCTGCAGTATATCCAGGGAGTCGGCTCCGAGGTCCTTTTTTATCTGGGATTCCAGGGTAATCTTTTCAGGGGCAATCCTGAGCTGTTTCGCCAATATGGCACGTACTTCATCAAACATAGGCTATAATTCGTAATGTTCGTATTTACAAATAGTTTCTTCCATCTTTAAATTCAACTCGCTGGTTTGCATACGGTAGGCCTGTTCTATACATTTCCGAACAGCCACGGCCTTGCTGCTGCCATGGCCTTTCACGACCACCTTGGACGTTCCCAGGAGGACGCTGCCCCCATAGTTCTGGTAGTTCATGAACTCTTTTTCTTCTTTGAACATACGGGCCATCAAAGCCGCTCCGAGCTTGTATATAAAGCGGGAATAAATATCTTTCTTGAGTTTCTTCAGCAGTTCTATGGCAGCGCCCTCAGTGGCCTTTACCAGCACGTTGCCGGAGAAACCGTCGCAAACCACCACGTCGTAGTTTCCGGATAGCAAGTCCCGGCTTTCCATATTGCCGACGA
This sequence comes from uncultured Bacteroidales bacterium, assembly GCA_946414935.1. Taxonomy (GTDB): domain Bacteria; phylum Bacteroidota; class Bacteroidia; order Bacteroidales; family UBA932; genus Cryptobacteroides. The sequence continues at coordinate 18,167 of CAMKQN010000014.1, forward strand.
AATTCAGTTCTTGGGTATCACTGAGCAACTGATAAGCCTTCTGGCGTATCTCGTCGCCCTTTTCGGCCTCTTTGCCAACATTCAGCAAAGCGACGCGCGGGTTGCTGACACCGTAGACATTCTCCATATAGAGACTTGCCATGATTGCAAACTGGCGCAGGTGCTCAGCCGTCACTTCCACGTTGGCCCCACTGTCGCAGACTCCTACTATGCCGCCGTTCATTGTGGGCATAACCGGGCAAAAAGAAGGGCGGATTACCCCACGGAGGCGGCCTATCCGGGTCAGGGCGGCAGCGACCAGTGCACCTGTTGAACCAGTGCTTACCATGGCCGCAACAGAGTCATCGTCCCGCAGCAAGCGTATGGCCTTAATCATAGAACTATCGCGCTTGAGGCGGATTACATCGGTTGGCTTCTCGTCGCAACCTATGACCTGGGGGGCATGAAGTATTTCTACACGTGAAGCATCGTACTTCTTGTCTTCCAGGAGTTTACGAAGTTCGTCACCATCTCCTGAGAGAATGAGATACAGATCCGGAACAGCTGCAAGGGCGGCAAGTCCGCCGTCCACGCACGCGGCGGGACCATGGTCTCCGCCGTAACAGTCGAGCACTATCTTAATCATACCAGTTTCTTAACAAATGCACGGCGTCTCTTATGTACCACACGCTTGAAATGCTTCCAGAGATTCTGTATATCATAATTGTCCTCCAGATTCAGATTGGTCTCCGCATACTCGATACCATCCTCCTTCAGCATACGCATCAGAGCGGCAGCGAAAACGGCGCTAATACCTCTGTTCAAATACTCCGGATCTACACCTACAAGTCCAAGTTCAAGCACTTTCGGATGTCGTTTTGCCTTGAGGAAGCGAAGCAGCATAAGCGGCGTAATTCGGCCTCCGGCGGTACGCACTGCATCGAAAATGCTGGGGAAGCACACGGCAAAAGCAACCATTCTGTCATTCTCGTCCAGAATAACTGCAACATAGCGGAGGTCAATGATAAAGCGGAAACCGTCAATCATTTGTTTTTTCATCGCATCCGTAAAAGGAACGGTGCCGTACAAGTGGTCATATGACTTGTCTATAAGGTCGAAGAGCCCTCCGGCGTAACGATTGATAAAATCGTTCACGTTTTTTGCCGGGCCGAAGCGGAGCTTGTACCGTTTCATGACGAAATCTCCAAGTTTTTCAAGGTTTCCGTCATAATCATCGGGCACAGTAAGCATGCTCTCCGTCCAGTCAACCTCCTTGGAATATCCGCAATTCTCTATAAGTCTCTGATAATAGGGAAAATTGTATTGCTCCTCGAAGGTGTTTTTCCGGTCGAAACCATCAATCAGAAGGCCCTCGCGTTCCAAATCGGAGAAGCCAAGCGGGCCGTGGGCGGTATCCATGCCTTTTGCAACAGCCCAGCTCTCGATAGCATTGAACAGGGCGTCCGCTACTTCCTGCTTGTCAACCGAATCGAAGCGGCTGAAGCGGACACGCCTTTCATTATTCTTCTCATTCGCCGCTTTTTGTATAATGCCCATAATACGGCCTGCGATTCTACCATCCTCATAAGCGTTGAAATAGATGGTATCACAAGTGTCGTTGTAAATGTTTTTACTGCCGAAAATGGACATCTCATCAGCATACAGGGGAGGGCAGAACCACGGATTGCCTTTATAGAGCTTAAGAGGGAACTGCACGAACTCCCTGCGCTCCCTGTTAGTCTTGACTTCGCGTACGTCTATCATAAATTACCTGTGCTTGCCGTGGAAACAAACTCCCATGCCGTTTGGACCGCAGTGGCTGCCTATTGTAGGGTTGACCATAGTCACGAATATGTCCAAGTCTTCGCCGAATTTCTCGCGCAGTTTCGGAATGATGATGTCAACCAGGTCCTGGCAGTCGGCGTGCCCGATTGTGACGCGATGTCCTTTCACGTCATCCCCAAGCTCTTCTACGTACTGAACCAGGCGGTCGATGGCCTTGATGCGGCCTACTTCCTTGCCTATGGAAACCATTTTGCCCTCTTCGTTCACATGAATGATGGGGCGGATGCCTATAAAATTGCCCATGGTTGCAGCAAGGCCGCTTACACGGCCGCTGCGGCGGAAGAATTTAAGGTCGTCTGCTATAAAGTACAAAGGGAATTTGGGAACTTCGGCTTTTGCCCACTCTACTATTTCCTCGCCGGTCTTTCCGGCCTTGTAGAGATCTCCAACCTCCATTGCAATATTCAACGATTCGGCGGAAATGCCGAGCGTATCTACCTCATAGAATTTTCGTCCGGGATACTTCTCGCTGAGAGTCTTGACCGCCTTGTTCATATTCTCGAAAGTATTGGACATGCCGGACGAGAAATGAACGTACAAGATATCGTTGCCGGCTTCGAATTCCGGCTCGAAATACTTGATGTAAACCGCCTCGCTTACGGCGCTCGTGGTGGGCAGGGTGCCCTGACGGAGCTTGGTGTAGAAAGCTTTATGATCGTAGTCTTCGCTTTCCACATAAGGGTGGTAAAGCTTGCCGTCTATAGCATACGGCATGGGGATGATGACTTTGTACCCGAACTCTTTAGCCAGAGCGGGAGTCATGTCGCAATCAGTGTCGGAAATCAGGGTTAGCATAATATAAAAGTGTAATCATAGACGGGCTGACCGCCATAGTTATAAATAAATTCAGTGGAAGGGTACGCTTTCTCAAGTTCGGAGCAGAGAGCGGATGCCTCATCTTCGGGGGCATCGGCTCCGCTGAGAATCAGCACGACATCCCGGGATCCGGCATCCAGGAGCCGGCATAATTCGAGTGCAACGGATAGACGATTCTCTCCGCTGGACAGAACTTCATCACCACGGTAACCTATAAATCCGCCTTTACGGACTTCCAGGCCGTCTTTGACGGTGTCCCGGCTGGCGGGGGAGACCATGCCGCATACCACTGATGCGGCTATTTCGGAAAGGCCGCTTTCCAGTTCGGCCGGGTCCGGGGATGTTGCATCGAATGATGCCAGGGCTACATAGCCGGCGCCCAGGTTCTTGGTAGGAATAACATGAACCTGTGCATCGGCATACACCTCGGCGGCCTGCCTGGCTGTCATAACGATGTTGGAGTTGTTGGGGAATACGAAAATATGCTTTGCAGCTACCTTGTCGAAGGCGGCGATAAAATCCGCGACGGAGGGGTTCATTGTCTGTCCGCCCTCAACTACCTGGTCTGCTCCGAGTTGCTCTGCAAAGATAGATTTCAAGCCTTCACCACTGGCCACGGTAACCGTGCCGTATTCCTTCTTTTTCAAGGGTTTGCTATGTTCTGCAAGCTTGGAATTGTGGTGCTGGAGAGTCATGTTTTCCACCTTCAGGGTGAGGAATTCGCCCCAACGCTGGCAATGACTGATAATGTCTCCGGGGGTTTTGGTGTGGACATGGACCTTGATGATGCTGCCTTCGCGGAAGAAAACCACAGAATCGCCGGCGCCGAGTATATAGTCCTCGATTTCTTTCTCGTCGAAATTGCTTACGTCCACCTTGGAGTTCTGAAGGCGAAGCAGAAATTCCGTACAATAGCCGAATTTCAGTTCGGTATTCTCGTCGAAGAGAGAAAAATCCACGGTCTCCGACTTGCTTTGAGAGGGAGTTGCTACTTCGCTGCTGATGCCGAGCAGAGCATCTTGAAAGCCGTAAAAAATGTGAAGGAGACCGGCGCCGCCGCTGTCCACCACACCGGCGTCTGCAAGTACCTGCAGTTTTTCGGGTGTATGTTCCAATGAAATTTCCATCCCATGCACCAGGGCGCTGAGATAGTCCTCCATGGATTGCTTGCTTTGGGAAACAGCACCCTCCGTGCCTTCCCTCACTACGGTCAGTATGGTTCCTTCCACCGGATGCGCTACAGAGCTGTAAGCCTCTTCTACCGCAGTAGCCATAGCGGACGCAAAGCCTTCGGTATCGGTCTGGGTCAGGCCTGACAGGCCCTTGGCCATACCGGCGAAAATGCGGGAAAGGATAACGCCTGAATTACCCCTGGCGCCCATCAGCATGCCGGATGAAGCAGCGCCGGCAAGCTCTCCCAGCGAAGCACCGCCTATCTGGGAAGCCTGTGAGTATCCGGATTCTATAGTGAGACACATATTGTCGCCGGTGTCTCCGTCGGGTATGGGGAAGACGTTCAAATCATTCACATTCTGACGGTTGCCTGCCAATCTGGCATATCCTTGCCCAAGCATCTTCAAAAACAGTTCTCCGGTCAGATTATAAGTTTGTACAGTTTTATTGTGCATAATTGGCAAATATAGTCATTTTTATTCGTATATTGGCATCACCTAACACTTAATGTACCATGAAGAACCTCATGCTTGTAATGGCTCTGTCAGCCATCTTTTCCTTTCCTGATTTTGATTCGGCGGTGCTGCTTCTAAGCGGCGCCTCCTCGCTCGAAGAACTGGATGAGAGTACGCTCCAGCACTACCGGGACCTGGCCAGCCGGCCTGTTGACCTGAATGCCTCCGGACGGAGCAGGCTATTGGCTTCGGGCTTGCTGAACGCCTTTCAGACAGCCTCCCTTCTGGACTGGCGAAAACGCTCCGGAGACATCTTGTCCTATACTGAATTGGGGTTGATTGACGGTTTTTCCCCGGAATATGCCGAGGCATTAAGCTACTTCACCACCCTGGAGTCAAGCCGGCCGCCTGGGGAGGGCAGAATCGAACGTCTGCATCATGACTTTCAAGTACGGGCGTCGGCCAGATGGAATGACTCCGGAGCCCTGGCGGCCGGCCTGAGATACAAGGCAAGCCTTGGAAATACGGCAGAATTCAACTGGGCAAGCCGCACCACATATTCCGATAAAACTATACGTCCGGGCACCTTCAGCGGTGCCTGGTATGGCAGGCGCTGGCTTGGAAAAGTAGTCCTGGGCCATTTTAACGCACGCTTCGGACAAGGTCTTGCGCAATGGAGCGGTTTCTCTGTATCCCGCTTCAGCAGCGTGGGCAGCTTCCGGCGGAACGGAAGCGGATTCACGCCCACTTCCTCCTTTTCTCCCGAGTACTGCGGTATAGCGGCAGACTTTGACCTGGGCAGATGGAACCTTGCTGCGGCATATTCCCTGACAGGCAATAAACCAATGGCTTACGCATCATATACTGGACAACGGTTTTCAGCTGGTGCGTTTGCATCCGACAAATGTGTATCCGCGGAGTTCAAACTCGGCCTGAAGAATACTGCAATCTTTGGAGAAGCTGCGTGGACGGGGAGTCCGGCAGCATTGCTCGGTGCGATCAGGACGCCGTTGTACGGGGTCCGCTACGCTTTGGTGGCGGTTTGGGAGAAAGGGGCGCCTGCGGCTGCTGCAGGATGTGCCGTCAAAGACTTCGAGGGGGTCCTCTCGGCGGATGGAAAGCAAACTAAACTGAGCATTAAATATGCACCTGAACTAAGTGCCGGGAAATGTACCTTGAAACCAGCTGTCCGCTTGGGAGTCAAACAGAAAGACAGCTTACGGCTTGAAGGCAGATGCGAATTCGGTTTGGCCGCCGGGCCTTTTGCGCTCAACTCCCGCTTTGACATAACCCGTTGCAAGGGCTTATCCTGGCTTGTCTATCTTGAATCCGGATATGCCGTAGAACACTTCAAAATATGGCTGAGGGGAACATTGTTCTGCGTTGATAACTGGGATGACAGGATCTATGTTTATGAACGTGACGCTCCCGGAAATTTCAATGTCCCGGCTTATTATGGACGTGGATGGAATTGCTCACTTACAAGCTCTTTGAAAATAAACGGCAGGCAAACTTTATATCTGCGTGCTTTATATCAGCAATATCCATGGATGACAATTGAAAAGGCATCCAAAGCTGAAGTAAAACTTCAATATAATCTTAAGTTCTGACTGAGTTTTTAGGCATAGTACTTGTGGGATAATGATAAATATTTCGTATATTTGTATGATATGGGAAAAGTAATAGCTATTGCAAACCAGAAAGGCGGAGTAGGGAAGACCACTACCGCTATAAATCTGGCTGCTTCTCTTGCGGCATTGGAAAAGAAAGTGCTGATTATCGATGCCGACCCTCAGGCAAATACTACGTCCGGCCTGAATTTTTCACCCGATGATGACCGTCACCGCAGCCTGTACGAGTTGATGGAGGGACGTATTTCCGTGGAAGATGCCCTTATCCAGACCGAGATGAGCGGGCTCCACATGATACCTTCGCATATCAATCTGGTAGGAATCGAAATAGAGATGATAAACGAGCCGGACCGGGAGTCAGTCCTCAAGAAAGCAATAGCACCCGTTCGCGACCAGTACGATTACATCATTATCGACTGTTCGCCTTCGCTCGGTCTTATTACCGTCAACACCCTCACCGCGGCCGATTCGGTAATTATTCCGGTCCAGCCTGAATTCTTTGCGCTCGAAGGGCTCGGCAAGCTGCTGCAGACCATACGCATAGTGCAGAGCGGCCTGAATCCCGGACTTACCATAGAAGGCTTCGTGGTAACGATGTTCGACGGCCGCACAAAAGTGCACCAACAGGTGCTGGCGGAGTTGCGGGAGCATTTTCAGGACTTGGTGTTCAAGACTGTCATACAGCGCAACATTCGTCTGAGCGAGGCCCCTTCCCACGGAAAGCCTATTTTGTTGTACGAGATTTCCTGCTCAGGCTCATCGAATTATCTCAACCTCGCTTCCGAAGTACTTGAGCGCAACGGAGAAAATCGCAAAGAATTATGAGTAACAAAGTACGAGGACTTGGCAAAGGTTTGGGTGCACTCATGGGCTCAGCACCTTCTGCCGACCAGTTCCGCAAGCCTGTAGGCTATATTAACAAGGATGTTTCTGGCGGCAAGCCTGCCAGCGAGGCTGATGTACGGCGCATTCCGATGGATGAGATAGAAGCTAACCCGTTCCAGCCCAGAATGAATTTCGACAGGGAATCCCTTGAAGAGCTTGCCGAATCTATCAATACCCTTGGCCTGATACAGCCCATAACAGTCAGACGTGTTGAAAACGGTTACCAGATAATAAGCGGAGAACGCAGATACAGGGCGTGCAGGATGGCCGGCATGACATCCATTCCGGCTTATGTGAGGGACGCTGATAATCAAGGCATGCTGGAGATGGCAATAGTCGAGAATATTCAGCGTCAGGACCTTGATCCCATAGAAATCGCCCTCAGCTACCAGAGGCTCATGGATGAATGTTCCCTTACCCAGGAGCAGATGGCAGACAGGGTTGGGAAGAAACGGGCTACGGTAGCCAACACTTTACGACTTCTCAACTTGCCGGTAAAGTTGCAGCACGACTTAAAAGTCGGCCTCATATCTTCCGGGCACGCCAAAGCCCTGCTCGGGCTCGATAACCCGGAGTTGCAGGAGAGGCTGTGCGAACTCGTCATCACCCAGGGCTTGTCCGTCAGGGAGCTGGAAGCATTGGTAAAGCGGACTCTTGCGGGAGAGCCGCAGCCGTCTGTCCATAAAGTTATTGCTTCTGAAGAACTTACCCCTGCTTACAATCGCCTGTTGTCCCGACTCGGAAAGTATTGTCCCAGCGACATTTCCATGCGCAGGTCATCGTCCGGCAAGGGGTCTATGACCATTCGTTTTAATTCCGATGAGGAGGTGGAGCGTTTCCTCGCCGCACTGGATGCCGCAAATATCTGATGATGAAAAGGATTGCTTCATTTGCCATACTGCTGCTTATCTGCCTTGACGCTTCTGCTCAGTTCAGGAGCGAGGCATTCCAGCAGTCGTACAATGACGATCCTGCTTCCGCCGCCGATTCTACGGACGTTCTCTTTTCGTTCAAAGAGTATTTCCAGGGGTTGAGGCATGAACGCGAAATCAAGATTGGCACCATGTTCGCCGGCTCTTTGCTGGTAGTCGGGGGCGAGCAGATATACAACAAGCAGTATTGGAAACTGCCCATCGCATATACCTCGATCGCAGCCCCCCTGGGAGCAGGTATTTATTTAAGTACCCAAGGTAAAAAAGAGGCCGCTAAATACTGTTTTATAGGTGCGGGAGTGGCTTATTGGGCTACCTTGATGGATGGGGTAATCAATTTCAAATCCGACAGTTACCCTTTGCCGGGACGTTCCACTCTGTACTCTTTGCTGCTTCCCGGGCTCGGTCAGGCTTACAATGGCGAATACTGGAAGATCCCGCTTTACCTGGGCGCCATGGGAACAGCTTATTACTTCTATAATACCAACAGCATCAATTACGAACGTTACCGACGCATCTATAAAGAAGCCACAAATACCGAAGTTGAATACAAAGGACCGATAACTGCGGATACTGCCGTGTATTACAGGGATATTTACCGCCAGTACCGGGATTATTCAACCCTGGCTATGGTGCTCATCTACCTGCTCCAGGTCATCGACGCCAACGTTTTCTCTTATATGCACGATTTCGAAATTGCAGACGATATGGCCATGACCGTCAGGCCTTCCGTGACCATGCCTGATACACAACTTGCATTTAATCCAAGTCCCGCCTTCGGAATCAGCGTCGGGTTTAGGTTCTGATTATGACAAAACGTATTCTCCTGATAGCCCTTGTCGCCTTCTCCGTGTGTTATACTACAGGGGCACAGATTGTACGTCGCACTGATTATCAGAAGATTGAGCAACAGAATAAAGCCTTGAGGCAGGAAGCCGACTCGCTTCGGAGACTAGTGGACAGCCTGCGTGCAAACGCTAAGCTGATGGATGAAAAGGAAGCTGCTCTTGAAGAAGGCAACGAGGTTCCTTTCCAGAAAGCCCGCCCCATGGATTATACTCCCGAAATTACTGACAGCCTTCTGGCCCTTTGGTATCAAAACAACTTCAACAAGGAGAATGAATTCCCTGCCATGAACCTGGATACGGTTCACCTGAGCTCCAGCGTCAGTGACGAAGTGATGATGCAGCGCCTGAAGGAAATGAATCCCTTTTTCTCACTGCCCTTCAACGATATAGTAAAGAACTACATGATTGTTTACTCGGAGAAGAGGGGAGTTGCGATGAGGCAGGCCATGGGACTCAGCACATACTATTTCCCCATCTTTGAAGATGTATTCTGCCGTTACTCCCTGCCGTTGGAGTTGAAGTATCTGGCAGTTGTCGAATCGATGCTGAAGCCCACGGCTACATCCAGGGCCGGAGCCAAAGGAATTTGGCAGTTCATGTACCGCACTGGCCGGTCATTCGGGCTGTATATCGATTCCTTCGTGGACGAGAGGATGGATGTAGCGAAAAGCACTGAAGCCGCGGCAAAGTACCTGAAGAGCTTGTATGAAATGCTCGGAGACTGGCCGCTTGCAGTAAGCGCCTACAACTGCGGAGCAGGCAATGTAAACAAGGCAATACGCAGGGCCGGAGGGAAGCGGGACTTTTGGTCCGTGTACCCTTTTCTTCCAAGTGAAACCAGAAGCTATATGCCTGCTTTTGTGGGAGTTATGTACGCATTCACTTATGGCAAAGAATATGGACTGGGAGCTGCAGATGTAGGAGTACCATCTCAGATAGATACTTTCGAAGTGCATCGAAACCTGCATTTAAAGCAGATCAGCGAAGTAGTGGGCGTACCCTTTGAGGAGCTTCAGTACCTCAATCCCCAGTATTATCACGACATTATTCCCGGCAGCAGCCGTAAATGCATAGTGACTGTCCCTTACAGCTGGAGCGCCGCTTATCTGGCCGCAGAGCCGGATTCCCTCTATTCTCATAATGCGGCCAAGTATTTATCGGACCAGGTTATAAAGGAAATCAACTCCGGAGCTTCCCAGGGAAGCGGTTCAAGAGTATGCCACGTAGTGAGAAGCGGAGATACATTAAGCCACATAGCCCGTCGCTACAGGGTCAGCGTCAAGCAGTTGATGAACTGGAACCACCTTCGCAGCGACAGGCTGAGTATAGGGCAGAAAATCTATATTTACTAGACGCCGAAACGGAAATGGGGACCGAAGCGCTCAAAAGCCTCCCGCTCCAACATTTCGCGGTCATCAGGATGGGCAATACTGATTAACAGCCTTGCCCTTTCCTGCAAACTCTTGCCATAAAGGTCAACAGCACCATATTCAGTCACTACCCAGTGGGCATCGGCCCTGGGGGTCACTATACCGCCTCCAGGATTAACGGAAGAAACAATCTTGTTTTTCCCCTTGTTGGTGCGGGACGCAAATGCAGTGATGCTCTTTCCTCCCTCGGACATTGATGCCCCGCGCACGAATTCCAACTGGCCTCCGGTTCCGCTGAAAATGCGCATCCCAATGGAATCGGCGCTTATCTGGCCTGTCAAGTCCACTTCCGTGGCCGAATTGATAGCCTTCATCTTTTTGTTGCGGGAGATAACCCAGGGGTCGTTTGTGTAGGTAATATCCCGCATCAGGACATCAGGGTTGTGGTCGATGAACGAATAGACCTCGCTGGAGCCAAGCAGGAAAGATGCCACTACTTTGCCTTTGTCAATCTGCTTGCACGAACCGTTGATAACGCCTTTCTTAATAAGTCTGAGAAGTCCGTCGGCAAACATTTCGGTATGCAAACCCAGGTTTTTGTGTCCGGCCAATTGAGATGCGAGTGCGTTCGGCAAGGCTCCGATGCCCATCTGCAGGCAGTCTCCGTCTTCAACCAGGGCGGCGCAGTTGCGGCCAATCTGCATCTCGGTAGGGGTAGGCTCTGCGAAAGCGGCGGTCACAAGCGGCTCGTCATCTTGAACCAGATAGTCGAAAGCATCCAGGCTGACAAGGTCGCCAAACGCAAACGGAACGTTGGGATTAACGACGCCTATTACCAATCCGGCTGTCTGTATGGCGGCATAAGAACAATCGACGGAAGTGCCGAGGGAAACCCGTCCCTGATCATCCGGAAGTGATACATTTACAAGAGCCGCGCCAAGCTTTATCGCACCAGTTCTATATAGCCGGGGAGTTTCTCCGAGGTGAACCGGAAGATAGTCGGCATAGCCAGCGTTGACATTGGCCCTCACGTTTGGCCCGACAAAAAAGCCCTGGTCGAAGAATATTCCCTCATAACGGGGTTCGCTGTATGGAGCGGGACCTTCAGTATGGAAATGGTGGAAATGAAGGTCGGTGACATCACCGGCATCGGCACGACGGCAAAGAGCCTGTATCAGGCAGTGGGGAACACTGGCAACACTGCTAAGATGGATATGGCAGTGGGACGGGATATGGCTCACAGCCTCATCAGGAGTAACGAACTTGATATTGGTCATAGGTTACAAAGGTAGAGTTTTCCGCTTTAATTATCAAGATTCAGCCCGTATTTGCTTATCAGGGCACTGATTTCCGGATCGAGATTGCCACGGTGTATGAACGACGGGTCCTGGGAACAAGAGTGCATATAGCATTGTACGGCATTCTTGTCATCACCTTTGCGGGAATACAAGATTGCTTTGAGGTAGTTCACTTTGGCATCGGCCGGCATTCCGGACAACAGTTTCATGGCAGATACATTCCTGTCGAGCGCAGTAAGGGCAACGGCTGTATTGTAATCGGAATAAGTCCACAACCGCTTAAGGGCACCTTCGTAGTCATTATCTCTAAGGCACTGAACGCCACGCATGTAGCACGTGTCTATCTCGGTAGTATGGACAGTGTCTTTCAGCATACCCTTGCGGTGCAGGAAGAAATTGAACTTAACCACACGAAGACGAGGGTAGAGCTGTTCCCGCAAGTGATGATAATAGGGCTCCCGACTCAGATGTGACTCCAGTTCATCCAGGTCACTGAAACGATCCTGAAGAGTTTCATAAGACTCTTTTGCTGATGCTGCCAAGCGGCTGTCCGAGTGAATCAGGGCATTGAGCATTGCCCAGTTTTCTCCTCCACTTCGCCCGCTCACCGATATCTCGGGTATTTTTTCTACATCTTCATCATTTGTGCCGAGTTGCAATATCACGCCCCGCTCTTTAATCACGGAATCGCGAATAAGCTTGGCATAGGATGCGAAGAAATCAGAAGCTGCAACGGCCCTGCGTCCGGTCAACGCTTCATTTGCAATCCGGGTCCCTTCAGGTGAAGCAAAAGCAACGACGGAAATAGAATCCAAATCGAACTGTTCATTTATGATCAGACTTCGGATATTGCTTTTGATTCTTCCCATTTCTTCCTGGTTATTACCGAGTTGCGGCTCTATAACCGACTTCCCCTGCGGGAATTCTATATAACATGCAGTGTTGGCCTCCACACGTCGTTCAGTGATACGCTTCAGGTATCTTTCTTTATTGTCGGCTAGTCCTGCAATAGAGGAAATATAATACGTAAGGGCTTCGCTGCGCGGTATTTGGAACAACTGCTTGTCTTGCTCCCAAATCCCTCCGGACAGTACAATCTCCGCTTTTTTCATGCCTGCCCTGGAATGGAGGCTCTGGACATAGTTGTACACGAAATCTCCGTTTGCAGATTGTATTACCGTATCCAGCCTCACGCCGTCAGAGACAAGGGGACTTTTTACATATCTCCTGTACATCAGGTCTTTCCTGCTGATTTTCCGCTTATTCCATTTTTTCCATAATTGCCATGTATAGTGGTCCACTGCCTGCTGCTGAGTTACCCCGTAAGCGGAAGAGAATTCTTCATCCGAAACAAATGAAGTGTCGTTGCGGAAATAATACACTTCCGGAATATTCCGCTCAAGGAAAATTTCAAGAGCCCCGCGGTTTATGAAAAGAGTACTGTCCGTTATTATCGAGTCCAGGAAGCGCTGGTATTGCTGGTATCCCCGCAACTGAGCCTTCCTGTAGTCTTTGCCTGTAATTATCACGGGGGATAGCCGCAATGAATCCACGAGCACATACATATCAGGGGTAAGCCTGAGCTGCCATTTGCTGTCTTGCATGGCAGCCGGCACTATGACCTGAAACTCAAGATTCACCTTGCCCTGCCGCTCGGCCACGTTGCGGAAACGGGCAGTCACAACCGCCGCCTGCAGTTTATCAGTAGCTACCATTTCTCCGTCTTCATCCCTTATTGCATTCATTATCAAGGTCTCCCGCCCCTCGAAGTCGACTATCCTGAGAGTATCGGCCGGGGTCTCCTTCTCCTGGAGACTAAGGTCCTTGAAAGCCGGGTAGCGGCCGGATGGCATGACAAGCCCAGCCTGGACATTGCCGGAACGGATGTTTTTGAGTTTGTGTTGAGTGCCGCAGGATACGGCCACAAGCGCTGACAAGAGCGCACAAAGAATACGTTCAGTTTTCATAATTCAAGTTTTACGGCTGCAAGTTATAAATAATCCTCTAAAGAGCAAAAAAAAAGACGGGCCGATAGCCCGTCTTCATAGCAGAAAAACGACAAAACGTTACTTCGTGATAACCTTTGCCATTTCGAGTACCTTGTTGCTGTAGCCCCACTCGTTGTCGTACCAGGCGCAAACCTTTACGAAAGTAGGATCGAGCTGGATACCTGCCTTC
>CAMKQN010000015.1:0-31260 GCA_946414935.1 uncultured Bacteroidales bacterium
TTTCTTCAAGTGATATTTAATTTGTCAGCTATATGAAAAGAATTCTTTTGAACATTCTGTTGATTCTTGTGCCCGCAATATGCGTGATGGCGCAGAATCAGGATGATGCAGCTGCTATGGTGGAGCGCAGCAAGCAGAATTACGAGGAAGCCCAGAGGCAGTATGATTACGTCTCCAAGCAATCCAGGAAGGACATCTCCTCTCTGGAAAGAAGAATCAACTGGTTGGAGAAGGATATCAGCGATGCGAAGGTAAGAATCAAGAGTCTGCAGGAGCAGAAGCGGGAGAGACAGGATGACCTGAAGATACGCAAACAGAGACTTGCGCTTGAAAAGAAGGCCGGGGCTGACCGTCAGACCGTAGATATGCTAAAGAAAGACGTCCGGTTCTGCAACGATGAGCTGAAACTTATAAAGAATCAGATAACCAAGGAGAACAAGACCCTCAACCGGCTCAAGAAAGAACGGTGCCAATGTAAAAAAGACATCTCATCCGCCAGGAAGCAGATGAGAGATGCCAAAAAAGACGCCAGGGACGCCAAGAAGCAGCTGAAAGACAGCGAGAGGCAGGCCCAGCAGTAATTATTTGCCTTCCCCCAGCACGCACCATCTCACCACGGGAATACGGCGCAGCACTTCGTAAAGCAGAGGGGACAAGGTGAATACAGCCACTGCAAGTATTGCATACATGGCCACTGGGGGCAGCTGGGTATAGGTTTTCATCATATACCCAAGAGAGGCGATTACCAGATAGTGTACGATGTAGATACCGAAGCTTGACCGGGTCATGTAACCGGCAAAGCGGCCGGTACGGTCCATTCTGGCTTTGAACCATGCCATCATGGCCAGGCACATGAGCCAGCCGTAAAGGCAGTTTAGGGGCGATCCGAGATACTGCGGAGAGGTGTTGTCCTGCCCGAAAGTAGTGGCAATCAGGATACCGCCGGAGACGACGGCGCAGGCCATCAGCGGAATCCATACTTTCCCGAGTTTTTCCTGCACTTCATCGTGGGAGAATACGAAATAGCCGAGCAGGAATGGCACCATGTAGAACAGGGGCTTGTACAGATTCAGAAGGCCGTCTGGGCTCTCCGGACGGGGGTTTTTGATTAGCGTCTGCTCCCCGGCCCAGAACAGGATGCCCAGCAGGATTACCGCGGGGATGCCTGCTTTACCGCACCAATTCCAGAATTTGTCCTTCTTGTCCAGCGCACGCACCAGCAACAGTACCAGGCAGAGCAGCCAGAGCACTTGTATGAACCAGAGCGGACCTGTTCCGCTGATGGCCATCATGATGTACTTCGCCGGACCTGGCATGCCGTCGAATGTGCCCTGCTTTGCTGCCACTGCAGTATTGAAATAGCCCACCATCCATTGGAATACAAAGAGTCCTATAGTGCTGGGAACCAGAAGTTTCCGTGTGCGGGCCTTGAACCATTTCCCGGCGGGTTGCTTTTCCAGGGCGTATCTGGCGCTTATGCCCGCCAGCAGGAACAGCAAGGGCATGAACCAGGGGTACAAAATGTACATTACAACGTCTTGGTACTGGGGACCGTCGCCGAATCCGCCTATGCCTCCGAAGACTCCCTTGTTGTTGTAGAAATAGATAACGTGGTAGAACAGCACCAGGAGCACGGTAACCCAGCGCAGGTTGTCAATCCAATGCTTTCTCATTGTTGCAGTCCCTCAATGGTTTGGTTAATAGCGTTTTGAAATATTTCCGTCTTGAGCAGCACCATGCCTTTCCTGTCGCCCAGCACCAGCAGGGCGTCTCCCGGTTTTATTTCATAAAGATTGCGTGCTTCTTTAGGGATTACGATTTGTCCCTTGTCCCCCACCTTCACCACGCCGAAGATGTATTTGCCGTCTTTCTCTTGCATTTGTAGGAAAAGTTAGAATTTTCCCACAAATATAACAATTCCTCGAAAAATGACAAATAATTATGGCAATAGTTTCAATCGCGGCTGGAACTCAGGTAAACAGCTTCGAAAAAATCCCTTAGCCTTTTCTCATCCTTGATGATATCCCGAAGTTGATTTAGAGGCTCTTCGTTCGGCGAACCGGGAATAAGCAGTTTCAAGTAACCTCCCTCTGCATATTTCTCGTGCAGGTGCTCCAGGGTGCGCTGCCAGTGGCCTTCCTTGTCCAGCTCAGGGTAGTGGTCGATGCCGTATTGTACCGTTCTCCGGATGACTGTTTCCGGTACGATCAGCCGGTCCGCTTCTGCAACGATGCGTCCATAAACGCTGCGTGGAGGGGTCTTGGATGAGGCCCTGTGGTCTTCGGCAGCTTCTGCTATCATCTCAATCTGTTCAGGAGTGAACCATTCATGCAGCCGCTTGTCGGAGCGTATGATACGCCCGCTTTCAAAATGGTGGGTTTTACGGTCGACTGCCAGACCCAGATCGTGACAGGCTGCTGCTGTGAGCAGCATTTCTTCATCTACATCGTAAAGTTCTCCCATGGCCATCGCCCTTTCCATCACCGACAAAACGTGGTCTTGCTTGTGTGCCGAGTCAAAGGCGTCATAGCGCGGCACAATTTCTTCTTCCAGATATTTTTTGAGACTCTTCCTGATCATAAACGGTATGCTTCGCTGCAAATAACGTCGAAATATCGCCAAAAATACGTACATTTGTATCATTATGAAGAACATTTCCATTTCTATAGTTAAGGGGCGTTGCGAACTCATGCAGTTTATCCGTTTCCCGTTTGAATTGTATAAGAACTGCCCTCAATGGGTACCGTCCTTCGAGTCGGATGAGGTCAATTCCCTTTCAGAGAAAAACCCTTCCTTATCCTTTTGTGAGCGGGAACTCTACCTGGCCAGGTGCGAAGGCAAGATTGTGGGCAGGATAGCAGCCATCATGAACCACAATGCCAATAAAAAGTGGGGCGAGAAAGTGGTGCGCTTCGGCTGGCTGGATTTTGTGGATGACATTGATGTCCTGAAGTCCCTTATCGATGCCGTGCTGGCATGGGGGAAAGAGCGTGGTGCGGAGAAGATAAAAGGCCCGCTCGGATTTACCGACATGGACAGGGAAGGTCTGCTTGTAGAAGGTTTCGAAAAAGACTGTCCTTTCACGGTCATATATAATTACCCTTATTACGGAGAGTATCTGGAGAAGCTGGGCTTCAGGAAAGATGCTGACTGGACGCAGCGGGTAATAGAAATAGGGGAGAAGCTGCCCTCTATGTTCCAGTATGCTTCGCTGATAGAGAACCGCTTCAAGCTCAAAGTATTCCAACCCAAGAGCAACAAGGAACTTGCACCCAAAGGCAAGGAGATGTTCCATGTGCTGAACGATGCTTTCGCCCCTCTGTACGAGTATTCAAAACTCTCCGAAGAGCAGATAGACAGCTACGTGAAGCAGTATGTGCCGGTTATGAACAAGGATTTGGTGGCCCTGGTGCTGAATGAGAAAGATGAAATGGTAGGATTCTGCGTCACCATGCCTTCCATTTCCAAAGCTGTCCGCAAGGCCAAGGGGCGCCTGTTTCCTTTCGGATTCATCCCCATCCTGCGTTCGCTCAAGCACAACGATACCATAGAGGCGCTGCTTATCGGGGTACTTCCGGAGTATCAGGGGAAGGGGGTCAATGTACTGCTGTTTAAGTATATACACGAAAATTGCATCCGTCTTGGCATAAAACGGATGCTGTTGAATCCTCAACTGGAGGAGAATTATAAAGTCCAGACTTTGTTCGAGGAGTACAATCCCCAGCCGTACATGCGCAGGCGCAGTTACGTCAAGGACGCTATGTAGTCACAGACCTCTCCCACGGTGTGGAAGGGAGGCTGATTGTCGGGAAAGCGGAAATTGAACTTTTCCTCAAGCGCCAAAGACATCAACATCATCATAAGTGAATCGATACCGAGCTCCCTGACGAGCTCGGTATCATAGTTCACGTTCGTGAGGTCCGTGTTGGGACGCATCACGCTGAGAATCTCCTTGAGATTGCCGAAAACTTGTTCCTTTGTCATACTCTGGATACTTTCATGCTGCCGGTACGCTTGAAATCCTCCTTGCGTACGGTTACTTTTGAAATACGGTGGGTGGAAGGAAGCGTGGCATTTATCTTATCCACCAGCGCATTCATATAGGCCTGGATGTCTTCAGGGCTCTTGCCTTCGAAAGCTTGCATAAGCGGCAGGATCTCGACGGCTATGCACTGGGCTCCGTTCAGTTCATCCTCTTTGACCATGGCGTCCCTTACGCAGGGATCTGCGTAGAACGGCTCTTCGAGGCTTTCAGGGCTCACATTCTCTCCGTTTGACAGGATGATGAGGTTCTTTATGCGTCCTATGATATATAGGAAACCGTCTTCGTCAATGCGCACGAGGTCGCCGGTTCGGAACCAGCCGTCTTCGGTCATGCATTCTGCTGTGCGTTCAGGATCTTTGTAGTAGCCGGAGAAGATGTTGTCTCCCTTGATCCAGAGTTCTCCGTCCACGACTTTCGCTTCCTGTCCGGGATAAATCTTTCCTATGGAAGTGGGATTCTCTACGGCATTAGCATTCGCCGACGTGAGGTTGGCGCTTTCTGTAAGGCCGTAACCGAAGCAGAATTCAACACCGAGTTTGGTGAAGATATCCACGAGTCTGGGCGGCACATTAGCGGCTCCGGAGATGATCAGACGCAGATTGCCTCCGAGGAACTGAGGCCCGTACATCTTGCAAAGACCAGCAAGGATGTCGCAAATGCCGGGGACAATGACGAGGATGGTGGGTTTGATCACCGGGAATTTCCCTATGGTGGCCTTCATGTCTTCACAAGTGAAGATGAGGTTGCCGGTATAGAAGCATCCCATTGTGCCGGCTATGATGCCGAATACGTGGCTGAAGGGCAGGATGGCGATATAGCGGTGTACCCCGATAACTTTACCGGGCTTGAAGATAGCATTGTAGCTGCCGCGCATGAATGCCCTGTGGCTCAATACTGCGCCTTTGGGGGTGCCGGTAGTACCGCCGGTGAAGAATATGGCGGCAGGGGAGTCGGGGTCCACTTTGGTTACCGGGATGCCTTCGTCGGCTATGCTGCTGGCAGGCAGTACTTTAACTCCTTTGAGCCCTTCACATAAGGGGGCGAACTCATCGCGGACGAAGATTGCTTCGATGTCGAATTTCATGCATGAGCCTGCGACTGCAGGGGCGGGCAGGGTAGGCGGAAAATTCATCGCCACATAACCTGCCGATGTTATTGCAAGGAACAACTCAATGGCATCCTGGCTGTTGCGGTCGAAGACTGCTATATGGGCGCCTTTCTTGAGCCCGAGTCCGTCGATGAAAGCACGACGGCGCGCTATCCTGTCGCATAATTCTTTGTAGGTGATTGTATTCACTTGGTCCGAAACGGCGGGACTGTCAGCGTACTGCATTCCCATCCATTCCACAAATTCTCCCATCGTAGGAATGTAAGGCAGTCTTGCCAGTTCCTCAGCGGGAATCATATCATAAAAATAGTTAGACATAATGATAGTTTTAAAACCTGGCAAAGATAGTCAGATAAACCGAGTAAAAAAAATCTGCTGATTGCGGTTTATTTGTCATTTTTGCGTATGTTTGTGAAATTTAACATAATACATCTTTTTCTTATGAACGTAAAACTTGTCGGCGGCCTGCTTGGGATATCTATCATCGCATGTCCTTTGCTGTATATTTTTGTCGGGCCTTCCCTTGACGCTTCCCAGCTGGAAGTTTTGAAGATTCTTGGAATTATTACTGCATGCAGCGCTTTGTTCTGCTTCGTGGTGGGCGAACTTACGTCCAACAACAGCCAGATGGACAAGCTATGGAGTCTGCTCCCGATTGCCTACACCTGGGTGATCGCAGTGCATGGGGGAATGTCTGCACGTCTTGTGGTGATGGCCTGCCTGGCTACGCTTTGGGGGGCACGTCTTACGTTCAATTTCGCCCGGAAGGGTGCCTACAAGCTCAAATTCTGGGAGGGCGAGGAGGACTACCGCTGGAAAGTGCTTCGAGCCAGGAAGGAGTTTCAGCCGCATTGGAAGTGGATGCTTTTCAATCTTTTCTTCATCAGCATTTACCAGAACGTATTGGTGCTTATGATCACTTTCCCGGCTCTTGTGCTGATGGGTGTGGACAAGCCTTTCGGCTGGGTCGATGCTTTGGCTGCCGCTTTGATGCTCGGTTTCATCATTTATGAAACCGTTGCGGACGAGCAGCAGTGGGCGTTCCAGTCTGCCAAATGGAAGATGATAAAAGAGGACCGCAAGCTGGAAGATTTGCCTGCTCCCTACAACAAAGGCTTCAATACCGCCGGTCTTTGGGGAATCAGCCGCCATCCCAATTATTTCGCCGAGCAGGCGGTGTGGTGCAGTTTTTATGTGTTCAGCATCGGGGGCGGCATAGGAATAATCAACTGGAGCATCATCGGCGCCCTGCTGTTGATTGTACTGTTTATCGGCAGCAGTGCCTTTGCAGAAGAAATCAGTTCTGCAAAGTATCCTGAATACGCCGCTTATTGCGGTAAAGTATCCAAGTTCTTCCCCGGAAAGCGTTATCGCTGATAGTTCTGCTTTATTGCATACGCCTTATGCGCACGTCGGTTTCGGGCAGCTTTGCGGCCAGCCCGGAAAGGTCGGTGTTGCTGAAATGGTAGGGTATCAGGACCTTGGGCGCAATAGTTTCGGCCGCTTTTACGCACTGCTCCACTGTCATTGTATAAGGTTGGTTTACAGGGAGAAATGCAATGTCTATATCTTTTATTCCGGACATTTCCGGAATATCTTCCGTGTCTCCTGCGATGTAAATGCGCAGGTTTTCTATAGTGAGGATGTAACCGTTGTCCCTGCCTTTGGGGTGGAACTGCTGATGCCCCTGGGTTGTATTGTACGCTGGAACAGCCTCCAGTTTGATGCCGGAAGGGAGTACTGTGCTTTCTCCGTTGGATAATGCCCGCCCCCAGCCCAGTTTTTGGATGCTGGCGGAATTGGCTATCAGCACTGTGGAGTCTTTGCGAAGGGATGCAACGGCATCTTTGTCGAGATGGTCTCCATGTTCGTGGGTGATGAGGATGATGTCGGCGCGCGGAAACTCAGCGGCATAGTCAGTATGTTTCCCATGTTCGGTAACAGGATCTACCTGTATGGACAAATGCTTATAGCGTAGTTCCAGCGATCCGTGCTTGATGAGCGTTATGTCAACGCTTTCCCCGGAGTCTGTCGTGAAATGCTCCACTTCGTAAGCCGATGCCGTTTTGTCTGACGGCGTATTGTTCTTGCAGCCTGACAGGCTGAAAATGGACAGGATGGACATTATCAATATTTTCATTAGCGTTTGAATAATTGGCAACGGTGTAAATATAAGCATTTTTCGTATTTTTGCGCGGATAAACACTTTATGCTTGAAGAAGGATATTCTGTATCTCACTAGCTAATCGGACTATGGCGATTACAGATTCCATGATTTAGAAGCCGGGAATGTATGAGGAAACAACTGGCCATATTAGTTTGCTTACTGTTATGCGCTGTGGCGCATGGGCAGGAGCACCTTGTGTCCGTACTTAGCGAGCGTACGATGTCATTCGACGAGCAGCTCGACTCCACACTTACCGAATTCGGCGAATATATTAATATCGACAACTACAAAAAGACCGTCGATCTCGCTCATAAGCTTGGACACCCGACCCGCTTCGTGGCTGTGGAGTACCGTACCGTGGACCCGAAGGGCAATCCTGTAGTGGCATCAGGCCTAATAGCGTACCCCGAAGTAGGGAAATTCCGCGGCACAGTGGAAGTGTCGCCTTACGCCAGGGAAAAAAACCACTGCGGTTCACAGCGTGTTTTTGCGATCGAATGCCTTCCGACTAACTTCGGCTACGTTACCTTGCTTCCCGACACAATAGGCTTCGGATCAACGGAGAACTTGCCCATCGCTTACCTGATGTACGAAAACGCTGCCAGGGTTTCCGCCGACCTCAGGCTCGCTGCTAAAGAATACTTTGCCAAGACAGGCGATAAGACCGTTCCCGACAAGACTATATTTTTTGGTTATTCTCTCGGTGCTCCCGGAGCACTCGCTACCGCCGGCTATTATCACGCACACCCGGAGATAGGGGTTAAGATCAAGCGCCTATGTATAGGCTCAGGAGCTTACAGCCCCTTGCTTGCTCTCAAGAATACGGTTTACAAAGGCGAGATTACCTACCTGATATATCCGGGAATTGCCAAGAGCGTCAATACCTGGCTTGACCTCGGACTGGATTACGCCAAACTGTTCCGGGGCCCTGTGAGAGATGATTTCGATATCATCACCAAAGGAGACGCGAACCTCAGGGAACTGGCTGAGAAATATGGATTCAAAGTCCAGCAGTATCTTTATCCTGACTTCTTTCTGCCAGAGAAGAATGAAGAAATAGAAAAACTGATGGAAGGCCTGACCAGGCTGGAAATCCCTTGTGAAGGTTTTTCGCTGCCCAAAAACGTACGAATTGATATGCTTCACGGCGTAGAAGACTTGTTCATCCCCGTGGAATGCTCAGATATTCTATACCAGAAGCTCAAAAAGGACTATCCCCGCACACACTACCTGCGTGTTCCCAAAGCCACCCACTACGAAGCCGCTGCAATGAGCTTTGCCGAACTTGTCCTGATGCTCATAATGTAAGCCGTCCGGGCCTGTGTGAACAATCAGGAAGTTTTTGTAAATTTGCCCGACTGCAGATAATCTGACTATGTCCGCCCGCAAGTTCGGCACTTGTTTCTTCGAGCAGTATGCTCAGATTTCGCTCTCAGCGTTGCTGGGAAGCGAATTTGACGATTTAATTAACCTGGACAGACCCGATTTGCAGACTCCTGACAGGCATAGCATAGGCATAGAGGTTACCCGTGCCATGGAAGAAAGCAAATCTGCGGAGCAGGCTTTGCTCAAGGATCTGGCGGGTCTTACCCCGGGGGAAAAGGACGGCGATATAGACAACATCCTGGATTATGGATACGCATTCGGCCTCCGCAGCGGCAGGTACATCGGAATACGGGAACTTCCGTATTGGAAAATGGCTCTGCCGATGCGGAGGATAATCGAAAGCAAGGTAAATAAAGTGGGCAGCGGATTCTACGGCCACTTTGAAAAGATGGGGCTTTTCGTGTTCAGCAAGGATAACCTGGGAGAGGCGGATGCCATAAAGACGATGAACTATACGATAGGCCTGCAAAAGTATCTGGATCTCAAGTACAACCGTCTCTATCTGGCAGATGTAGACGACCTTTTCGCCTGCAATCTGGATGATGGCATTTCACCGGCTTCGCGCCTGATTCGCTACAGGATATCCCGGGAACAGCGGGAGCAATTCTATTTTGAAGCGGTGAAAAAGCAAGATTGCCGTTAATGAACGGCAATCTGCTTGACAGCTTCGGTCTTCTGAATCTTTTCTTTCTTGGGAATATGAATGTTCAGGACACCTTTTTCCACTTTGGCTTCAATCTTTTCCGCATCCACATCGTCGGGGAGCAGAAGCGTCTGCTGAAACTTCTCATAGGAGAATTCCCGGCGCAGGTAGCGGCCGTGCTTTTTGTCCTCTTTGTTTTCGGTCTTCTTCTCCATTTCGATATGAAGGTTGTTGTCTTCATCGACATGGACCTTGAAGTCCTCTTTGTCTAATCCGGGAGCGGCGAGTTCTACGTCATACTCCTTTTCATTTTCCAATACATTGATGGCAGGTGCCGTGTAAGTGGGCCTTTCCATCCAGCTGTTGTCGAAAAAGTCATTGAAAATGTCCGGCAGCCAACTGTCACTATTCCTTCTGATCATCGGTAACATAACTCAAAAACTTTAATCGTTCCGGTTTTGGGCGTATCCCTATTCCCGGGGCCCCTTGCGGAGCCGATTGATGTAACTACAAAGCCGGGACCAGTCCCGAAAACCGGACAAAGTGACATAGAATTGAGCCAAAATGTCCTTTCATGGTGACAAAAAGTCCAAGCCGGGCCGGGTGGTATAATGCAGAATTTATTGTACATTTGCACAAAAGGCTCTTGAAATATGTCTATCACCAAGGAAAAATACCGCGACGACCTAAGTACGCACCTTCTGGAATTTGCTACCGGAAGCGGATACCTCAAGGGCAGCCTGCTGAATTCTGCGGATATTGACGATGCGTGGCTGCGTCACGCGCCCTACTATTATGGCGACGCAGTTAAAGAGTTCAACGGGTATCCTGAATACTGCCTTGCCTGCGCCGGTTACCTTGGCATGGCCGTCGCCTTGTTGTGGGACAAAGACTGGCAGAAATACATGGACGTGCCCTACAGCTACTTCCAAGGGAAGAGGGGCTTTGACGATATGGATGACCATATTACGGGAAACATACTCCATGAGGACTGTCTGAGCGTCGCCGCCATGCAGTCCTTGTCGGCCGAAACTTATCATTTCCTGATGAAGTCCGGCGCCGAGCCAGGAACAGCCGACGCTTACCGTTTCTTCCTGGTCAGCGCGGAAGTGATGTACAAGATCGGTGCGGCCGTCTGGCTCAACAAGCTCGGATATAAATTCGAACGTTATCAGTAGATTACATATACAAAAACAACTCTTTATGGATAAACTGCTTTCTTTTGTTTCCAAAGTTTTTATTGTTTGCTTCTGCCTTACCGCTTGTGACCTGATAGGCGACTGGCCAGGCTCCGGCCAGGGCTTGTTCGGCTACTCCGACCCGTGGGCTTCGCTCGTGAACGAGAAGTCTGAAAAAGCGATAGTAAACAGGGAAACCGTAACTTACGGCTCCCATAGCTATACGCTTTCGGGAAACGTCGATTTCAACTTCAATCCAGCTGAATTCAGAGGCGGCGTTACGGCTGCCGTGGAGTTTACGAATATCCCTTCCGGCTATAATGAATTCAAGGCCGTTTATGAGGCCCTGCTCGGCAAGAGCCTCCAGGGAACTGCTGCCATGGTACCTATGGCCATGGAGATTTACGCCCGCAATCCTAATACCGGCGAAAAGTGCTTTACGCTTCTCTGCAAAGACGAGGCTACGGTGAGCGGCATCCTGCGTATCCTTAAAACCAAAATCCCCAGAAGTGCTGAAGAAGAGAAAGACAAATATATGCAGCGCTACCTGCCGGCCGCTTTGCTGAAAGGTGCCCTGTATGACAACGCTTATACCCCTTCCAAGCCCTATGTGGTGGAAGTGGGCCCTGATTCCACACTGCCTCAGGAGGCCAAGATGAGTCCTTACGGTACGCTGTATTATACCCGGATTTATGCCGATGGATGGGAGTCCCGCAACCGTTCCGTAAAAATCTTCCTGCCCAAGGGAGAAAACCTGTTCAAAGTGCAGGAGTGCTCATCCTGCTACACCCAATGCAAGGATATCTTCGGAGGTCCATGGCCGGGGCTTGAGTAGATGCGCACCATCAAGGATACTCTCACGCTGGAAGATGCCCGGAGGCTGACCGGTCCGCTGGCTTTCAACCTTATGCTGAAGCCGGCAGGCTCGCTCTGCAATCTTGATTGCTCCTACTGCTATTACCTGGACAAGTCCGGAATATACGGAGGACGGGAGCCGAGGATGAGCATGGGAGACCTTGAGCGCTTCGTACGCAGCTATATAGAGGCTTGCGATGTCCCGGAGGTCACTTTCAACTGGCATGGCGGCGAACCGCTGGTACTGGGACTGGAATTCTACCGTAAAGCCGTTGAATTCCAGAATCAATACAAGGGAGACAAGATAATACACAACACCCTCCAGACCAATGCCACGTTGCTTACAGACGAGTGGGCGCATTTCTTTGCGGAGCAGCGCTTCCTGCTTGGCGTATCGGTGGACGGCCCGTCCGAAGTGCATGACCGCTACCGTAAGGACCGGGGAGGTATGCCAAGTCTGGAGCGTGTGGTATGCGGTATAAGGAAACTGCATTCCGCCGGTGCGGAGTACAACCTGATGGCAACCATAAACAGCGCTTCGGAGGGCAGGGGATTGCAAGTTTATCAATTCCTGAAGGGGCTGGGGAGCGCTTTCATACAGTTTTCCCCGGTAGTGGAGCATGTCGTGTGGCCGATGCGCGACGGAAAGCCGGACAAGCACTCCCGTCCCCACATAGTGGATCCTTCGGAAGACGGCGCTGTCCTTGCCCCCTGGTCGGTCAGCCCTGTGGGCTTCGGGCGTTTCCTCTGTGACATTTTCGATTATTGGGTGAAGCACGATGTCGGACGGGTATTCGTAAATTATTTCGACTGCACCCTTGCCAATTGGTGCGGGGTGATGCCGGGCACCTGCAGTTTTGCCGAAACCTGCGGCGGCAATGCCGTGGTGGAGCACAACGGGGACGTTTATAGCTGCGACCACTTCGTGTATCCTAAGTACCTGATAGGCAATATCTACCGGGATTCGCTCCGGGAGATGATGAAGTCTCCGGCCCAACTGCGCTTCGGAATCGACAAGCGAAACGCTTTGCCCCGCAAGTGCCTGCGCTGCGAATTCTGGACCCTATGCCACGGCGGCTGCCCCAAGCACCGCTTCAATTCCACCGACAACGGGCAGACCGGCCTGAACGCTTTGTGCGAGGGCTTCCGTATGTTCTTCGGGCACAGCGCCTCTGCAATGAAACGCATGAAAGAACTGCTGGAACAGCAAAAGGCTCCTGCCCTGATTATGATGCAAGATTAGATATGGGAGAACTTAGCAGCGATATCCAGTATCTTCCCGGCGTGGGACCCAAGAGAGCGGCTCTCCTGAAACAGGAGCTGGACATCCATACGCTGGAAGACCTTGTTCATTTTTATCCCTTCCGCTACATAGACCGCAGCAGCATCACTCCTATAGTGTCGGTTACTCCGGACCTCGCGTACGTGCAGGTACAGGGTACGGTAGCTGTTCGTAACTTGATAAACATCAAGCACTTGAGCGTGATTATCGATGATGGCACCGGGCGCCTCGAGCTGGTGTTTTTCAAGGGCGTGAAATGGAATTTCGACAGGCTTGCTCCCGGCACCACCTGGCTCTTTTTCGGCAAACCCCAGTCGTACAACGGCCGCATCAACATAGTACATCCAGAGGTGGATGCCCCGCAGGCCGACCCGGGGGTCAAGGGAACGCTCACCGGAGTGTATCCAAGCACGGAAAAGCTTAAGGCCGGAGGCGTGACCGGCAAGACAATGTGCAAATTGCAGCGTGCCGCCCTTGCGCTTTGTTTGCCGGAAGTGCAGGAAAGCCTGCCGGACTACATACTGCAGAAGTACGGCCTGCCGCCTTTGGCTTGGACACTGCAGAATATACATTTCCCGTCGGATACGAGTTCGCTGGCAGCGGCCACCCGGAGGCTGAAGTTCGAGGAACTCTTCTACCTGCAACTCAGCTTGTTGAAACAGAAATACGTGCGCAGCCGGGCTTTAAACGGCATACCGATGCCACATGTGGGGCCGGCCTTCCATGCATGCTACAATGCGCTGCCGTACGCGCTCACCGGCGCCCAGCAGCGTGTGATTAAGGAAATCCGGGCAGACCTTGCCGGCGGCTCGCAGATGAACCGACTGCTGCAAGGCGACGTGGGGTCAGGAAAGACAATGGTAGCTGTGCTCAGTTGCCTGATAGCTATAGGAAACGGCTATCAGGCTTGCATCATGGCTCCTACGGAAGTGCTTGCACAGCAGCATTATGCGAATATCCAGAAGTATCTGGCTCCAACCGGATTGCGTTCTGCTCTGCTTACCGGCAGCACCTCCAGAAAGGAGCGGAAACCCCTGCTGGAAGGGCTTGCCGACGGGAGCATTTCGCTCGTCGTGGGTACTCACGCCCTAATCGAGGATCCGGTGAAGTACAAAGCGCTGGGACTTGCAGTCATTGACGAGCAGCACCGCTTCGGCGTGAATCAGCGGGCAGCTTTGTGGTCCAAAGGACCGTCCGGGAATGTGCCTCCGCACAGGCCGGCGAGCGCAAGCGAGCATCCGGCAGTCCCCCTTGAGGGGGGCAGGGGGGTGAAGTATTGCCAAAATGTGCCACCGCACATTTTGGTAATGACCGCCACGCCCATCCCGCGCACCCTCGCCATGACTTTCTACGGCGACCTTGACTTGTCGGTCATAGATGAGATGCCTCCGGGACGTAAACCCGTACAGACCATGCTCATAGGCCAGAACCGCCTGCCGGCCATGTACCGTTTTATGCGCGAAGAGATTGCCAAAGGCCGGCAGGTCTTCGTGGTGTACCCTATGATTTTCATCAATGAAAAGATGGAGGACGTCAGCAATGTGGAGCAGGGATACGAGGATATAGTGAAGGCTTTCCCGCTCGAGGATGGGTACAAAGTGGCCATTGTCCACGGGCAACAGAGCAATGAACAGAAACTGTTCAACATGAAAGCTTTTGTTGAGGGCAGGGCCCATATACTGGTATCTACTACGGTGATAGAAGTGGGTGTCGACGTCCCCAACGCAAGCGTGATGGTAATCCGGAGCGCCCAGCGTTTCGGCCTCAGTCAGCTGCACCAGCTTCGCGGCAGGGTAGGTCGCGGCGCAGAGAAGTCGTACTGTATTCTGGTGAAGGATCCCAAGACAGGGAAAGAAGCCCAGCAGAGGCTGGAACTGATGTGCGCTACCGAGGACGGATTCGAGATTGCCGAGCAGGACATGAAAATGCGCGGACCCGGAGACCTGGAGGGTACCCAGCAGAGCGGAATGCCTATAGAATTGCATATAGCCTCTCTCACAAGGGACGGCGCGATGCTGGATGAAGCCAGGGCGTGTGCTGCCCGCGTACTGGAGACGGATCCGGCCCTGGCGCATCCCCGCAATTCCGTCCTGCTCAGGGAATTGCGGAAGGGAAAATACAATGTGAAAGACTATAGCAATATTTCCTGAAAAATTACTATATTGCAAAAAATATTATTACAACTATGTCTATTATTATCGTAATCGCAGTTATCGTTGTGCTGATCCTCTGGATTATTTCATCACAGCGTAAATTCGTCAATGCAGAAGAGCTTGTAAAGAATGCCATGAGCCAGATTGGCGTCCAGCAGTCCAGCCGCTGGGATGCCCTTACAGGTCTGGTGGAACTGATCAAATCATACAACGAGCATGAGTACAAGGTTTTGAAGGACACTATAGCGTCCCGTTCGGGCATCAATTCCAACAGTACGGCCGAACAGGCCCAGGCCCAGGAAAATGCGTTTGCCGCCGCTATGAAGCAGTTCAACCTGGTAGTTGAGAATTATCCGGAAGTGAAAGCCAGCGAAATGTACAGGACTACGATGGATTCCGTGAACATGTATGAAAACCAGGTGCGTATGAGCCGTATGACCTACAACGACTCCGTGACCCGTTACAACCGGCTGGTCCGTCAGATTCCGGACAGCATAGTAGCCGCCCTGTTCCACTTCACCGAGAAGGCTTACCTGCAGGAAGACCAGAACAAGAAAGACATGCCGTCACTCAAAATCTGAGTGCAGTACATGAAGAAATTGTTTTTTACTTTAGTGGCGGCTTTGTCCGCCATTTCTGCTTTAGCGCATGAGCCCCGGATAAATGACATCAGCATATCCGTTATCCTCGATACGCTGGGAACGGCGCATATTGAGGAAGTGTGGGACGTTGTGGTGGCAAAGGGCACGGAATGGTACCTGGTACGCGAGAACCTTGGTGATATGCATATCGGCGGACTTGAGGTGTCGGACGAGACCGGAGCCGCATACATCGACGAAGGCGTCTGGGACGTGGAACGGAGCCTCTCCGCGAAGGCCGGACGCTGTGGACTGCACAAAACTTCCCGGGGATATGAAATCTGCTGGGGCGTTGGCAATTACGGACCTCATACATTTACCGTCCGCTACTATATGACCAATGCCGTCAAGTCCCTGAACGACTACGATATGCTTCACATGCAGTTCGTTACTCCGGGACTTTCGGCCGCTCCTTCCCATGTCCGCCTGCTTCTGGAGGCTCCGCAAAAGCTGTCTCCCGATAATTCCAGAATATGGGCCTTCGGCTATAACGGCAAGGTTGTATTCACTGACGAAGGCTTGGTGCTCGCCGAGTCGACCGAGCCCTTCGTGTACAAATCCTCCATGATTTTGCTGCTCCGTTTCGACAAAGGTGTTTTCCACTCGCAAAGCGTTGTGAATAAAGACTTTGAAGACCATCTTCAGCTAGCTATGGAGGGCAGCAGTTTCAACGATAGTGACGGTGACGGAGAGGAAAACCCCTATTCTAACGGCATAGCTGTATTCTTCACTTGCCTGGTGATGTACTTTATATGCCGCAAGCCGCTGAAGGGTCTGCTCCGCGACATGGGGCTTATCAAATATCCGGCTAAAGACGGCCTGAGACACATCTTCGGTATGTCCAGGCTTCCCAAGAAATATGAATGGAGCCGGGACCTTCCTTTTGCCGGCGGACTGTATGAGACTTATTATGTCGCTTCCCATACTGAGGGCTACGATGACAGGAAGTTCTCCATTATCCCCGCAATTATGCTCCATATGGTAGAAGAAGGCATACTGACCCTGCGCCAGGACATTGGCGGCAAGAAAGAATTCGTCATCAACGAGAATGCGGCTACAGACGGGCTATGCAGCAACGAGAAGTATTTACTGGATTTGCTGAAAACTGCCGCAGGCAAAGATAAAGTGTTGCAGGAGAGGGAGTTTAAGAATTGGGCCAGCAGCCATTGCAAGGAAGTCGATACCTGGGTCGCAGCCATGAAGGATGAAGTGCGGAAAAGGCTTAAGGAAGGAGCTTACGTGGAAGAAGGTTATGAGTATGAAGGCCAAATCTTTAGCCAGAAAGGGAAGGCTGCAGCCATGCATTCGCTCCAATTCCGTCAGTACCTGAAGGACTTCACGATTATCAACGAACGGAGTACTCCTGAAGTGGTACTGTGGGGGAAGTATCTTATGTTCGCCGCCCTGTTCGGCATGGCAGACAAAGTGGCCAGGGAGATGAAGAATCTGGCTCCCGGGGCAAATATCGGCTCACGGTCCGTGCCTGTGTCGGATGTGGGTGATCTGGTGGTGTTTACGGACATATTCCGGGATTCTGCACGCCGTGCTTATGCCAGCTACAATGCGATGAACAGTTCTTCCGGTAGTTTCGGAGGGGGCTCTTCAGGCGGTTTCGGCGGCGGCTCTTCCTTTGGCGGCGGAGGCGGATTCTCCGGCGGCGGTTTCGGCGGCGGAAGCAGATAAAGCGTATTTCTGCAAATATTTGTTATATGAAAAAATACATCATGGGCCTTTGTGCCACACTTGCAATGATTGGTTGTGTCAAGTCAGAAGACAACTCCGGCTATGTGGGACCTTCCGAGCCGGTAATTGAAAACGGCGTCATGACTCCGGAGGTCTTGTTGTCGCTGGGACGCATGAGTGACCCTCAAATCAGCCCCGACGGCTCCCGTATTCTCTATGGTGTCAGCTGGACCGATATCGACGCCAACCGCAGCTGCCGCAATTTGTGGATATGCGATGCCGACGGCAGCAACAACGTCCAGCTCACCCGCTTTGCCAAGAGCGTGGGTAACGCCCGCTGGAGTTCTGACGGTAAGGCCGTTTTCTTCCTTCAGGGCGGACAGTTGTGGAAAGCGCCGCTTTCGGGTAATAAACTCGGTAAAAAAGTGCAGCTCAGCGATGTGCCTGCCGGTATCTCAGAGTTCAAGTTGTCCCCGGACCAGAAGCGCGTGCTTTATATTTCCAGCATCAAAAATCCGAAGCTCGAGCAGGCCTCGGACAGCGACCCTAAGCTGGACAAGGCAAGGGCCTATGCAACCGAGGATCTCATGTACCGTCACTGGGACCATTGGGTGACAGACACTCCTCGCAGCTATGTGGCATCCCTGGACGGCAAGATTACTCCGGATTCATCGAAGGATATCCTGGGGGATGAGCCGTTCGAACTGCCCACGGAGCCTTTCGGGGGCGCCGAGCAGCTGGACTGGAGTCCTGACGGCCGCTACATTGCATACTCTTGCCGTAAGCTTACCGGCAAGCAATATGCTTTCAGTACTAATACAGGTATCTATGTGTACGACACGGTAAGCGGAGCCACCATTCCGGTCAAAACGGACGGAGGCTATGACACGGACCCTGTGTGGAGCCCTGACGGACGCTGGCTGGCATGGATTTCCATGCCTCGCGACGGCTATGAGGCGGATGCACAGCGCATACTGATCTGTGAAGTACGGAATGAAGACGGGAGCGTCGGCTTTGGCGCCCCGCGTCAGCTCGCAGCCTCCCTCGACAGGGATGCAGCAAGCCCGTCATGGTTTGGCAATAACTTGTATTTCAATGCTTTGATAGATGGTATTCAGGCCATCTTCAAAGTGACTCCGGAAGACGAGCTTACCCGCTTGACGCCCGATGATTGGAACTACGACTTCTTTACTCCTTTTGCGGTTACGGGAGAAGGAGACCAGCAGCGCCTGCTGACTACATACTACTCCCTGCACAGGCCTCTTGAGATGGCGGAGCTGCTGCCTGCGGGCCCCGAGTGCCGGAAGCTGAGCGGCGTCAACGACGCCATTTTTGGCAAGTTGGACGACGTAACTACCGAGAGCGTATTTGTAGAGACGGTTGACGGCAAGCAGATGCAGTGTTGGGTGATGTACCCTCCTAAGTTCGATGAATCCAAGCAATGGCCTGCTATAGAAATAGTGCTGGGAGGCCCTCAGGGTACGAATTCCCAGGATTGGAGTTACCGCTGGTGCTATCGCCTTATGGCCCAGCAGGGTTATGTAGTCATCATGCCCAACCGTCGTGGCACAACAGCCTTCGGCCAGGAATGGAAAGAGCAGATAAGCGGTGACTATTGCGGGCTCAACATGCAGGACTACCTTAGCGCCGGGCGCTATATCAAGAGCAAAGCATATGTGAACAAACTGGCCTGTGTGGGAGCTTCTTACGGCGGCTTCTCTGCATATATGCTGGAGGGCCTTCACGGGGACCTGTACGATTGCTTTGTTGCTCACGCCGGCATTTTCGACGAGGCTCAGCTCTGGTTCACCACCGAGGAAATGTGGTTTGCCAACTGGGATAACGGCGGGCTTACCGAGTACGCGTATGAGAGCGGCAAGCAAGGTCCGGCAGGCGACGGCATCACTTTCGGCGGCATGCAGCAGGCAGGCGCGCCTTATGCATCGACCCCTAAAGCACGCAGGCACTATGCCAACGACCCCGTGAGCATGGTGACCAAGTGGCATACTCCCATTCTGTGCATACATGGAATGATGGATTACCGCATTCCTTACGAGCAAGGGATGGCGGCGTTCAATGCTGCCCAGATGATGGGTGTGCCCAGCAAGCTGGTGGTGTTCCCGGACGAGAACCACTGGATCCTGCAACCCCAGAACGCCCTCTACTGGCACCGCACATTCTTTGACTGGCTCGACCGCTGGATGCGATGACAAACTCTTGGCAAGAGCGAAGCTCCATGCTTATCGGCGAGGATGCCCTCGGCATGCTGAACTCTTCCCGCGTAGCCGTCGCTGGCCTGGGCGGAGTGGGTGGAATGGCGGCGGAAATGCTGGTGAGGGCAGGCGTGGGCCATATTGTGCTGATAGATGTGGATACTGTATCTCCCAGCAATCTGAACCGCCAGCTGCCGGCTCTCCATTCCACGCTGGGCCGCAGGAAGTGCGATGTAATGCGGGAACGGCTGATGGACATCAATCCGGATCTGGAGATACAGTGCATCCCGGATTATTTGAACGAAGAAAGCATTCCCGGCATTTTCGGCAGCCTGGAGCTGGACGGGGTAGTCGATGCAATCGATACTCTCAGCCCCAAGATAGCCCTTATCCAGCATTGCCTGGCCAAAGGCATTTTTCTGGTTAGCTCCATGGGCAGCGGCTCCAAGCTGGACGCTACAAAGGTCAGGGTGGATGATATTTCCCGCAGTTTCCAGTGCCCTCTTGCACACATGCTTCGTAAGCGCCTGCATAAACTGGGAATAACGGAAGGTTTCCTTGCTGTATTCTCAACCGAGAAGCCGAAGCGCGAATCAGTAGTGCTTGAAGAAAGTCGGAACAAAAAGTCCCAAACGGGCACAATCTCCTGGCTTCCAGCCGTTTTTGGATGTGTCTGCGCACAGGCGATGGTCAGGCATATTGCTGGAATAGAAGAAAATATATAACTTTGCACTCTTATGTTCAGTGTACATGAAGTTAAATCCCGCTCGGACTTGATGCGTTTCATCAAGTTCCCGGATCAGTTGTATAAGTCTTGCAAGCAGTATGTTCCTGCCTTGCATTCGGACCAGGTGTTTTCACTCACCAAAACATCTACGCTCTCTTATTGCAAGCGTAAGATGTGGATGGTGCTTGACGGCAGCAAGGTCGTAGGCCGTATCTGCGCCATGATAAACCCCAGGTACAACGAGCGCTACGGCAAGAAACGGGTACGTTTCGGCTGGTTCGACTGTATTAAAGACATAGAGGTGGCACGGCTGCTTATAGGCACTGCCGAAAACTGGGCCAGGGAACAGGGGATGACAGAGATTCATGGACCCCTCTATTACAATACTCTCGGGAAACAGGGTATGCTGGTTGAAGGTTATGAGAACACTCCGCCTTTCAACTGCTTGTACAACTTCCCTTATTACAACGACTTCATGAAAGAACTCGGGTTCGAGAAAGAGTGTGACTGGCTACAGTACAAGATGGTGGCCAACCACGGAGTTCCGGAAAAAGCCAGGAGGGTTGCAAAACTTGTAGAAGAACGTTATAACCTCCATATCGGCAGTCTTGACGAACTGAAGAAAGATCCCGCTATGGTCCGCAAGTTTTTCCGGGTGTACAGCGACAGTTTCTCGCAGACGGTTTACAATTTTATTCCGTTTACCGATGCTGAAATAGAAGAAGAGGCTAACAGCTCTATGCGCTTCATATCCGACAAGGCCAGCTGCGTCCTGCTTGACGAACACAACGAAATTGTGGCTTTCGGGATTTCCTTCCCCAGCATTTCCGAGGCGTTGAAGAAGGCAAAGGGACGTCTGTTTCCCTTCGGATGGTGGTATCTGCGGAAGGCGCTTAAGAATTATGAGATTACGGATCTCATGATTAACGGCGCCGTGCCCGAGTGGCAGAACAAGGGCGTGTCTGCCGTGTATTACAAGGAGATGGCGGATAAAGCCGCCAAGATAGGTAACAGATGGGCTATTTCAAATCCCCAGATAGAGTCCAACAGTGCGGTGAACATTTGGAACAGCTATGAACACGAGCCGTTTATGAGGCGACGTTGTTATATCAAGAAAATAGGAGAATGATTTATGGCAGAGAACACGCTTCTTGAGAAAGTCCTTTCCCTTCAGGGAAAATTCCAGTCCATACAGGATCAGTTATCGGACCCTTCAGTGATGTCCGATATGAAGAAATATGTCCAGCTCAACAAAGATTACAAAGAGCTGGAACCCATTATCAAGGCCGGCCAGGAGTACAAGAAAATGCTGGATGACCTGCAATCGGCCAAGGATATTTTCCTGAACGAGAAGGACGATGAACTCAGGGAAATGGCCCGCGAGGAAATAGCCGAGATAGAGCCGAAAATTCCTGATATGGAGCAGAATATCAAGCTTTTGCTTATTCCCGCTGATCCGGATGACTCCAAGAACGCAATAGTGGAAATCCGTGGCGGTGCGGGCGGTGATGAAGCTGCCATTTTCGCAGGCGATCTGTTCCGGATGTACCAGCATTTCGCGGAGTCCCGCGGATGGAAGCTGGAGGTTACGGACCAGGCCCCCGGTACTTCCGGAGGCTTCAAGCAGATAGTGTTCAAACTCAGCGGCTCCGACGGAGTATACGGAGTAATGAAATACGAGTCCGGCGTTCACCGCGTGCAGCGTGTCCCCCAGACTGAGACCCAGGGCCGTATCCAGACGTCTGCCGCATCAGTAGCAGTGTTCCCTGAGGCCGGCGAATTCGACGTGGACCTCAGCTGGGATGACATACGCCTGGACCTTTTCTGCTCTTCCGGCCCCGGCGGGCAAGGAGTGAATACCACTTATTCTGCCGTCCGTTTGACCCATATCCCTTCCGGACTGGTGGTCCAATGCCAGGAGGAACGCTCCCAGCTCAAAAACAAGGACCGTGCATTCGAGGAACTCCGTACACGTCTGTACAACCTGGAGCACCAGAAATATCTTGACGGCATCGCAGCAAAGCGCAAGACTATGGTATCCACAGGTGACCGCAGCGCCAAGATACGTACATACAACTATCCCCAGGGCCGGGTAACGGACCATAGGATCAACTGGAGCATGTATAACCTCCCCGTATTCATGAATGGCGACATCCAGGAATGTATTGACCAGCTGCAGATAGCGGAAAACGCCGAGCGCCTTAAGGAAGCCGGGGAATGAAAAACTTGCAGGAGGCTACAGCGTAGCCATCCTGTCAAGTGCAAGTTCAACAAGCTTGCGTATGGCCGGCTTGTAGTCGGGATTGGAGCTCTTTAGATAGCGGTTGGCTATGATGCAGCATACTGTAGAGGCGTTGTGCCCGAGGTGAGCGGCAAATCCCGCAAGAGGGGAACTTTCCATTTCGAAATTGGTAATGCGGTAGTTTTCACCGTTCTCCGAGAAGCGGAAACTCTCTATGTTTTCAAGCATGTCCGGCATGGCCAAAGGCATGCGCACTACACGGCCCTGAGGCCCGTAGAAGCCGGGTGCTGAAATAGTTACGCCTTTCACGGTAACATCCTTGAACAAATCTATGATCTTTGGTGATGCTTTCACGAAGTAAGGTGAAGGAAGGTCGGGATTCCAGTTCATGTGTTTCTTGAAATCTGCCTCCACTGCCGGGATGGTGACTTTCTCCCGGTTGGCATACCAGTTCATTACGCCGTCGAATCCTACGCTTATATGAGCAAGTACGTAACTGCCCAGAGGGATGTCTGCGTGGAGGGCTCCGGAAGTGCCTATGCGCAGGATGTTCAGTGCTTTATGTACTGGTTTGATTTCGCGGGTCTGGAAGTCCACGTTTGCCAGGGCGTCAAGTTCGGTCATGACAATGTCGATATTGTCCGGACCTATACCGTGGGAGAGGGCCGTGATCCGTTTGCCGTTGCGTTTGCCGGTGATGGATACGAACTCTCGGGATTCATGGCGGAATTCAATGTCTGTAAGGTATTCACCGATCATGTCCACGCGGGACGGATCGCCGACCATGATTACGTTGTCGGCCAGTTCTTCGGGTTTCAGATGGATGTGGAAAACGGAACCGTCGCCATTGATGATAAGTTCTGATTCAGGGATGCGCATGATGTTTATAGTTTTAATGATTTTTGCGTTTGCTTGAACGTAGGCGGCTGGAGCTGCGTACCATAAGTTCGTCGGCCCAGATGCCGCGGGCGGCCAGGACATCCAGGATTATTGCCAGCAGTGGAAATACTGCCGCCACGTGGAACAAGGGGTCGTTGCCGCTTACAATGAAGTCCACGACAAGCCAGGCCTGCAGGGCAAAGGTGATGAGCGCAGAAAGCACTGCTGTGCGCACCTGGAATACCCTGAATCTCCATGTGGTAAGTGCAAGGATGTTCAGTAAAGTAATCAGGATAAGCAATACCAGATAAGGCCAGTAGGCGGTAAAACGGATATCTCCGGCCTTGTTGCAAAAGAACATAGCGCCTATTAGCGCCGTAGCCAATGCCAAATACAAAGTTTGAACTCTCTGCCACATAATCAGGATCTTGAATTGAAGCAGGCCAGCACGGCCTGTTCGTAGGTTTTGGAAACCGGGATGCGCGGAGTGGTATCGCTGTCCAGTTCCACGGAATAGCCTTCTTTTTCGGAAATCAGCATCCTCACTTTCCGTATGTTGATGATATATTTCCGGTGACAGCGCACCAGATCGCTGTCGGCAAAACTCTCTTCCACGGTCTTGAGCCTGCACCTCAGCATATACTTTTTCAATTCTCCGGAATTGTCAGAGTACCACACCTGGATGTAGTTGTCGTCGGATTCTATGAAGAACAAGTTGTCCGGACTCACCGAGAGTTTAAGGGTGCCGCTGTTGTCGAACAGGGTTATCCTTTTCTCTTCGCTCGGGT
Organism: uncultured Bacteroidales bacterium; assembly: GCA_946414935.1. Taxonomy (GTDB): domain Bacteria; phylum Bacteroidota; class Bacteroidia; order Bacteroidales; family UBA932; genus Cryptobacteroides. The sequence continues at coordinate 23,988 of CAMKQN010000015.1, forward strand.
TGAGAGGAATGTCGCTGACCACGTTGCCGTAATTCATGAGCCGAATGGTATTATCCTTCTCTTCGATCATAAAGTACTGTGCTATAAGGATATAAGGTACTCCGAGAGAAAGGCATGCATAGACCGTGGCACCGAACAGCAGCCGCCCGAACGATGGATTGGGCAGGGAAATAATGCCGAACCTGTCGCCTTCCAGGGTGAAAAAGGAATATAACAGGGCGATAAGCAGGATCTCTATCACATTCCACAGGATGTAGCGGCCTACGGTAAAACTGTCGGCATTTCTCTGGATGTACATCAGCACTTTGCTGAACACCACTATCGCCAGCGAAATTAGATAGAAGATTATGGTGAACAGGAAGGCTTCGCCTCTGCCGAGCTCGAACCATGCGTTATGGGAGAGGGGGATGCTGATGAGCAGAAACACCAAAGACCAGAAGGCCGCGAAGTTTACGGTCATGATAAGTTGGTGCTTCCCCAGGAGGAATCTCGGGAGCTGGTCCCTGTAGGAGCGCATGGACATAGTTCTGCAAATATAGGAAAAAGTTTGTATATTTGCGGCAAAACAAATAGCTAGCATGAGAAGAGTAGTGGTTACCGGAATGGGTGTGGTTTCCTGCGTCGGAAACGACGTAGATACGTTCTGGGACAATTTGAAAAACGGCCGTTGCGGCATAGATTATATAACTGAATTCCCCACGGACGGCCTGCCTGTAAAAATAGCCGGCAAGGTGCGTAATTTTAATCCCGAAGATTACGGGATGGACAAACCTTTCATCCGCAAGCAGGATCCTTTTACGATTTTTGCCATGGCTGCAGCCTTCCAGGCAATGAAAGACAGCGGGCTGGTCTCCGGTGAGAATATTGACCCTGCGAGGCTTTCAACCTATGTGAGTTCTGGCATCGGAGGCTTCACTACCATTCAGAGGGAAATTGAAAAGATGGTGGAAGACCCAAGCGGCCAGTGGATTTCGCCGCTCTTCGTGCCTACCATGATTTCCGACATGGCAGGCGGCCAGATTGCCATTAAATTCCAGGCCCAAGGCTCGTGCATTGACATAGTTACAGCCTGCGCCACTGCCACCCACTCCATAGGCGAGGCTTTCCGTGCCATCTATCATGGCTACTCGGACGCTGTCATTACCGGCGGCACAGACCATTGTGCCATCCCTATCGGCGCTGCTGCGTTCGGCAACGCCCGAGCCCTCACCAGGGCGGAGGATCCTAAGCATGCCAGCCTTCCTTTCAATGCGGACCGGGCCGGTTTCGTAATGGCCGACGGCGCCGGCGTGATCATCCTCGAAGAGATGGAGCATGCGTTGGCCCGCGGAGCCCATATCTATGCGGAAATGGTGGGCTATGGCAGTACTTGTGACGCATATCATGCCACCGCCCCTCGTCCGGACGGCAGTACACAGGCCCGCTGCATACGTATGGCGCTTGACCAGGCCGGATACGATCCGGAAAGGGATACCGTCTATGTGAACGCCCACGGTACAGGCACCCAGCTAAACGATGTGGCGGAAACTGCAGCCTGCAAGCTTGCCTTCGGCGACGAAGCTTACAAAATCCATATCAGCAGTACTAAATCAATGCACGGCCATATGTTCGGTGCGGCAGGTGCGGCTGAAGCTATAGCTACGGTTATGGCTTTGGAAGAAGGTGTCATCCCTCCAACCATCAATCTGGACAATCCCGATCCTGAATGCGATCTGGACTATACTCCCAACGTAGCCGTAAAAGCCGACCCCAATCTTGGAATATCCAATTCCTTCGGCTTCGGTGGCCATAACGCATGCATCGCGTTCCGGCGCTTTGAGCAGTAGGGGCTAATACTTCATCCCCAGGTTATACATGATGAAGCTGTAGATATCGGCTTGCTCCTCAAGTATTTTGGCAAGGGGCTTCCCGCCGCCGTGCCCGGCTTTGGTATCTATGCGGATGATGACCGGTGCGTCTCCGGCCTGGCATTTCTGCAGGGTTGCGGCGAACTTGAACGAGTGAGCCGGAACTACGCGGTCGTCGTGGTCGGCAGTGGTAACCAGGGTGGCAGGGTAGCAAGTGCCCGGCCGCAGGTTATGGAGAGGGGAGTAGCCGAGCAGGTAGCGGAACATTTCTTCACTGTCCTCGCTGGTACCATAATCGGGCGCCCAGTTCCAGCCAATCGTGAACTTGTGGTAGCGGAGCATATCCATTACACCCACCTGGGGGATGGCAACTGCGTAGAGTTCAGGCCGTTGAGTCATACAGGCACCCACCAGCAGACCGCCGTTGGAACCGCCCATGATGGAAAGCTTCTCGGAAGAAGTATAAGCTTCTGCAATCAGCCATTCGGCTGCTGCGATAAAGTCGTCGAATACATTCTGCTTGTTCAGCCGGGTGCCGGCCATGTGCCACGCTTCGCCGTATTCTCCGCCGCCGCGCAGGCACGCCTGAGCATAGATGCCGCCTTTCTCCAGGAAAGGTATACGCATGGCTGAGAAACCGGGGGTCATGGAGATGTCGAATCCGCCGTATCCATAAAGGAGCACAGGGTTGCTGCCGTCCATTTTGATGCCTTTGCGGTAGGTGAGGAACATAGGGATGCGGGTGCCGTCTTTGGACGGGTAGAACACCTGCACGCTCTCGTAGCCTGACAGGTCGAAAGCAGTTTCAGGCTGCGCATACACCTTGCTCTCCAGAGTTTCAGTGTCGAGACTGTAGATAGTTCCGGGGGTGGTGAAAGAGGAATACGAGTAGTAGCACCAGTCTTCGTTCATCTTGCCGTTGAAGCCGGCGCTGCCTGCACCGGGAAGGGCAATCTCCTGCATCGGACCACCGTTCCGGGGCATTATGTAGCTATGAGTGGCGGCATCTTTCATGTATGATGCAATGATTTTGTCGCCGGTGAAAACTACACCGTTCAGCACGCAGTCGGACTCCGGAATCACTTCAGTCCAGTCGCTATATGAAGGCTTGCGCAGATCGGCTGCAAGCAGGCGGTTCATAGGGGCGTTGAAGTTGGTGAAAAGGTAAATCTTGTCCCCGTCGGTTTCTACCGGGTAGCAGAAATTCTTCATGTCCCTGGTCATGCGCACGAAGCCGCTTTTTTTACGGAAGTCATACACATACAGTTCGTTGCCCACGTCGGCGCCGCTTTCCTCAAGGAAGCCAATGGTTTCTTCTTCGTTTATGTCGAAAGTGTAGAACCTGAGCGGCTGTTCCGGGTTTTCGTAGAACAGCGAATCCTCAGTCTGAGGAGTGCCGATCTTATGGTAATAGACCTTGTGCCCCTCGTTTTTGACGGAGAATTCATGTCCCTCTTCAGGTATGCCGTATGCGCTGTAGTAGAATCCGTCTCCACGCCATGCAGCCCCGGAAAATTTAGCCCATTCTATATGGTCTTCAAGCAGTTGTCCTGTTTTAACATCCATAACGTAGAACTCTACCCAGTCGCTTCCGCTACGGGATATGCTGTATGCCAGCAGACTGCAGTCTTTGTTGAACCAGGTGCCGTTGAGGGCCACGGTGCCGTCATCGCTCAGTTTATTCGGGTCGAGGAATACCCGGGCTTCTCCGCCTGGCTCGTCCATTTCGTACAACACGCTCTGGTTCTGAGTGCCGTCGTTGCGGTAGAAGTACCATTTCCCGTTTGGCTTGCGGGTGGGGACGCCGATTTTCTCATAGTTGCTGACTTGCTTGAGACGTTCGAGCAATTTGCCCCTGAAAGGAATCTTGTCCAGGCAGGCAGCCGTATACTTGTTCTCGGCAGCGACCCAGGCTGCGGTTTCGTCGGAATTGTCGTCCTCCATCCAGCGGTAAGGGTCGGCTACTTCGGTTCCGAAATAGTTGTCTATGGTGTTGTCTTCCCGCGCTACGGGCATTTGTGGCGCACACGCGCCAAGGATAAGGCTTCCCATGGGAATGAGTGCAAATAGTCGTCTGATTTTCATGTGTTTATGATTTAACTAGCTATGTCGTCGGGGGTGTAACCGCTGCGCAGGCGTTCTTCGAACGCGGACGCAAGCGTGGAGAGCCTGGTCGAGTCACTGAGCTTTTCCGGGGTCTCCTGCAGCCCGCTGTCGGGGAGAGCGGACTGCAGGAGACCGTAATTCTCCCATTTCAGCCCGGTGCTTTCCACAAGGGCCCTCAACTGTATCCCATGTGCCTTCAGGTAATCGTGGGAACAGCTTCCTTCGATTCGGCAGACCGCCAGCAGGAAATGGAAGGAGTCCAGCATCCCGGCGTGGCAGCGCATGGCTTCCACAGATGCGTGCCGGAGCATGCTCAAGGCACTTTCGCAGAAGTTGATGCTTTCCCGTTCACTCCAGGGAATCTGCTCATCTACGAAAAGGGCGTCGTCCAGGCTGGCTTTGAACTCGTCCGGGCGGACGCCGCAACGCTCAAGGGCGTAGCAGGCCGAATTCTCTTTGTGGCGCAGTACAGCCAGCATGATATGGTCCGGAGATATATTGTGCCATCCGGTGCGGAGGGCCTCGTTTCGGCTGAATTCAAGAACTGTAAAAAAATCTTCTGAAAAGCTGGTTTCCATGACGCAAATATGGCAAAAATTTGTTAACTTTGTACGTTTATAAAGATACTTAGTAAATGGATAGTGAAGAAATCGTTCACGGCTACATAGAGCCGGTAGAAATAGATCACGAAATGCGCACTGCGTACATCGACTATTCGATGTCCGTCATCGTATCAAGGGCGCTTCCCGATGTCCGGGACGGCCTCAAGCCAGTTCAACGCAGGGTGCTGTTCGGAATGGACGGCCTGGGCTTGAACTTCGGCGGCCAGACAAAAAAATCCGCCCGTATCGTAGGTGAGGTGCTCGGTAAATACCATCCTCATGGTGACTCCAGCGTATATGACGCCATGGCCCGTCTTGCACAGCCTTGGAACCAGCGTTACCCGCTGGTGTTCGGGCAGGGCAACTTCGGTTCCATGGACGGCGACCCGGTTGCGGCCATGCGTTATACGGAGGCCAAGCTTGCGAAAATGACCGAAGATATCCTTGCCGACATAGACAAGGATACGGTGGATATGACGCTGAACTTCGACGATTCCCTCCAGGAGCCTACCGTCCTCCCCACCAAATTGCCGCTGCTCATGCTTAACGGCTCCTCCGGCATTGCAGTCGGAATGGCTACCAACATGGCTCCCCACAACCTGGGAGAGGTTTGCGACGCCATTTGTGCATACATCGACAATCCGGACATCACCACCGATGAGCTGATGGAATACATAAAGGGCCCGGATTTCCCTACCGGGGGCATCATAATGGGCCGTCAGGGAATAGTGGACGCATACAACACCGGCCGCGGCCGTGTTGTGGTCAGAGCCAGGACCGAAATCGAAGTTGCTGACAACGGCCGGGAGACCATTGTGGTGACCGAGATACCATACATGGTGAACAAACGCGACATGATAGCCCACATCGGCGAACTGGTCCGCGACAAGAAAATCGAAGGCATAGCAGATCTGCTGGAGCTTACGAACCGCGAAGGTATACGCATAGAGATCCCGCTGAAGATGGGCGCAAACTCCAACGTGGTGTTGAACACTCTCTTCAAATATACCGCGCTCCAGTCCAGTTTCGCCATCAACAACGTAGCTCTGGTGAAAGGCCGTCCCCGTACCCTTTCGCTGAAGGAGATGATACAGAATTTCGTGGAGTTCCGGCATGAGGTGGTGGTCCGCCGTACTAAATTCGAACTGGAGAAGGCTCTCAAGCGTGCCCACATCCTGGAAGGTCTCCTCAAAGCTATAGACGTCATAGACGAGATAGTCTCCATTATCCGTCATTCCAAGAGCGTGGATGACGCGAAGGCGGAGCTGTCGGCGACCTTCGGCTTCACCGAGATCCAGTCGGCGGCCATTGTGGAGATGCGACTCCGCCAGCTTACCGGACTGGAGAAGGACAAGCTCCAGGCCGAATATGACGAACTGGAGAAATTCATCGCCCGCTGCCGTGAAATTCTTGCCAGCGAGAGCGAGCAGCTAGCCATCGTGAAGCAGGAATCTGCGGAAATGAAGGCAAAGTACGGAGACGAACGCCGTACCGAGATAACCCTCAGCGCCGACGAATTCAACCCCGAAGACTTCTATCCCGACGAGGACGTGGTCATCACCATTTCCCATATGGGCTACATCAAGCGCACTCCGCTCAGCGAGTTCAAGACTCAGAGCCGCGGCGGCGTGGGCAAGAAGGCCAGCGCTACCCGTGATGAAGATTTCATAGAGCACATCTACGTCGCCAATATGCACTCCGTGATGCTGTTCTTCACGGACAAGGGCGTGCGTTACTGCAAAAAGGTGTACGAACTTCCAGAGGGTACGCGTACCTCCAAGGGCCGCGCCGTACAGAACCTGCTGGCCATCGATTCCGAGGACAATATACGCACCTACCTGAACATTCCTCTTCCGAAGAATGCCGACATGAGTGCGGAACGTTACGTCATTCTTATTACCAAGCGCGGTGTTATAAAGAAGACGGACCTTGCAGACTACACCAACTCCCGCAGTTTCAACAAGGGCATCATAGCTATCAACATCCGTGAGGGCGACGAACTGCTGGACGCTCTGCTTACAGACGGCAAGCACGAAATTATGATTGCCGCCCGCAAAGGCCGCTGCTGCCGTTTCAACGAGGAAGAGCTCCGCAGCCTGGGACGCAACAGTTCCGGAGTCCGTGGAATTAATATCGACGAAGACGACGAGGTCGTGGGAGCTATTTCGAGCAATCCGGAGGCAGAGGACGCTTCTGCCCGTACCGTGCTGGTAGTGAGCGAACACGGATTCGGCAAACGCACCGATCCCCAGGAGTATCGCAAGACCGCAAGAGGGGCCAAGGGAGTGAGGACAATCAATATCACCGAAAAAACTGGCCCGCTTGTTGCAATAAAGTACGTAACAGAAGAAAACGACCTGATGATTATCAATAAATCCGGACTCACTATCAGAATGTCCGTGAATGATATAAGGGTTGCAGGACGCGCCACTCAGGGCGTACGTTTGATAAACATCCGCGAGGGAGACTCCATTGCCGCCGTCTGCCCGGTACCGAAAGAGGAGGAGCAGGAATTCGCTCCGGAAACAGAAGAGACGCTTGAAACTAATTAAAAACTTATAGAAATGAAAAAAGTATTGATGGTGTTGGCTCTTGCAGCCGCTTTCACCGCCGCTAACGCCCAGGTAAAGTCTGTCGCCGCTGCCCAGACAGCAGTCCAGAAGGCAAAAGCTGATATTGAGAACCCCAAGAAGGCTGAGAAGTTAGCTACCTGGCTCA
>CAMKQN010000016.1:0-31155 GCA_946414935.1 uncultured Bacteroidales bacterium
CCCACTATTATGCGGCTGGGGTAGAGGTTGTCGTAGAGAGCCTTGCTCTCGCGCAGGAATTCCGGCGCGAAGATAATCCTTGGCACCACTACCTTGAAGCTGCCGTCGGCCTGCCGCTCACGGTAGCTGAACTTTTCCCGCACGCTCTTGGTATAGCCAACAGGCACGGTGCTCTTGATTACCATTACCGCATCCGGGTTCACTTCCAGCACCAGATTGATCACTTCCTCCACGTGCGAAGTGTCGAAGAAGTTCTTCTTCGGGTCGTAATTGGTAGGTGCCGCTATCACCACGTACTCAGCACCCGCATAAGCGCTGCGCGCATCCAGGGTCGCCAACAGATTCAGCGATTTTTCGGTCAGATACTTTTCGATGTACTCATCCTGAATAGGCGATACTTTCTTGTTGATTTTCTCTACTTTTTCCGGAATCACATCAACGGCTGTAACTTCGTGATGCTGAGCCAGAAGCGTAGCAATGCTAAGGCCAACGTAGCCTGTTCCTGCAATTGCGATTTTCACTTTGAAATTAAATTTTACGAATTATTGCGCAAATCTTCCCCTCTCCGGCTCCGGGCAAAAAAACCAAGTTCCGGTCGAGGCCAAGATTTAAGCGGCTTGCTCTCCACCATGCGGCCCTGCTCCCATCCGGGAGTGGACACCGAAACCTCCCGTTATCCTTGTGAGAATAACGGCCAAAGATACTAATAATATATGGAATTTCCTACTTTTGCACCTTTTTCTTTCCGCCATATTTTCCGGCGAAAAGCACCGCGCCTGAACTCTGTTCAGAAATGATGTACACAAAAGGATGGTCTGCGTGGAAAATAACCGGAGGAGCTTCGTTTCCGACAGAAGTGTTTTTGTAAACCCCGGCGCTGGAAACTGCTGCTGCTTCGGTGCCTTCTTCATCCACCTTGATTACAGCATCCTGCCGTACGAAACTGAGGCAGAGGGCATACGGAGACATCTGGCTGAAATCCGCCTCCGGGATAAACGCAAGAGGCATTCCCATTTTGGAGAGAAGATCATTGAGCCGGATGCCGAAGGCGGTTTCAAAACGCGGCAGCCAAAGATCTACACTGCAGGTCATCATGGAATTGCGGAAGTCGCTCCAGGAGTTCTTGCAGAAATAACGGGCAGCCTGCTCGGTAGTGAATTTTCCCTTTGGGAGCAAGACCGTCATCACGAAAGCCCCATTGCCGTAGGGCAGGTTCACTGCCTGGAACCAGTCGGTCTCGGCATAAGAAAAATTGGTGTATTGCCGCATCATCTTCACGCTGCAGGTGCTGCCGTCGTAATAGCTGAACTTCTCCTCTGAAGTTGCAGCGACATCGAACTTGGACCTCCACTGGCTCTTGAAATACAATGCGTTAAGCAAGTATGCCAGCATATCCGGATCAGTCTCGTCGAGTATTTTGGGGATAAGGCCCTCCGTGTGGTCCGAGCACCATTTGTTGATGATGGCGGCACTGCCTTCCCTATCGCTGAACGGAAGGTTGGAAACCTCCGCATCGTAGAATTCCCGCACATTGGAGGAGTAACTGTCGTTCAATGTAAAGCCCTGGTCCACGATGATGGCATTGGCCATGGTAAGCTTGGTCTTGTTGTCCATCGCAGGAAGCTGGTCCAGCATGGTACGGGCGTACGCATCCACCTCGGCAGCCTCCCCTTCACCGTAGCCGAGAGTGGCACAGATTTCATCCGCGGTAGCTCCTTTCGCCCCGTCCAGAATCATCCCAAGAAGAAACTGCATACTCAGTGGTGAAATGACGTAATCCTCCCCGGTTACGGCCTCCACCTCATCCAGGAAACGGAAGGAGAAATCGTTGCCGGCATCCACGAAGGTCTGCTGTTTCGTAGTGAGCGTCAATGGCTTAAGAGGCTTGCCTTCTTCCAGGTCAATATCCGGAGTGCAGGCCGCCAGCAGTAAAACTGCCGCTATGGGGAATAGTGCTTTCATCGTCGTCTTTCCATTAAAACGCATAGTTTCCGGAAATCTTGCGCAGCACGGCCGGAAACTTTTACGAGATTCCTGCAAAATTAACAAAAAATATGTTACTTTTGCGAGAAGACATTAACATTTTACAAATATGGCAAACAAGTATGCAGGTACCCAGACCGAGAAAAATCTGGAAGCAGCTTTCGCCGGAGAATCCCAGGCGAGAAACAAGTACACTTATTTCGCATCCGTAGCCAAAAAGGAAGGCTTCGAGCAGATGGCAGAGATTTTCCTCAAGACCGCCGACAACGAAAAGGAGCACGCAAAGCTCTGGTTCAAGGAGCTTGAAGGCATAGGCAGCACCGCCGAAAACCTCAGTGCAGCCGCTGCCGGTGAGAATTATGAGTGGACCGACATGTACGAAGGCTTCGCGAAGACCGCCGAAGAGGAAGGCTTCAAGGTGCTCGCCGCCAAGTTCCGCATGGTGGCCGCCATTGAGAAGCGCCACGAAGCCCGCTACCGTGCCCTGCTCCGCAATATAGAGGCCCAGGAAGTCTTCTCCAAGAGCAGCGTAAAAGTATGGGAATGCCGCAACTGCGGACATATCGTGGTGGGAACCTCCGCTCCCCAGATCTGCCCTGTCTGCGCCCATCCCCAGTCCTTCTTTGAGATTACCGCCGAGAACTGGTAGTACGCAGATGTGCAAGTTATCTTCCTGGACAGCCCAGGCCTGGGACAAGGCGCTCGACATCTATACGGACATCATCAACCACCCCTTCATCAAGGAGCTTGCGGAGGGCACTCTGGCAGCTGAACGTTTCGACCGCTATCTGGCTCAGGATGAGTTGTATATAGGCAATTACGGAAGACAGATGTTCGAGTTGGCGGAGCTCATTCCGGAGCCGGCCGTGCACGAGATGTTCTGCGAATTTGCAAAAGAAGGAATCGAGGGCGAAAAGGCCATGCACGCCTTGCTGATAGACCGTTTCGGCATAGATACTGCTGTGCAGGCCTCCCCCATAACCGCAGACTACAACGCCCACACCCAGGCCGCCATAGCAAGCGGCTCCAAAGAAATCGGGCTTGCCGCAATGCTCCCGTGTATGTGGGTTTACAACGAGGTAGGGCTACACATCCTGAAGATTGCCTCGGCAGAGGGCAACCCCTACCGTGAATGGATTCAGGAATACGGCAACGAAGCATTCACTGAAGGCGTAGCTTCGGTGTTGAAAATGGCCGACGAATACGCCGCCGCCGCTTCTCCGGAGATTCGGGAAAAGATGACGCAGGCCTACCTGGAAGCCACTAAGTTCGAGTACTGGTTCTGGGATTACGGCTACTACGGAACCGACCGCAGGAATATTTAAGATCTGCCGGAAATACGGATATTTGCCAGCTCCCGGGACGCGGTTTGCGGGTCGGGAGCTGAGCATATAGCGCTTACCACCGCTATGCCGTCAACTCCGCTGGCAAAAACCGCCGGAGCGCTTTCCCGGTTCATGCCCCCTATGGCAACCGTAGGATGCTCGCTTAATTCCACTGCACGGCGCAGGCCCTCCAGACCGAAAGGCGGCGCCGTATCGGTCTTGGTTGCGGTAGAATAGACCGGGGACACGGCTACGTAATCCACATCGAGGCGGTTTGCTTCAAGGAGCTCATCCATGGTTTCCACCGACAGGCCGATTATCTTCCCCGGACCCAGGAGTCTACGGGCGAGTTCGTAGGGCATGTCCGACTGTCCGATATGCACCCCATCCGCATCTAGCGCAAGCGCCACGTCTATACGGTCGTTGATGATAAGCGGCACGCCGGCCGGCCGCAAGATGGTCTGCAGCTTGCGTGCGAGCTCTATGAATTCACGCGTGTCCACCTCTTTCTCGCGAAGCTGGACCATGCTGACGCCGCCGCGCACCGCGGCCTCCACCACCATTGGCAATTCCCTGCCGAGCGATAGCCCCCTGTCGGTCACAAGGTACAGTTTCAACTGTTCCCTGACAAGCTCCGCCGGCACCCTTTGGTCATTATACATACCTCCGATAATTACTTACAAATAAAGCTACTGCGCTCTCACGGCATCAGGCTGAGTTCGTCGATAAAGTTGACGGCCAGCGAACCTGTACCCCTGGAGCGGGCCACAGCTGCCTCTCCCGCAGTGCCCATGAGGTCCATCGCCCGGGAAGCGGCCTCAAACGGAGGAAGCACTGCCGCAAAAGCGGCACAGATTGCAGACGCACAGCATCCCATAGTGGTCACCTTGGCCATAAGCGGGCTGCCCTTGCGGACTTCGGCCTCCCGTTCGCCGTCGGTGATGAAATCCACCGCCCCGCTTACCGCTACCACGGTCTTATGCTGCGCAGCGAACTCCCGGGCGCAGCTGCGGGCCTTTTCCACCGGCTCGGCGCTGTCCACGCCGCGCGTCTTGCAGGCAGTGCCGTGGAGCACCATTATTTCGGAAGCATTGCAGCGGACAATGGCGGGATGATACTTCTGAATCAGTTCCACGGCCGTGTCGGTACGGGCTTTGCTGGCACCGGCGCCCACCGGGTCCAGCACCCAGGGCTTGCCGTATTTCTGCGCAGCCGCTGCAGCTGCATGCATTCCGGCAATCTCGTTATCGTCCAGGCAACCAATATTGATTACCAGCGAGCTGGCGATTGCCAGCAAATCGTCCATCTCCTTGTGGTAGAACGACATAATAGGAGATGCGCCTATTGCCAGCAAGGCATTGGCGTTGAAATTCATTGCCAGGTAGTTAGTAATGTTCACAACTACCGGCGGATTGGGAGAAAAGAGTTTCATTTATCTGTGCCTTTTATAAATCTGTCCATATTCCAGAAATGATTCACCGGCCCGTGGCCGTGACCGGTTTCATAACGGGAGCCGGAGACAATTGCCTGGTGAATGTACTCTGTAGCTGCCCGTGCAGCATCGTCCAGGGAGAAGCCCCGGGCCAGGAAAGAAGCCATAGCGGACGATAGCGTGCAGCCCGTGCCGTGGGTGTTGGGGGTATGTACCCGCTCCGACGGCAATTCCAGTATACTGTCCTCTTCGGCATTGTAGAAAATGTCCACCAGACGTTCGTCGGTAAGATGTCCTGCCTTCAGCAGCACCGATACCCGGCCCCCTAAGGAAAGGGCGCGGGCAAGCGCGGGAAGCTCGCTTTGAGAGCTCACCTTGGTATTGCCAAGTATTTCTGCCTCAGGGATATTTGGGGTAATTACCCGGGCCATAGGGATAAGTTCGGAAGCAAGCACACGTATGGCGCTTTCCTCTATCAGCCGGTGTCCGGAAGTAGCTACCATCACCGGATCGAGCACTATGTTCCCGGAGCCGCCAAATCCGTCAGCTTCAGTCAAGGCGTCGCGGACGGCAGTCACCACTTCGGCGCTGTGCAGCATACCTATCTTGACAGCATCTGCTCCTATGTCGGAAAGTACGCAGCGGATTTGAGCTGCGATGACTTCGGGAGGTACCGGAAAAACGCTTTCCACCCCGAGGGTATTCTGAACGGTCACGGCCGTAATTGCGCTTGCCGCATAGCTGCCGGTGGCAGAGATTGCCTTGATGTCCGCCTGGATACCGGCACCGCCGCCACTGTCGCTTCCGGCTATTGTAAGAACTCTTGGATATTGCATATTATTTCGAAAAAATAGTAAGCCTAAAAATGTGTAAAACCTTGATAATCGGAGCATGAGCCGCCAACCCACCGAATATCTGCGGAGCCATGGCTTTCCGGCAGGATTTCGCCTATGGGAAACACTTTTCCTCCGAGGGCTTCCCGCACCTGGGCCAAGGCGCAGGGCTCGACTGTAAACAGCAGCTCATAGTCCTCGCCCCCGCTCACGGCAAGCCCGGCGGCATCCCAGCCTCGTGCTGTGCAGATCAACCTCAGTTCCGGAGAAAGCGGAACGGCATTCAGGTCAACCCTGGCCCGTACGCCTGAGGCCTTGAGGATATGTCGCAGGTCGGAGGCTATGCCGTCGGATATATCCATTGCCGCATGTACGCCTGGAACGGCCGCCAGAGCGAGCCCCTCGGCCACCCGCGGCATGGGACAATAGTGACGCCGTACCAGAACCTGCTCCGGAAGCTCAGCGCCAGAGGCAGCCCCCGCACTCCAATTTCCTTGATAATCAGCATTTTCGGTAAAAGAATCACCGCTCCCGGCCCGCTCCAGTATCAGTTTCAACCCGGCAGCGGCATCGCCCAGTGGCCCGGTCACGCATATCAGGTCTCCCGGGACTGCAGTCGAGCGCAGCAGAGCACTTCCGTGCCTGCACTCCCCCAGCAAAGTAACGTTGATGAATAATTTGTCCGGAGACGCCGAAGTGTCGCCGCCGAGCAAAGGCACGCTGAAACGTCCGCTCAGGTCCCGGAAGCCGGAGATAAAGCGCTCCACCCATTCCGGACTGACACGTTTGGGAATCGCAATGGAAAGAAAACTGCCTGTCGGGCGCCCTCCCATTGCAGCTATGTCGCTGATATTCACGGCGGCACTCTTCCACCCAAGTTGCTCCGGAGCCACATCGGAGAGTAAAAAATGGCGGTCTTCAATGAGCAGGTCGGTGGTAACGAGGGTGTCGAGGCCGCTGGTCTGCGGCATGACGGCACAGTCGTCACCTATTCCGATAATATCATCCGGGACGTGAAGAACGCCGGCATTGCCACCGGCACAAGCATCTCCGCCATGGCGGGAGCCAAAGAAACTTGAGCGTATGCGCTCGATGAGTTCGAATTCTCCAGTATGTGACATTTCCTTACGACGGTATTGACCGTATCAAGTTCAACGGGACTCTCTCAACCGGCAACAAGCGCATGGCCGGTACCCCGAACGCACAAAGATAGCAATTATTTCGGTATGTCGTGCACGCGAAGTATGGCGGCACCGCCTTTTATCGCCAAAGAATTGGCAAGCTCGTTTCCATGGGGGACACAACGGGTAAAGCGCTTGTCGGCGGCACCAATCATTATAGGTCTTCCGAACACTTGCAGTCGGGACAAGTTCTTCAGGATCTCCCAGTTCTGCTCTATCGTCTTGGCGAAACCAAGTCCCGGATCGAGTATCCAGCCACGGATGCCAAGCTCCATGGCACGCCGCTCAAAATCAGCAAAATAGCTCAGCAGTTCCGACATCACACCTTCCGGATAATCGCAATGATCGTCCATGGTCCGCGGATTGCCTCGCTTGTGCATAGCCACGAAAGGCAGTCCCAGCTCAGCTACCGTGGGAAGCATCTGGGGGTCCTCCTCCCCCGCCGAAATGTCGTTGACTATGAAGGGGCCGATGATGCTGTAAGCCCGCCTCACTATCTCCGAACGGGTGGTATCAATGGATATCTGCAGCGGCTCCTTTCCCGGAGCGTACGGCACCGACTCCGTCTGGAGCTTTTTAAGCACAGGCTCCAGACGCCGCCACTCCTCTTCCAGTGGCACATCCGCCGCCCCGGGGCGTGTGGAAACAGCCCCCAGGTCAACAATCTCCGCCCCGTCGGCCACAAGCCGCCTAATCCTCTCCATAGCTTTGTCCGCCAGCAATCGCGGCTCCCCTTCCGGCGTCCCGCAGGCATCTACCCACACCCGGCTGGGCTCGAAAAACGAGTCCGGTGTGAGGTTCACTATTCCCATCCATTGAAACATAGCAGCGCAAATATCACAAAAAATTTCCATTCGAGGGAAAATATTCGCAACTTTGCCATATATCAAACTCATGCCTATGCTACGCGAAGACACCGTATTTGGCCCCATACATAGCCGCCGTCTCGGAAACTCCCTGGGAATCAATCTCTTACCCACTAAAGGAAAAATCTGCAACTTCGACTGCGTGTACTGCGAATGCGGGTGGAACCGGGACGGCCGCACAGATACTGTGCTTCCAAGCGCCGCCCAAGTCCGCAGCGCCCTGGAAGACAAACTCTGCGTCCTCATGCTGGAGGGCACTTCAATCGATTCCATTACCTTCAGCGGCGACGGAGAGCCCACCTTGAATCCGGAATTCCCGCGCATCATAGACGATACCCTCCGTTTGCGCGATGCGTTCTACCCGGAAGCCAAGGTATCCGTACTTTCTAACGCTACACGCGTGCACGAGGAGGCCGTTTTCCAGGCACTGCGCAAGGTTGACAATCCGATCATGAAGATTGACGCGCCAAGTGACAAACTTGCGGCACTCATCAACAACCCGGCCCCAGGCTACAGCATAGCCCGCACAGTAGAGGCCCTCAAACGATTTGAAGGAGATTTTATACTTCAGACCATGTTCCTGAAGATCAAGGGAGAAGATCGATTTGTCTTCGACTCCGGCGCGCCGGACACGCTGCAGCCCTGGATGGACATAGTCCGGACGCTCAAGCCGCGGCTGGTGCAGGTCTACAGCATAGACCGCCCAACTCCGGCGGAGAATCTCGTAAAATATAGCGTAGAAGAAATGCAGGAGCTGGTCAGACCCCTGCTCCAGGAAGGCTTCAATATCCAGTTCCGCTAAAAGCATCCACGCCGGAGCGCAGGAAAGCTATGAACTCTTCAACGTCGAGGTTGTAGCCACGTACCGGAGCCAGCAGCTGCCCGTCGGAGCCGAGGAGCGCATAATTGGGCTGTGCGTTGACCCCGAAGCGCTCCCGCACCAGGTAGGAATTGGCCCGCCCCAAATCTTTCAGCACCCTGCCGTTCTCCATAGTCACCCAATCGGCACGGTCCAGACGCGTCTTGTCGTCGGTATATAGCGCCACTATCACGTACTCGTCCTTCAGAATACGGAGAACCCGGGGATCGCTCCATACACGCTGTTCCATCTCCCGGCAGTTCACGCAGCCGTGACCGGTAATGTCCACAAATACGGGCCTGCCCATACGGCGGGATGCCTTAAGGCCCTCATCCAAAGTGAAATAGCCCTCAAGGCCAAGAGGCATCTTGAGTTCGTACTTCTGTCCTGCAGACGAGGCTGGAGACGAATCCTGAACCACCGCGCCGGCCCCTTGAGCCAGCACGAAATCCTGGGTCTCCAGCGGCGGCAGATAGCCCGACAAGGCTTTGAGCGGCGCACCCCACATTCCCGGTACCATATACACTACGAAGGAAAAGACCGCTATCACCAAAGCCAGCCGGAAAACGCCCAGAGGCTTCTGCTCCTGGTCGTCGTGCGGGAACTTTATCTTTCCCAGCAGATACAGCCCCAGCAGCGAGAACACCACAATCCAGATTGCCAGGTACACTTCCCGGTCCAGCAGCCCCCAATGATAGGTCTGGTCCGCTACGCTCAGGAACTTGAAGCCGAGCGCCACCTCTATGAAGCCCAGCACGACCTTCACGCTGTTAAGCCAGGAACCGCTCTTGCCGCGAATCTTGTTAAGGAGCGAAGGGAACAAGGCAAACACGGTGAATGGCAGAGCGAAAGCCACCGAGAAGGCCAGCATGGTAACCATAGGCGTCCAGAACTCCCCTGCGGTGGAGCGGATAAGCACGGAGCCCACGATAGGCCCGGTACAGGAGAAGGAGACGAGCACCAGTGTAAGTGCCATGAAGAAGATGCCAAGCAGGCCTCCTTTCTCCGAATTCTTGTCGCTCTTGTTTACCAGGGAAGACGGAAGGACTATCTCGAATGCCCCGAAGAAAGAGGCGGCGAACACCATGAACACTATGAAGAATATCAGATTCGGCAGCCAATGGGTCGCCAGCCAGTTAAAAATGTCCGCAGTCACTGCATCCCCACCTACTACCCTGGTTATCAAGATAATGAGGCTTATCGGAACGGTGTACAGCAGCACTATGAACAAGCCGTACATGAATGCCTTGAAACGGCCTGCTGCAGGCGTGGAAGCGCTCTTCAGGAAGAACGATACGGTCATAGGAATCATAGGGAAAACGCAAGGAGTCAGAAGCATTGCGAAGCCCCAGAGTATGGCCTCCAGGATCAAAGCCCACAGCGAGCCGGCGCCACTTGCAGCAGAAGGGTCGGAAATGGTGCTGCTATGCTCTCCCGGCATATCCGCACCGTTTGCCGGAACAGCCCCTACGCTCACGCTGAACTCCCAGTCCTGCGGACTCGTACAGGCCCCGTCGGTACAAGCGATGTACGTCAGGAAACCCTTTACCGGAGCACCGCTCCCGTCCGGCACAATCTTCTGGGCTATCTGGAAGCGCCCTTTGAACACCTTGTCTCCGAATTCCTCCAGAGGCTCGCTCAAGTCGTAGAGTCCGCCCTGGGGAGCAGCCCCGGACTCGATGCTCAACTCCGGAACCGAATAGGAATTCAGGCTGCTGTAGGTATGCCAGCCGTCCTCAGTTACACCGGTAAATACCAATTCATATATACCTTCGCCTGCCGGACGGGTCTCGGCGCTCCATTGCACCATATTAGCCTGGGCAAGTGCCAAAACACTCAAGCAAAACGAAAAAACAATCGCAAAACACTTCTTCATGGCGCAAAAGTAACACAATTAGCTTATCTTTGCAAGAATGAATCCGCTATCAGTTATTCTTACGATTTTGGGCTATTTCGCCCTGCTGCTTATAGTTTCGCTGATCTCATCGCGCGGAAAGAGCGGTGCTTCCGATTTTTTCAACGGCGGCAGGAAAGCTCCCTGGTGGGTAGTAGCCATAGCCATGATAGGCGCCCCTATGTCAGGAGTAACCTATGTATCGGTGCCGGGCATGGTAGGCGTCGAAGGCACGCAGATGAGCTATATGCAAATGGTTCTGGGCTTCCTGGCAGGATACCTCGTCATAGCCTTCGTGCTCATACCGGTATTTTTCCGCAAGAATTTGGTTTCCATCTACCAGTACCTGGACGATCGCTTCGGTGTCACCTCGCACAAGACCGGAGCCTGGTTCTTCTTCATTTCCAAAATATTGGGAGCTTCAGTAAGGTTGTTCCTGGTGTGCGTTACCCTGCAACTGATGGTATTCTCTCCCCTGGGTTTGCCATTTGCACTCAACGCTTTTATTACCATGCTGATAGTGCTTGCATACACCTTCAAGGGCGGGATGAAGTCCGTACTTTGGACAGATGTACTCAAAACCGTTTGCATGCTGGTATCCATAGGTATCACTATAATACTTATAGCCAAAGAGCTTGGACTTGACTTCCCGGGGACCGTGGCAGCCGTACAGGACAGCGGTATGTCCAGAATATTCTTCTTCGACGACCCTAATCATCCCCGCTTCTTCTGGAAACAGTTCCTGGCCGGAGTGTTTACCGTCATTGCCATTACCGGCCTGGATCAGGACCTGATGCAGCGCACGCTCAGCAGCCGAAACGCCCGCGACTCGCGCAAGAATATGATTATCAGCGGAATAATGCAGGTCCCCGTAATCTTCATGTTCCTTATTCTGGGAGTACTTCTTTACCTGTTCGCCGCAAGCAAAGGCATATCCCAGACAGGCGACCTGATCTTCCCCGCCGTGGCCACGGGAGGCTTTCTTCCGGGAGCCGTGGGAGTGCTGTTCATCCTCGGCCTGGTGTCCTGCGCATTCTCCGCAGGTGGTTCGGCTCTCACCGCCCTCACCACCTCGTTCACTGCCGACATCATAGGCACTGAAGGGAAAAGCGAAGCGGAAGTAGGACGTATGAGAAAGCTTGTGCACCTTATAATGGCGCTGCTCATGGGGCTGGTGATCTACGCTTGCTACCTGCTTAATACCCAAAGCGTTATAGATGCTGTTTACAAGCTGGCAAGCTACACTTACGGACCCATACTGGGGATGTTCGCCTTCGGACTCTGCTGCAGGCGGCATGTACGGGACAAGTGGGTTCCGCTTGTCGCCGTGACAGCTCCCGTGCTGTGCTACATCATACAGGCACACTCCGAACAATGGTTCGGCGGCTACCGTTTCAGCTACGAACTCATACTCCTCAACGCCCTGCTAACCGTCATAGGCCTCTGCTGCCTTATCAAGAAAGACTAATCCTCGATCAGCTCGGGAAGGATTTTCTTTGACTTCACGCCCAGGGACTCCACTTCGCGGGCGGCACGCACAATGCTCTGGCCGCTCTCCCTCAGTTTTTTGTCTCCGGCCATGAAACTCTTCTGGGCGTCTTCCAGCTTCTTGCCCACCTCTGCGTACGAACTGCAGAAGTCCGAAACCCGGTCCACCATGCGCTGGGCGGCGGCCACCAGTTTCTCCTGGTTGCGTGCCTGCTCGAAATTGACCCATGCAGTACGCACGAGGCGGAGGAAAGGCATCAGCGTTTCCTCGCTGGTAATCAACACGTTCTTGCGGAAGGCATCGGCAATGATATGGGGGTTCAGCTGGCGGGCCAGAATAAGGGCGTTTACGTTGGGCACGAACATCACGGTGTAGTCCAGGCATTTGCGGCCGGGCTTGAGATAGGAGGCGTAATCCTTGCGGGAAAGACCGTCGGCCTGGTCCATGATGGCTTTCAGGTTGCGTGCAGCCGCATCCCTGCGGGCTTCGTCAGTCTCTGCCGAGAAATAGTCGGAAAGGGCGTTCAGGGACACTTTGCAATCCACCACTATATCCGTCTGGTCCGGGTAATGGAGGATGAAGTCCGGACGCATGCGCTTGCCGGTTTCTTCGTTATGGATGACGATTCCAAGCTCGTCGCGAAGGGTCTCCTCCCGGTCGAAGTCGCGTCCCTCTTCAAGGCCCTCGGCAAGCAGCAGGTTGTGCAGCTGGGTTTCGCCCCAGCAGCCCTGCATTTTGTTTTGCCCTCGCAGGGCACTTGCAAGCTTGTCTGCCTTGTCTCCTACATTGGCGGTCTGCTCTGTGAGGCGCTTTACGGCATTTTCTATATTAGTCTTGAGCTCGGATGCGCTGTCGTTCTGGGTCTTCTTGTTCGCCTCGAAAGCGTCCTTCATGTCTCTCAGGTTCTTGTTGAAGTCCCCGGCAATGTTGGAAAAAGACTCTTTCGCGTGCTTGCTGAACTCGTCTTCGCGGGCCTTGAGCATCTTCTCGCTCTCGCTGGTTATCTGGGACTTGACCGCCTCCAGCTGCTGCGCAAGAGCCTTCTCGCCGTATTCCTTCAGTTCCGCCAGGCGCTCCTCATAGAGCCTGCGGGCGTTCTCGGCTTCGGCGCTCTTGTACTCCAGATCCTTGGAGAGGCCATGAATCTGGATTTCCTTAGAGCCAAGTTCGGACTTAAGTTCCTGAATACCTGCGTCCTTCGCCTTCAGCTCCCGGTTCAGGCGTGCTCCCCTGGTCAGGAAGACTATGAGCAAAACAGCTATTACGGCCAGTGCCGCGCAGAGTATTATGATTGATACAGTATTCATCGGCTGAGTATATCGGTATTTACACGGCGGAGACAGGCTTCAGCCATCATGGCTTTGGGATTCGTGCCCGGAAGCCCCTGGGGCACCTCTTGTCCCAGCAGTGCGAACAGGCTCACCCAGTACGGAGGCATAGTGCCGTCTGCAGAGAGGAAATTCATGGGTGCCTCGCTGAAAATGTAGCTTCCGTCCCGGAGACGGTAACTGTCGCGCACCAGTTCAGTGCAGTAGCGGGCTGTGTCGCAAGGGACGAACGAACAGTTGTACGACATGCCCAGGAAGCCCTTGGCTTTGTCCACGTAAGAACCTGCCTCATGGTTGTCACGCAGCCGCATCACTATAAATTCCGGCATGCTTCCGTCTTTAAGCGTGAAGTCCCGGAGGAAGGTATCCAGCGGATGCCGGTCAACGCCGCGCTTTATGGTGGCGTCGATAATCCAGACCGAGTCCCCTTTCACCTCCGCTATCGCAGCATGGATGATATTCAGCGAATCGCGGCAGGTAGAGCTGCCTATGGCGTCACTCATAGAATCTTCGAGGCGGTAATCTGCAGGTATGCCCACGAATATCAAGTCCCCGTTGCGCAGGCGCTCCGGAGAAGGCCGGCAGGCAACGAGGACAAGAAGAGAAGCTATCAGGAAGCGTCTCATATCTGCTGCTGCTTGCGGCGCCAGTTCAGTATAGGCAACATGAACGAAATGGCGGCGGCTGCAATCCAGAACCATGAAACGGGGGTGAAATCGTACACCCGCTCCCCTGCCTCGTTGAGTACGCTGTGACCATCTATCAGCACGCCGCTGACGATATCTTGTATGCCGGCGCCCATATAGCTTGCCAGGCCAACGATGCCCAGTGCGGCCCCCGTAGCCTTGCGGGGCACCAGGTCGATGGCCATGAGGCCGCCGAGATAGCAGATAAGCACGCCGATCGCTACGCCGAAGAGCACCATGGCGGTGACATTGACGAACCAGCTGTTGCCTCCGAACAAGAAGAGCACCAGCGCTATCACCTCAAGTATGCCGGAAGTGAGGGCGGGGAGCTTGCGGTCACTGTTGAACATCTTGTCCGAAATCCAACCGGAGAACACGGTCCCGATGATGCCGAAAATGGCGTTGATGGAAATGATGAAGGTGGCGTCCGCCAGTTCGAAGCCCTTCTTCTCCTGCAAGAAAATGACACCCCAACTATTTACTGCATAGCGGCTTACATACATAAACGCCGCAGATGCGGCAAGAATCCACACGCCGGGGTTACGGAACACTGCCTTCTGTATACGTGCGGTCTCC
This sequence comes from uncultured Bacteroidales bacterium, assembly GCA_946414935.1. Taxonomy (GTDB): domain Bacteria; phylum Bacteroidota; class Bacteroidia; order Bacteroidales; family UBA932; genus Cryptobacteroides. The sequence continues at coordinate 14,453 of CAMKQN010000016.1, forward strand.
GCCGTATCGGTAACCGGAGCTTCAATCTTCTCACCGGACAGTTCTTCAACGCTGGGGAGACCCTTGCTCTCCGGAGTATCGTGCAGCATGAAGAGGATGATGAGCAGTCCGGCGGCACCCGCAATGGTAGCGCCGAAGAAGCCCCACTGCCATCCGAAATGGGCCACCAGAAGGCCTACCAGCAGGAAGGACAGCCACTCTCCGAAGTTATGGCTGGCACTGAAGAAGCCGTAGTAAGTTCCCCTGACTTTGATGGGATACCAGCGGGTAAGCGTAACGATGGAAGAAGGGGCGCCGATACTCTGGACGTAGCCGTTTATGGCCCACAATACTGCAAAACTGCCGAAGAAGACTGCGGAAGAAATGCCGGCGAATGATGCAGAGAAGCCCAGGATGCCCATAATGAGGTTGGCTACAGTGGATATCAGCAAACCGAAAGCCATGAAGCGCTTGGTGTTGGAATAGTCCACGAGCAGACCGTTGATGAACTTTCCGAAGCCGTAGGCAAAAAGCAGGCAGGAGCCCACGATACCGAGCTGGCTGGCATCCAGCAAGCCGGCGTCGATTATGGGCTTTTTGACCACATTGAGCGTAGTACGGCAAACGTAATAGAACGAATACGCGAGCGTTACCGCTACAAAGCAGTTGAAACGCAGTTTTTTGTAAGTTTTGTCAATCTTGTCAGCAGGCAGCTTGACAGCCGCAGGCTGGCTGATTCTGAAGAAATCGATAATCTTCCCCATAATGGCCGATACAATATTTGAGTTAACAAATATAAGAAAAATGATTTGAATAAACACTTATGCGGAAGATATGTTTTTGCGCTTTTATTTGCATCTTTGCAATTGGCGGGGAAAAGTTCCGCCCTGTGATAATGAAACGCTTATTTACTATTCTGCTGATGCTGGTGTGCCTTGAGGCGGCAGCCCAGCGAGTTTACATCTGGCCCAAGGGCAAAATGCCCGATGCCCAGCCTCACCAGTATGCGGCCATGACAGACGTCTCCAAGGCCGAAGGCTTCAAGCTGGAAGATTATCCCTGTCCCTACATCGACTGGCTGCCCGCTCCGGACAAGCCATGCGGCGCTTGCATGATACTCATTTCAGGCGGCTCATACAAGAACACCTGCGATGTATCGCTGGTAAAGATGTGGGGGGAGGAATTGACCAGACTGGGCGTGCAGTGCGTGAATCTGGTGTACCGGACGCCGCGCCCCAAAGGACTTCCCATATACCAGTCGGCCTGGGAAGACGGCCAGCGTGCCGTACGTATGGTTCGCAAAGAAGCACGGAAGCGCGGATTCGACCCGGAAAAGATAGGCATCATTTCAATGTCAGCCGGCAGCCACCTTGGCTTGCTGCTGGGAAGCAGTTCCCAGACGGCTGCGTACGAACGCATAGATGCCGTGGACGACATCCCCTGCCACATCAACTGGGCCGTTATCAACGCGCCGGCCTATGTCACCACCGACGGTGAAAACGGCACCCGAGCCAAATACGAGGGCTACGGACCGGACGTAAAACTCAGCGAGGTCTTCCGTTTCGACGAGAAAACCTGCCCTATGTCCCTGCACCACGGGAACCTCGACCCGTACTCCCCTAACGGATCCACACTGGTGTACCACCGGCTGCGCAAAATGGGCGTCCCTGCCGAGCTTCACTTGTATCCAGGCAAGAAGCACGGGGCTTTCGGCTTCGAGCGGGCGGTGGAATTCATGACCCAGATGGGTTTCCTTGGGCCATTGGCTCCGGAAGAGCTGCTGACGGAACGCCTGTCTTCCGATGACGACAGGGCCTCCGTGCTGCGCGAGAATGTATGGCCGGAGGGAAAGATTCCCGACTTCCGTGAGGCCCAGTGCGTGCCCTATATCGAATGGCACTTCCCGAAGGAACTCAAGACCACTGCCATCCAGATAATATACAGCGGAGGCGGCTATAAAAAGAACAACCCCGACGGCACCGAAGTGGCTCCTATACGCAGATATCTCAACGCAAAAGGCATGACGGTGGTGACGCTCAAGTACCGTACACCGCGCCCGGAGGGACTCTCAAAGCATATCACCGCATGGCAGGACCTTCAAAGGACGGTTCGCATCGTGCGCTCCGAAGCCGCCTCCCGCGGCCTGGATCCGGACCGTATCGGCATCATGGGTTCATCCGCAGGCGGTCACCTTACCCTGATGGGCACCACCTCTTCCGTCCATCAGGCGTACCTTCCCATAGACGACATAGACAAAGTCTCCTGCAAAGTACAATGGGGCATAGGCATTTATCCGGCTTATGTGCTGTCTGACGGCTTTGACGGACGCAACAGCAGCGGCGGCACAGCCGACGGCCTCACTATGGCGCCGGAATTCAGTTTCGACAAGAATACCGCCCCTCTGCTGCTGATTCACGGCGATGAGGACTACTATGCATCAATGAATTCGGTAGCCGTGTGGGAACGGATGCGCGCCATAGGCATAGACTGCGAGCTGCATACCCTGGCAACCCACACCCATGTCTTCATAAAACAGGCCTCGCCGGGCACCGGTGCCTACACCTGGATGGACCGCGTAGCGGAATTCCTGCAGGGCCGGGTGCTGTAAAGACTGCAGGGCGGCTTTACGCCGTCTTGGCAACCCTCTTGGAGACTCCGATGGCTCCGGTGGGGCATACCAGCCGGCAAAGATGGCAGCCTACGCACTTGCCGCCGTTCACCCGTGGACGGCGGTCTTCGCCGAAACTTATGGCCTGATGGCCTCCATCCATGCAGGAAGTATAGCAGCGTCCGCAGCCTATGCACTTCTCCCTGTCAATCTTGGGATAAACGATGGTATCGCGGTCCAGATCGTGCGGGAGCGAAAAATCGGGGAGGAGTTCGCCCACAAGATCTGCCAGCCGGGACACTCCCCTCTCCGCCATGTAATGCTGCATGCCTGCAATCATATCGTCGATGATGCGGTAACCGTACTGCATTACTGCCGTGCACACCTGCACGTTGCGGCAGCCCAGACGTATGAATTCCAAGGCGTCTTTCCAGCTTTCAATGCCCCCGATGCCGCTGTACTGGATATTCTTCATAATCGGATTCTTGACCATAGCCAGGATATGACGCAACGCTATAGGCTTGACCGCCCTTCCGGAATAGCCTGAGCCGGTCTGGTGGCCGTTCACTTCCGAGCCCTCGCCAAGGGTGACGCTCTTGATGGTATTGATAGCCGATATGGCATCGGCCCCGGCAAAATAGGCTCCCATGGCGGGATCCGATATGTGGGATATATTTGGCGTCATCTTGGGGATGACCGGAATGCTCACGCTGCGCTTGACATAAGCGGTAAAGAAAGTCACCAGCTCGGGGTCCTGGCCAACGTCGGAGCCCATACCCGTCATACGCATCTGCGGGCAAGAGAAATTGAGTTCCACCGCATCGCAGCCGGCGTCTTCCGCCATGCGGGCAAGTTTCACCCAGTCTTCTTCAGTCTGCCCCATGATGGAGGCTATCACTATCTTGGAAGGATAGTCCCGCTTGAGCCGCCGGAGAATATCGAAATCCACATCAACCGGATTCTCACTCAGTTGCTCCATATTGCGGAAACCGTAGAAATCCCCCCGGCTGCCGGCTTCGTAAACAGCATCGAAACGAGGCGATACCTCCCTTATTTCTTGCAGGCAGATGGTCTTGTAGAATACACCCGCCCATCCGGCGTCGAACGCCCGTGCCACCATTTCGTAATTGGTGCAGACAGCCGATGAAGCCAGGAAAAAAGGATTCTCGCACCGGAGGCCGCAGAAGTCAATTTCAAGGGATACCGGTTTTGCCCCGGCGGCAACGGACGAAGGCGCGCACGCGTCGCGCAACTCCTTGGCGATCTCGCGGATACGTATAGGACGATCGTAATGTATGCAGGCCTTTTCTGCGGCCTCAAGCTCCTGTTCGGAGCACCCGTCAAGCCAGCCCAAGGCAATAGCTTCATTCCCGAACCGTATGGCTCTGACAGCCCTCGCGGGGTCTCCATTGTTACAGGCTCCGCTGCAGGGAGCATCGACGCATAACAGACAGCGTGCGGATTCTTCTTTGATATGCATAGCAGGTAAATGGTTGTTACGGCAAATTTAGACATTTTTTCGCATATTTGCATTTAGTGATTTATTATCAGAAAGCATGAAAAGGGTTTTTATTTTCTTTATGCTGCTGGCCTGCCTGGATGCAAGTGCCAGCCGGGAACTGTATAATCCTGGAGGCCCGATGACGGATGACTGCAAAGGCACCCCTGCATGGCAGGAGGGCAGTCTCATGGATATCAAGCCGGAGGGATGGCTGTTTCAGAAACTTGTTTCCCAGAAAGCCGGTCTTACCGGGCACCCGGAAGCCCTTTCGTACCCTTATAACACCTGCCTATGGGCTGGCGAGATTCCCCGCATGGGTACCCACGGGCAGGATTGGTGGCGTTACGAGCAGACCGCCTACTACACCGACGGACTGCTGCGCCTGGGGTATCTGCTTGACGACAAATATTTTATAGACAAAGGCGAAGCCGGAATAGCCTATACTCTGGCGCATCCTTGGGATAACGGCAGGCTGGGAGCGAAGGTCATCAACAACACCTGGCCTTTCGCAGTTTTTTTCCGGGCCATTAAAGCCGCTTACGACGTCTACCCCGACCCGGCTGTCCTGGAGGCTCTTGCAAAGCATTACTATTCAATACCCCTTAAGCAGCTGGTAAGGAAGCGCGACATAGTGTCTCTGGAGGGCATGCTATGGCTGGCCGGGCGTACCGGAGACACGGCGCTAGTCGCCCGTGCCGACTCCGCTTTCCGCTACCGGACACAGCTCCTCAAGGGGGTCGAGCTCAAACGCGACGACCGTGTGACTCCGGAGTTTCTCATGGGGGAAACGCCCTACAACATGCATGGCGTGACGATGAGCGAAATCCTGAAGCTCCCCATACTCTTGTATGCCGCCACCGGTAATCCTTGGTACAAGCATCTGGCAATCAACTCCCTGAACCGGCTGTTCGAAGAAGACGGACTGCCGGACGGACTGTTTACCAGTGCTGAATGGCTGCAGGGGCGCGGCATCCGCCACAGCCACGAAACCTGCAATGCGATTGATATGAGCTGGACTCTGGGCTGCTTCATGGAAATCCTGAAAGACGCCAGATACGCCGACATGATTGAAAAGATCGTGTTCAACGCCGGAGCCGGAAGCGTGACGGAAGACTTCAAGGCCCTCCAATACTATTCTTCTGTCAACCAATTCCTTGCAACCGGTACTTCGAATCACAACAAAGACAATTACTGCTCTACCTGGATGGCATACCGTCCCACTCACCAGACCGAGTGCTGTGCAGGCAACATACACCGCCTGTATCCCAACTATGCCGCCCGTATGTGGCTCCGGGGAGAGAGCGAAGCGGTCGCCGCACTCTACGCCCCTTCGGAGTTCCGTTTCAGCGAACATCTCACTTTTGTGGAAGAAACCTCCTATCCCTATGGAGAGACTATTCTTTTCAGAGTAAAAGCCGGCAAGGGAAGTCATGCCGCCAAACTGACACTGCGCATTCCAGGATGGTGCGAAGGAGCTTCTTTGCGACTGAACGGCAAGCCCTGGAAGGGGGCGCTCCGCAGCGGCACATTTATCACCCTTGAGCGGCGCTGGAAAAACGGAGACCGCGTAGAACTTCATCTGCCAATGGCCACTGAGAGCAAACCGGCTTTCGGGGGTGGAATATATTTTCAGAGAGGGCCGCTGGTATATAGCTACGCAATCCCAGCAGTTTATACCAAAGACACACTGCGTTATGCCAACATGAACGGGAAATACCCCGCCGACGACAATGCTTTCCCCTGCTGGGATATACGGCCTTCCGGTCCCTGGAACTATGCCGTAAAAGCCGACGTGCAGGCAGAAGTAGTGCCGGGTTCTGCCGGAGGTCCCGTGCTCCGCATTCCCGTCTATCCAATCGATTGGGACTTCGACAAGGGCCCCGGAGGAGAGCTCCTGACCCCTGATATTCCATTGATGCCGGAAGCAACTGGCCCGGCCGGGAGCATAGAGCTCGTTCCCTACGGCACTACTACCCTGCGCCTTACAGTCTTTCCCGTCCTCGTCAATACGCCTTAGCCGGGCGGGTATTGTTGATGCCCGCCGGCGTATGTCCATGATTAGGTAAGCGATTCTATTTCTTTACGAAGTCCACCCTGCGGTTTCTGGCACGGCCCTCTTCGGTGCCGTTGTCTGCAACAGGCTCATGCGAGCCCTTCCCCACTGCTGTGAGGCGCCCCGCCTCAACTCCCTGGGACACAAGCGCTGCAACTACGGCCTCCGCCCTCTGCTGGCTGAGGGGATCGTTGACGGCATCCGAGCCGGTCGCGTCGCAGTGTCCCTGGACTTCGAAGTTAAGTTCAGGATGTTCGGCCATCAATTTGGCTATGCGGGCGATTTCGGTCATCGACTCCGGCTTGAGTTCCGCCTTGCCGGTAGCGAATGTGATGCCGTAGGAACTGATCTTGCCGTCGCTCAGCAGGCGGTCGTACAGCGGTACTGCGCCTTTGGCTATGCGCACGTTGCTGATGCCGCTGTACTTGTATGGGGAATTGCTGCCCAGGAACAAATAGCCAGGAGCTTGCATTGCCGGTACATTTATGAGACGGATACCGTTGAGATAGCCTTTGAATGCCCGTTTGTTGAAGGAGAATGCGAAATGATTCCATTCTCCGGCCTTAATCGGGTTATTCTTTTCGCTGTATCCGCCGACATCCGCATTGAGTCCCAACTCTTTCTCCCCGAACGTATGGTCTTCGAGGCCGGGTTTGAGAAGACTCCATTCCAGCCAAGAATATCCGTCCTCCCTGTACCGGTAGATTACTACGCTGGGGGCGTTATAGTAGTCGGACGCCCCAGGGTTGCCGAACAGCACTTCGATTTCCAGCGAAGTTTCGCCGTCTTCCGATATCGGAGCAATAAACAAGTCGAATTCAAGGGTGAAGATTTCCGGCAGCCAGTTCCACTTGTCCTTCATCAGCGGCATCACCTGCCCGATGCCGTTGTCAGTAAAAGCCAGCACCTTACGGCCTTCGACCAAGGCTGTCTCAACATAACCGTCAAGCAGGTCCCAGCGCAACGGAAACTCGCCCAGCTTTTCATTCTCGAAAGTATCTTCGAAGAAAATCTCGTCTCCGGGCACGAAATCGGATTTGGCGTAAGCGGTGGCGGCATCTCCTGAAGGATTCTGCGCATACATAAACGGCACTGCCAGGATAAGCGAAACAAAGAAAACTGTAAGCCTTTTCATAATCGGAACAATAATAGTCGTTGTCCGCAAATATAATTATTCTTTTAGATTTCCGGCTGCTTTCGCTACAGAAGACTAACGACTGACTTCCCATCGACCTGAATCACTATTCCCGAGCCATCCTTGATAAGTATAAGGATCTGGAGAGCGTGGGCGACCACGCCCTGCCGGTGGTGATGAAATGGACCGGCCACTGCGATTACCAGGCCATGAAGCCGTACATCGCCATTGCCGGCAAGACCAAGTCCGATGCAATGAACACCTTTGCAAACTCGCTCAGCTTATAACGGGAAATCTTGCAAAGAATTTGTTACTTAGATAAACTTTACTAAATTTGTACCCGGACTCCCGAATTTCATAGGAAAATCGGACCTTACCTCCATAAATTCTAATGAATCATGTATAAGCGAATCTTCGATATAGAGAACCAACTTGACGAAGGAATGTTCCTTTTCGGGGCACGTCAGGTGGGTAAATCAACACTCCTGCAGGAACGCTTTCCGGATGCCATTTACTACGACTTGCTGATTGATTCTGTCCGCAAGGCGTTCAAGCGCAACCCGGACTCCTTCCGGGAGGCCTTGTTGGCCAAACCGGCCGGCACGCTGGTAATTGTAGATGAAATCCAGAAAGTGCCGGAGCTGCTGGATGCTGTACACTGGCTTATGGTGAACCGGGGCCTGCATTTCATCCTCAGCGGGTCAAGTGCCCGAAAGCTCAAGAAATCCGGAGCCAACACCCTCGGTGGCCGCGCGAATCCAAGGACGTTGTTCCCGTTAGTCTGGAAGGAGGTTACCGATTTTCAGATAGACAAAGCCGTCCAGAACGGTATGATTCCTCGTCATTATATGGTCGATGATGCTACAGACCGCCTGGAGGGATATGTGGAAGTCTACCTGCGCGAAGAAATCCGGGATGAAGCCGCCGTCCAGGATGCCGAGGCATTTGAGCAGTTTATGGAAGCCGCTGCCATTTCTGACGGCGAGATGATCAACTATGCCAATATAGCCAGTGATTGCGGTGTCGCTGCAAAGACAGTCAAGGCCTACTACCAAATCTTGAAAGATACACTGATGGGATATGAGATTCCCGCCTATACGAAGGTTGTCAAGAGAAAAGTTGTCCAGGCCCCCAGGTTCTACTATTTTGACGTGGGACTGACGAACTACCTGATGGGGCGGCATAACCTCCGGAGAGGTTCGGATGACTATGGCCACGCGTTTGAGCATTACGTGATGCAAGAGATTATAGCCTACCGCGGGTACCATCGCCGCAGGGAGAAGATTTCCTACTGGCATACCTACAACAACCAGGAAGTCGATGCAGTCATAGGCGATGCCAAGGTTGCCATAGAAATCAAGTCCAGCGAGGAGGTCAAGACCCGCCATAAGAATGGCTTGAAAGCCTTTAAGGAAGAGCATCCTGATTGCAGGCTGATTCTGGTCTCACTTGACCCTATCACGAGGCCATCGGGAGACATTGAGCTTATCTATGTCAATGATTTCCTTAGGATGCTATGGAACGGTGATATATTCTGATGTGCCTATGCTGACGAGCAGCGATATCACCATACTGATGCAGCAGGTCGACGTTACGAAGGCGTACGACCTGCTGGCTATGTTCAAGGAAGCCGGGAAGGAAAGGATTGACATCCGGACGATCCTGGACGAGGCGGCTCCGAAGATCAAGGATTATTCTGCACTTGTGGCCAGGCTGGAGCAGCTCTCCGGGAACCACGCCACCTGCAGCATCACAGAATTCGCTGCCTGGATGAAGGTGAGCCGTCAGACAGTCTATAACTGGAAGGACAGCAACTACCTGGTGTTCGCCGGGAACAAGGTCAATCTTCCTGAAACGCTGGACCTATGGCTGTCCCTTCCGTGGCTCGGATCAAAGTAGCCGTAATTGTTTATTAGGACTCTGTCACCGTCTATCCAACGCACCATTCCATCTGCATGGCCGTACATTTCATAGCGGTCCCAGGGAATGATGACCAGTTCGGCAAAGAAAAGATTCTCCAGTTCATCGACCAAAGCTCTCTTTTCACACAACAAAAAATCGGACGAATATTCAGTCAAAATCAACAAAAATTCGGACGATAATCCGTGGTAAATATACATTTATTACGACGAATAAAGAATAGTTTTCAACAAACAAATTAACTACAGCCGGACCATAGCAATTTCTCCCTTCACACTGAAGTGCAACTTCTTTAACTCACCCGGCCTGATTGGAAATATAACAGAATAGTCCTTTCGATTAAGTTCAAAGGGGCCATACTTCCTATGTGTCAGATAAATAGTATCATCCTTCCAAGAATGAAGAAGCACATTTTCTACAAGTATCGGGTCGTCATATATCTCGCTGATCGCTTCAGGAATCTCAGTAATGTTTTCAACGATAATCACATACTTCGGATCTTTCGGAAGTTTGGCCAACTTGTACATTGACCCAATGGCATCATTTTTACGGAAAGTCTTTGCGTCCCAGCGGATGACAGGACGCCCTTGTTGCTTTTTCAGCCATTCTGTCTCAATGCCGTTACCAAGGACTGGATAATATAGCTTAAGCATCTCCTCTAACTTATTAATGGCCATATCAAGGTCTGAAGACTCAAGGATATGCGCTCCATTTTCCAAACAACCAGCAATAACATTCTGGATGCCAAGTTCCCGCTGGATATGTTCATCCAGTTCTTGGGCTTGTTTTTCAACAGAATCAAAAATGCTCATAATTAATGATGTCTCAAATAATTAACATTATGATTTTAATCCACATCATACAGTCGGGAGTGAATCACATTGATGCTGTTTTTATTAGCAACTGCTTCAATTCTTGTCAATTCTGTCTGTTGAGGAGGAAGGCAGACAGAATCGATTGGCAGTTTGGGACAGTTAATTGAAATTACATCTTGTTGGATTGGACTCTTGCTGACCATAAAAAGACGTACCTCATTTTCATAAACAAATGCTTTCCGTTTTAAACTGAGAAGATTGAGATAATCTTGAAGCGAGTTTACTTGATATAGTCTTGATAGCTGGATTATATCTCGCCTAGGGAGTGAATAGTCAACCACGCTGAAATAGAAATCAAAATTTGACTGCATCTCTAACACATCGCAGAGTTTTTGGAAATCATATTCCACTCGTACCATCGCATGTCCACCCAAGCCTCGATTCCATGCTGTTTCTTCGCTTTCGATCCAATCATATGTTAAACAAATACATCTAATGTAATACTTTATTCCTCCAATTTCAATACCGTCGTCAATATAAAACAAACGTTCAAAAGGATCATTCCATAGTTTTGGGGAAATAAAAGTCAATTGTTGAGAATTTAAATCCGACAAGAAATGTGATGCAGTCATATAACGAAAGAACGCTAATCCTCCCTTACTCTTATACTTTTGGGGAACAGGCTCCAATTTGGGCTGTTCTACATCATAGTCAAAGACATACCGCCAAATACGCCGTTCTCCCTGAATGAGTTTCATGTTATTGGTAAATACATGCGAACAACCTTTTACTATGTCGTAAGGAGCTTGGATAAACTGAATCATAGATAATTACTTCTATCGTATTTCAACTCTATATTTTTCTGTACTATACGTTAGCATCTCCAACAATCTGAGGTCTAAATGTCAACCTCATCCATCGTTCACGCGGGATATTAATAAAGATTTCAATAAATTAGACCAGATATCGGAGGGAAACGTGAGGAATCAACAAACTCCTCGATCTCAACGGTTTGATTTTCTTTTAATAGCATCTTCTTTATCTCTTTCTCCACAATTTCATACTCGCTTGAATCATAAACTCGTCCGACTGAAGTACGAGTTTCGCTTCCATCTGCGTTTTTTGTAACCAGAACCAATCTATAACTTTTAAGTAGCATTAATCTATTTCACTGATACGTGTCGTGCGCAACTATTTTGGGCCTACTCTTGGAACGGATTTTCGGCAGACTCCGATAGAATAATATACCACATGCTATATTACAGCCATGGTCAGAAATTTGAATTCACTAGCACCATTAGTCTTAACCTTGTTGACATTTGAATAATGTATCCATTGGGGAACTGAATAGGCATTGCTTAAAGAAAAATGAGTATATGTAACTGCGCCTAATTTATAATCCGGAGATATATTACCATTGTTTGTTTCAACCATCCAATTAACCTGTTGCACAGTTTTACCAGGATGAATTCGGAATAAACTATCGATGTAAGTACTCTTCGAATTAGGTTTAGTCCAATATAGAGGGTCATTTGTAAGCATGATAGCATAGCCCTCACCTATGCGACACTCGCACATCCCCCGACTCTTTAACTGTTCAATCCTTTGCACATCTTTCCAGAACAAATACCTATTGATATCTTGTGCTCCATGTGTTCGCAACTGATAGTTCCCGCACAACCCAGCGCAGGTCATCGCCTTTGTTTTATATTTCAATTCTATTGGATGGAACAGTCCCGTTTCTTTATCATATGCGATGATATCAATATGATATACCTTGCCTTGAACCTTTACGGGGTATTCCAAATATACATCATAGCCACTGCTCCTTAGTGCCATTGCAAGGAAATGCTGAAAATCCGCTTCCGAATAGTAGAACTTGCGATTATTCGCCATGTTTTGGATAATGTTGTTCATTATAACTAAGTTCATCATATATTTGATAATTAATATGTTATATATTGCGTTCAAATTTGACGGCCTGCGGCCGTATCGTTTCGGGCTTCGCATGACTGAAAGGATTGATGCCGGACGCATTCACATCCGGCTGCCGGGCTGGGCTTATGCCCTTGCCCGGCTATTATTCTGAGACTGGACGGACGGAGAACCCGTAGTAGCGGTAGCTGCCGTCCCAGCCGACACCGTCGGAATTGAAGTAGACGTGCCAGGCGTAAAACGGGACGTCCGTAGCAAGGGAAGAAGACCAATAGTTGCCGCCGCGGCCGACACCGTCGAGGTAGGAAGAGTACCGCTTGCCTGCGTCGGGAAGGAAGATACTCTTGCCGTTGGGGCCAGTGACGAGTCTTCCGTTTACTCCGTTCTGGGTTGTCCAGGTCCAGGTGCATTTGGTCCTTAACTCGTCACACTCTTCCAACGTCGGCATTCGCCAACTGCCGCCCCAATTCACGTGGGCTGCGTCGTCCTCCGGGTCAAGGACGGTCTTGCTATCGACCGTTCCGTAACTGGAGTCTGTCACGTACTTCGAAAATGGACCTCTAATATCCTTCCCCAACTCAAACTTGTACGTTGACCAACTATAATTGGACTTCGGCTCCGTCTCGCCCCAGGCAAAGTAGTCGCCATAATCCTCTGGGGCAGAAGCTCCCACGTTCAACGACGCCCATTTGACGGAGAGGCCGAGATCTACGGCCGTTTCAACTACCGTTACTTCGCATGTCGCCGTCTTGGCACCGTCCACCGTCGTTACCGTTATTGATGATTTGCCAGGGCCAACGGCCGTCACCTTACCGCTTTGATTAACCGTGGCTACACTTTCATTGCTGCTAGTCCAGGTTTTGCTCTTGTTTGACGTGGACGGCAGAACGTCCGCCGTCAAGGTTGACGTGTTGCCAACATACAGCGTCATCTCCGTCTTGTTCAAGGACACCGACTCTACATGATTATACACCCATACCGAACAACTAGCACTACGGCCGCTACCATCGTTGGTCTTTACTGTAATACTTGCTGAACCGTAAGAGATGGCTGTCACCTTACCGTATTCATCTACCGTGGCCACGGACTCATTCGACGATGTCCAAGTAACGGATTTATCGCTTGTGTCTTCAGGGAGGACAGTTGCTACCAGAGTGATTGGTTCATCTCCTACATACATCTCCAGCGATGTTTTGTCCAGAGTGATGGACTCCGCCTTTTGAAGAACCGTTACTTCGCAGGAGGCTGATTTCTTAGCATCAGCGGAATGGGCCGTGATTGATACGGTACCTATTGACACTGCCGTCACTTTGCCGGTGACGTCAACGGTGGCTACGGATTCATCAGATGACACCCACGTCATATTCTTGTAAGTTGCATTATCTGGCAGAACTCTTGCCGTCAGCATCGCCGACTCTGTTATACCCATCGTCAGTATGAGTTCCTCCGGCAGCGTTATCTCCCCCACCGGCACCACTTCTCCATAGACGGCACGGACAGGCAGGCCAAAGTAGCGGTAGCAGTCGCCGGTGCTAAACTCTGAGGAGGTGAAGTAGGGGGACCAGGAGGAGCAAGATTCGGTGCTGTAGAGCGAGGATGACCAGTAATCTCCTTCCGTGCCGGCATTCTGAACCTTGGAGCCACTCATTATGCCAAATGCCGGGAGAAAAATTGAATTACCGGTGATACTACTGCTCACTTTATAGCCATTGACGCCGTTAATTGTGGTCCAAGTCCATATACAGTTATCCCTAAGCTCCTGGATTTCCTCTTTCGAAGGAATCCTCCAGGCATCGCCCCAGATGGCGTGGGCGGCATCGTCTTCAAGGTCGAGGATGGTCTTGTAGTCGGGCGTGCCGGAGGCTGCGTCCACCACGTACTCGGAGAATGGGCCATTCTTGCTTTGGCCATAGGCATACGTAGACCAAGTATAGGAACTCTTGGGCGCAGTCTCTCCCCAGGAGAAGTAGTCGCCGCTGCCTTCGGGAGTTGAGGCGCCAAGATTGAAGCTTGCCCACTTGACGCTGAGGCCGAGATCAACGGCCGTCGGTTTGGGATTGTCGAGCCAGTCCTGGATGCTGCCGAGGTTGGCGATAATGGGAAGGCCTGCGGCGTTGACGGTGTTCAACTCTCCGGAAGTTTTGCTCTCGCACAGCAAGTAGCCGGAGGCGTCATATCCGCGGACTATGATGCCATCGCTGAAGTTAACCGGGAGAATAGCGATGTAGAAGTCGGATTCCTGACTGCCGGTGGTCACGGTTACGGATGTGCCGCCGGATGATGCAGGGACGGCACTGATTGCTCCGCCGGAGTAAGTTATCTTAAGGCTACCGTTGCTACCACCGGTAATGACCTCGCCCTTATTGCCGGAGAACACCACCTTGCTGATCGACGCGGCGGAGGTGAACTTCAAGATGGCCACGGCATTGTGGAAACGCAGGTTGGGTTCTTCGAGGTCTGAGGAAAAAGCGGCGCAAAGGTGTGCCTGAGCGAAGGTCGTGTTACTCTGGTCGTCCTTTGCCGGAGACTCCACGTACATACAGTCGGAGGTGCTGGAGGAGGACGTTAGACTGCCGGCTCCGTAAACGGCGTTGATGAAGTCGTCGTTGCGGCCGCGGGGGATTTCTACGAAGGCGCTGCCGCCGTCTGCCGTGACGGATGCCGTAGAGGCGTTTGACTGTTTGTCTTTCGTATAGTACTTTAGCTCGTCGCCGCTGGTCCATTTGACCTGGCGGGTGCTGCCGGTGCCGGAGAGCTCGGTCTTGGTGGATCCTTCAAAACTCAGGTTATACTTGCGAAAGAGGCCGTCGGCGGTATCGTTCCCCATTTCGTTCACGCAGGAAGCTGCCAGCAGTATGATAGCGGCAGAGGCCAATGCTTTGTAGAGATTCTTCATGATGCTGCTGGTTTTAGCTCAGTTGTTCAAATTGATTTCGGTGTAATCGTAATCGTCGATTCCCGATTTATAACTGTCACAGATAATAGCCTGGGGCTCTATTTCATCCCAGAAAGATTGAGGAGAACGGTACTTGAGTTTCATTGTATTTAAATGTTATAGTATACAAAAAAAGCGGGCGAAACTTGTCCGGTAGTGGTCGTAGGAAACCAAAGCAGGTACAAGTCACGCCCGCGTAATACCCGAGGGTATCTATTGCGGGCGTTTACGACTTGCCGCTGAACCTGCTAAAAGAAATTTCCTACGTTTCTACCCGGTCAGAGCAAATTGCAAACGCTAATTTGTCTATGTCACAGGACACCAAGGTCCTGCAAGAGACAAATATAACGTTTTTCCTTTACAATTCTCACTATCGCGGAGCTATTTTGCTCACGACAAAGATAACTACCCGCCACCGGATGGCAAGTTGTCATTTTATGTCATTTTGGGGATGACGTCTCTGAAGCAGATTTTGCGAATTCTTTTGAAAGAATCGTAAATATGTGACGAATGGATAAGATCTACTTAATGCTTGTTGAGTCAGCCACTAGCCGGGATACAATTTCATCGGCATCCTGTGCTTCCATCAAGGAGACGGCAAACCATTTCTTCCCAAGGTCCTTGACCGATGCTCCGATATGATAAACACTGTCGTCTATAATCAGGAAGCGGTCGTGAGTTTTTGTGAAAACAAATACAGGAATTGCTGCATATTGAGCGTTGTGTTTTTCGACGTCCAGTTTGAACTGGTTTGCAAGTTCTTTTGTGTATATCGAAGCCACAACCCCAGCACCCCTCTTGTCCAGCATGGTCAATACTGAATCATCCACGTAATTGTCAATCAAAACAATCCTTTTGTTGGCGTGCCTGATCAAGTCACAGATAAACTCATATGCATCATATATCTGTCCATCGAAAAAGATGCATTGCTTATTGCGGTCTGTTTTCTCTTCCAGTTTAGCAAATACTTGATCAATCTTCTTATCTGTCTCCAATTGTTTATATTCTATTCTGTCAAGTCGTTGGAAAACTTGAGCATTGGTCAGCATAAAACGCCGCATCGCGACGAAAGCCTTTACAATTGTAACACTTACTTTGTTGGCTATCTCAGTCTTTAAAACCGCCGCTGCCATAATGACTCCATGCTCAGTAAATGCATATGGCAAGTACTTTGGATGCCGTCCTCTACCGTCTAAGGTCGCAAATTGCGACCTTAAAGAGAGCCATTCTTCTTTTGCTAACTGGAACACGAATTCATCAGGAAATCGGCCCGGATTACGCCGCACTTGCTCATTAAGCCGCTTCGTCTCCGTGCCATATAATTTAGCCAAATCTCTATCAAGAATAACATGCTTGTCACGTATTAGAAAGATTAAGCCCTCAACATCTTTTTGTGTTGGATTATAACTATCGGAGACATTATTTTGTCCTCTAGTTATCTGATCAGGTTTCACCATATTGTCTAAGTTGTTGGTTCAGGAATGGCCGCATACTCGTGTAAAGTCCAAGTCTCGCCACAAAACTATGGAAACATAATTACTCCCACAATACCCTGAAAGCAGGTTTTGCGAATTCTTTTGAAAGAATCGTAAATATGTGGCGAATGGAGGCCTCCGCGGGCGCTTTCAGTGGGACAATTCGTTGACCCGCGCAACAAAAGCATCGTACAGCGCCGGGAAAGCGCCGTTGTAGCTCTCGAAAAGATATCCCCGGACGGGCCGGGGATGAGAAACAAACTACCCCAGACAGGGGCTTTGTTATTCTGTATCCTTCCTGTCCTGCAACTCTCTGGCAATGGCGATGGAACGGTTCATCTTGTCTA
>CAMKQN010000017.1:0-31066 GCA_946414935.1 uncultured Bacteroidales bacterium
ATATCAATTCCTGTCCCAAGACAGGGCCAAACGGTTATTCGGTACATGTCCTGGGCCAGTCGTCAAAAAAAGACAGGGACTTATTCGCATATAATATGGATGTATGCAAGCGGGAGAACTCCGTGATTCTGCTTGAAGATGATTATAGTACCAAGTATCAAGGCTTCGATCCGTCGGACCCGGAGTCATTCATATTCATGCAGTTGATGCAGAACTCCCATCTGGAGCAGAGCTTGTCTTTCGCCCAGTTGGTGTCCGATGCTTTGGAGAAAGGCCCCATCTCCGCTAACCGCGGAATATGGCAGGACCCCTTCCTGGTGCTGTGGAAGACCGCCATGCCTTCAGTTCTTGTCGAACTTGGTTTCATTTCCAACTCCACTGACTTGTCCGTTTTGAAGAAATCGGCAGACAGGGACAAGATTGCAAGCTGCCTGTGTACTGCATTCAAAAAGTACAAGCAGAGCTATGACCTTAGCGTCGCCTTAGACGTAGAAGTAGAGGCTCCGGAGGCCGATGTACAGGAAATGCCGGTAAAGGAGACGCCTAAGGTGCAACCTGCTGGTGTCCGTTACGGGGTGCAGATTTTTGCGGGCTCAAAGAAACTGGATTCAAAAGACAAGGCTTTCATGGGATACAAGCCATTTATCGTGAATGCCGGCAAAATGTACAAATATGTGGTAGGTGTTTCCGATTCACTGGAAAAAGCTAAAGCGGAACTTCCAAAGATCAGGAAAAAATATCCGGATGCTTTTTTGGTACGGATTGAGGGTGAAAAGTTATCTATAGCAAAATAGCTTTTTTTGTCGATAGATATATATCTGCTGCAATTTTTTTCTAAATGGCTATTTTAGAATAATTCTAATTTGTAAGTTTAGTGAAATATACGTTATTAGCTTGGGGGTGATTATGTAACGCGCAGTTAATCAATATATTGTAAATGCGGTGTTTTCGCCTTGTTTTCCTAAATATATACAGCTAAAAATCATAAAAAACAATATCAAAAAGATTTTTTTTTGCATTTTTTTTCAACCAATTTTGCAATCGCGATTGACCCTCCGGACAGTCGCGATTTCTAATGAGCGAGAACGAGAGACATATAGGTATTTGGAATCACTTTCTTAAGATAGTGGAGCAGATCGTGGAACCTCAAAAGTTCACGACCTGGTTCAAGCCTGTACGCCCGGTATCAATCGTCGATTCTACGCTCACCGTCGAGGTCCCTTCCGACTTTTTCAGGGAGTATCTTGAGGCCACCTATCTGGACGTAATCAAAAAAACCCTTAAAAGGGTGATAGGCTCGGATGCCAAACTGGTCTATCTTGTGCGTGCCGTACGCACGCAGCCTGCCCTTGCAGTGCCCGAAGCTACAGGCACGACGCCGGTCAACCGTGAGGTGAGCATCAACGTCCAGCCTACCGGCAACCCGAATCCTTTTGTATATCCAGGATTGCACAAGATTCAGATAGACCCGAAATTGAATCCTGTCTATTGTTTCACGAACTTCATTGTAGGCGAGTGTAACAAGATGGGCTATACGGCCGGCTCCGCAATCTCCTCCGCCCCCGGAAAGACTTCGTTCAATCCCTTGTTCATTTTCGGCGGCCCCGGACTTGGCAAAACGCATCTGGCACAGGCTATAGGCATCGCCATTCACGAAAAGTATCCTGAATTGATTGTCCTGTACATAAACGGACATGACTTCAAGACCCAATATATGGATGCGGTAAACGTTCGCAATAAACTCACGGATTTTCTCGGCTTCTATAAAAAAATCGATGTACTTATTGTGGATGATATCCAGGACTTGCAGGGGCCGGGTACGCAGAACGCTTTCTTCAACATTTTCAACTATCTCCATCAGTCCGGCAAACAGTTGATATTTACGTCCGACCGGGCCCCGGTGGAGCTTCAGAACTTTGAAGACCGCTTGCTTTCCCGCTTCAAGTGGGGACTTTCCGTAGAGCTTATGCATCCGGATTACGGTACCCGCCTGAAGATGCTGCAGGCTCTGTGTCGCAGGGAGGGTGTGAGCATAGGAGAGGATGTGCTCGAGTATCTGGCCTCCCATATCCGCACCAATTTCCGTGAACTCGAAGGAGCTTTCCTTTCCGTCATGGCCTATGCTACTGCAATGCATGCCGAGAATTCAGTGGAGCTTGCAGCTAAAGTTACCGAAAAAATCGTAAGCTCGCCCGTGAAGGAAATCACGATTGCTTCCGTACAGGCTGCTGTTTGCGAGTATTTCAATATCAGCGGCGATGAATTGGTGTCCAAGTCACGCAAGCGCCAGATTGTACAGGCCAGGCAGATTTCCATGTATCTTTGCCGCAATCTTATCAGCAACTGCTCCCTGTCCACTATTGGAGCCGAAACCGGCGGCAAGGATCATGCTACCGTGCTCCACTCCTGCAATATGGTCTCGGACCTTATGGCTACAGACAGGCTCTTCAAGAAGTATGTTTCCGACCTGGAAGCCCAGCTTCTCCCCGCACAAGCCTAATCACCTAATTCCATATAATATATGAACAGCGCGCGAGTTCTTGATATTTTCAAGGAAATAACAACCATCCCCCGTGAATCAGGGCATGAAGGCCCCATTACCGACTGGCTCTGCGCCTGGGCGGAAAGCCGTTCACTGGAATTCAAAAGGGACGCAACCGGAAATGTACTTATTACCAGACCTGCCGCTCCCGGAAAAGAAAACGTTCCGGTGATAGTGCTTCAGGCTCATCAGGATATGGTTTGTGAGAAGAATGCCGGCGTGGATTTCGATTTCCGTAAAGATCCTATACGCTACGTTATCGAAGACGGCTGGATGATAGCAAAGGACACTACTCTCGGAGCCGATGACGGGATAGGAATTGCGGCTTGCCTTGCCATGCTCGAAGACAGTGCTCCCACCGGAAAGCTTGAGTGCCTCTTCACCATTTCTGAAGAAACCGGAATGGATGGCGCGGAAGCCCTTGAAAGCGGCTTTTTCACTGGCAAAACCCTCATCAACCTGGACTCCGAAGACGAGGGACAGTTGTTCATAGGCTGCGCCGGCGGATTAAATACCAATATCCGTTTCCGGTTTAACCGCGTGGCGGCGGAGCTGCAATTCGTGCGTTGTGGTATAAGCGGAGGCATAGGCGGCCATAGCGGCGACGATATCAATAAGGGGCGGGCAAATACCGTACAACTTATGGCCCGCTTCCTCTACAGTCAGCTTCCTTATGGTCTCCGGCTTGTGAAAATGGATGGCGGCGGAAAGCCTAATGCCATTGCACGTGAATGTGTTGCAGTGGTGGCAGTGCCGGACGCAGAGGCGTGTATTGCAGCATTCCATGCTTTTGGAGCCGATGTGGCGGAAGAGTTCCATAAGACAGATCCCGGGCTGGCGTTCAATGCCGGGAAGGCCCTTGCCGATTCCTTGCCCCTGTCAGCTGCCGCCAGCAAACGCGTAATAAGTGCACTTTTTGCATGTCCCCACGGTGTCCAGGCCATGAGCCAGGATATCCCCGATTTGGTGCAGACTTCTACTAACCTGGCGAGCGTACATACGCTTGGGGGTAATTTGATAGAAATCGTAACCAGCCAACGCAGTTCTGCTACCAGCGAAAGGCGTGCAATTGCGGCGAAAGTTCGGGCGTGCTTCGAGCAGGCCGGCGCAGAGGTGCGTCATATGTACGAATATCCCGGATGGAATCCGGATGTGAATTCTTACGTTCTTGCCAAAACTGTAGCCGCATATCGCAAACTTTTCAATACGGAACCGGAGGTTAAAGCTATACATGCCGGTCTGGAATGTGGCCTTTTCCTGCAGAAGTTCCCCGGCCTGGACATGATTTCCTTCGGCCCTACCCTTCGCGGAGTACATGCCCCCGGTGAAAAACTCGAGCTTGCATCTCTCGATAAGTTCGTATTGCTTCTGGATGAACTGATACGTAATTACGAATAAGGATTATGTTGGTTTCACCGTCATTGCTTGCCGCAGATTTCCTGCATCTGGAGTCGGAAATTGAAAAGCTCAACCGAGGTGCCGACTGGATACATCTGGATGTTATGGACGGCACATTCGTTCCGAATATTTCCTTTGGCTTCAGTGTGATCGATGCTGTATCTAAGGTCGCGCAAAAGCCTATGGATGTGCACCTTATGGTAGTTCATCCTGAGCGTTGGTTTAAGAGGCTGGCGGATGATGGAGTGTCTTGTGTGAGCTTTCATCTGGAGGCGGCAGGAGATAGTACGGCCTCAAATATCGAGGCTATCCAGAACCTGGGAATGCGAGCCGGTGTGGTGATTAATCCCGACGTCCCGGTGCAGGAGCTTTTCCCATATATTGGGAAAGCGGATTTTTTCTTGATAATGAGTGTGTTCGCCGGTTTCGGCGGGCAGCAATTCATATACGAAACCCTAGACCGAGTGGCAGTAATCCGCGACGAAATCAATCGGCGTGGTTCTGATGCCCTTATTGAGGTTGACGGGGGAGTGTCGGCAAGCAATGCCGCTGCTCTCCGTGAAGCGGGAGCGACTATTCTTGTGGCCGGCAGTTCGGTCTTCAAGTCTCCGGATCCAGTGGCTGCGATGGAAGCTCTCAGGTCAGCCTGAAAACATTCTTTCCAAATTCTTCTTGCAGTTCTTTTCTGCCGTCGTCGTAGTCCGTATGGGCAAGGCGGCGGCAGATTTTTTCCGTGAGTATCTTCAGCTCGGCATGAGGGTCGTAACACTTGCCGCTCAATTGCTTGAGGCTTATGGGATTAGGGAGCTCCGGCGGCCAGTGGTCCTGATTCAGGTTGAAACCGATGCCGATGATACTGCCTTTGACAAAAGTTCCGTCGAGTATGTTTTCGATGAGTATTCCACAGATTTTTTTATCCCCGACCCAAATATCGTTTGGCCACTTGATGCGGCAGTTTTGTATCCCTTCCGACTTGAGGTAGTCCAGAATCCCGAGAGTTACGGCGCAACTGATCAGTTGAATATCCTTAGCTTCCATCCCGGACGGCTTGAAAAGCATGCTGAAAGTGAGGTTCTGTCCTCTCAGTGAATGCCAGGTGTGATCTCCTTGGCCACGGCCTGCAAGTTGTTCTGTTGCAGCTATTACTGACAAATTGTCGGAACTCTCAAACGCCTCTCTGATGCATTTGTTTGTGGATTCTGTCTTATCTAACCATATTATAGAGACGGGGCTTTGGCTTGGTGTCATTTTTGTTGTATATTTGCGTGCAAAATTATATCAAAGATGCCTCAAAAGCAAGACAATAATAAAAACCCGAAGATACGGGTTGTCCGTATCAACCTTAGCTGGATTCTGTATGCAGTGCTGATTATCAGCATTGGCTGGATGCTTTTCAGCAATCGTGGCGCACAACCGGAGAAAGTGGAATGGGCGCAGGTTGAAGAGATGATTAAAAGCGGTGACGTAAGGGAAGTTACATATATCCGAAACGATTATAAAGGAACGGTGTCGCTTCGTCCCGAATCTGTTCAGAAATATGCCTCCTTGTATCCTGGCGGCGTCCCTCCGAAAAGTTCTCCCCATTTTTTCTTCCTCACATCCACTAAATTCGATCCTGAGGTGGTTTTTGCAGCCCTGAACGAATCGCTGCCCGCAGCAAACCAGGCCAAGCTGGTAATCGAAAACAATGCTAAAGTCTGGGCCGGTCTGCTGGAATGGGTAGTACCTATGTTGCTCATACTCGGCTTCTGGATTTTTATGATGAGGGGCATGACCCGGAATATGGGGGGAGGTGCTCCCGGAGCCGGGGGAATGAACCCTTTCAATGTGGGGAAGGCTAACGGCAAGCTGGCCGACAAGACCAAAGTCAATGTGACATTCAAAGATGTGGCCGGCTTGTACGGGGCAAAGGAAGAAGTGATGGAGATAGTGGATTTCCTCAAGCAGCCTGAAAAATATACCTCTCTCGGCGGCAAGATTCCCAAGGGCGCCCTGCTGGTAGGCCCTCCCGGAACAGGTAAGACCTTGCTGGCCAAAGCGGTTGCAGGTGAGGCAAATGTTCCGTTCTTCAGCATCAGCGGCTCCGATTTCGTGGAAATGTTCGTAGGTGTAGGAGCTTCCCGCGTGCGCGACCTTTTCGCCCAGGCAAAGAAAAAGGCTCCCTGCATTGTGTTTATCGATGAAATAGATGCCGTTGGCCGGGCAAGGGGCAAGAATGCCGGCTTCTCGGGTAACGACGAAAGGGAAAATACTTTGAACCAGTTGCTTACGGAGATGGACGGTTTCGGCACCAACAGCGGCGTGATTGTTCTTGCCGCAACCAACCGGGCCGATATATTGGACAAAGCACTCATGCGTGCCGGGCGTTTCGACCGGCAGATCAATGTTACCTTGCCGGACTTGAACGAAAGGAAGGAGATTTTCCAGGTGCACCTTAAGAACTTAAGGCTCGCTGATTCCTTCAATCTCGAAGGCATTGCAAAGCATACTCCCGGTTTCTCGGGTGCCGATATTGCCAACGTTTGCAACGAAGCTGCATTGACCGCTGCCCGCAAAGGAAAGCAGACCATTGACAATCAGGATTTTATGGATGCCGTTGACAGGGTCGTCGGAGGTATAGAAAGGAAGAAGACCATAATGTCTCCTGAAGAGAAGCGGCTTACCGCTTATCATGAGGCCGGACATGCTGTTGCAGGCTGGCTGCTCCCGGGCTGTGATCCTGTACTGAAGGTGTCCATCATACCTAGAGGCCAGGCGCTTGGTCTTACCTGGAGCCTGCCCGATGAAAAAGTGATGATGTCCAAGTCGGACTTGATGGACGAGATGTGCTGTCTGGTTGGCGGCCGTATCGCCGAGGAGATCGTAAATGACGGAGTTCCCTGCACCGGAGCGTTGAACGACTTCGAGCGTATGACCAAGATGGCCTACTCTATGGTGGCTTATTACGGTATGTCTGAGAAACTTGGGAATCTTTCATTCTATGATTCCACCGGTGGGGCGGGTTATGAATTTACCAAGCCTTACAGTGAAAAGACTGCTGAACTGATTGACGGTGAAGCCAGGCGTCTGATCGACGAAGTGACTTCCCGTACCCGAAAGATTCTGCTGGATAACTGGGCTGGTTTGGAGAAACTGGCAGGCATGCTGATCGAGAAGGAGGTCATCATGTCGGATGATATAGAAGCAATATTCGGCCCCAAGGCCGGCAAACATGGCGAGGCCCGTTTGAAGACCAATGAATGATCTTGTAAAAAGGACTGTAAGCGGGGTGGTGTTCCTCGTTGTGATGGTGGCAGGAATGCTCTTCCATCCAATAGGTTTCGGCGTATTGTTCTTGCTGGTGATGTATTTTGCCATGAGTGAGTTCATGCACGTTACGATGGGGACGTCCTGGCTGTTCCAGCAGAAGATGGCGATACTGGCTTCCAGTGTCGCGTTCTGCGTTATCATGGGGCATTGTTGTTACGGACTGCCGCTCAAGTGGCTATGTTTGGCAATGTTGCCCTTTTCCCTCATCCCTTTGTCCGTGGTCTTTGCCCCGAAGCATGACGATGTGGAAATGGTTGCCCTCGCGTATATGTCTGTCCTCTACGTAGGAGTTCCTTTCTGCCTTACTCCTTTCATGGTGATGAGTGAGCCGGGAGTTTTTCGGGGCTGGCTGCTGCTGAATGTATTCATCATCATCTGGTGCTCAGACGTTGGTGCTTATTCACTCGGCACCTTGTTGGGGCAGAAGCCTTCATCCCGCAAGCTGGCGCCCGCTATTTCCCCCAAGAAGTCGTTCTGGGGCCTTTGGGGCGGAATACTTACGGCGGTAATAGGTGCGTGGATTTTGTATCTTGCAGGCTGGATGCCGTATCCGCTTGTGCATTGTCTTGCAATCGGCCTGCTGATTCCGCTTGCAGGAGTATGCGGAGACCTTTTTGAGTCCGTTTGGAAACGCCGCTACGGGTATAAGGACTCCGGAAACCTGATTCCGGGGCACGGGGGCATGCTGGACCGCTTCGACAGTTCTCTCTTCGCTATCCCGGTTGTATTTGTCTATATGTATATTTTTTGCCTTTTATGAGACTGGATAAGAATACCTACGGGACGGTACTTTTGGTGTACGCGATTAGTATCGCGCTTGTCTTCATACTGTTCCGCTTCGTCCACGTATGGTGGATTACCTGGCCTCTCACGCTTGGTTTGATTTGGGTATGCGGGTGGCAGACGGCTTTCCATATGGTCCCCGACAGACAGCGTAACGGATCTTCAAACCTGGTGAGTGCAGTTGCCGACGGAAAGGTACTGCACGTGCAGCGGGCATACGAAAAGGAGTATCTCAAGCAGGACTGCATCATGATTTCCATATACATGGATTTCTGGGATGTTCATGCCAATTTCTGGCCAGTGACCGGCACGGTTAGCTATAGTATGTATCATCCCGGCGAGCATTTCCTGGCGTTCAAACCCAAAGCCTCGGAAGAAAACGAGCATACATGTACTTGCATACGGACAGTGGAGGGGAAAGAAGTATTCTTCAAGCAGCTTGCCGGTGGATTTGCCAGACGCATTGTTTGCTATGCCAAGGATGGTCTGGAAGTGGTTGCAGGAGAGCAATGCGGCATAATCAAGTTTGGCTCCCGCATAGATTTGTTCCTGCCCCTGGACTCAGAGGTATTGGTGCAGGAAGGACAACTCGTAAGAGCTTGTGAAACAATAATCGCCAGGATTTGACCTGGCGATTATCGTGATTATTGGTGTGCCGGGCGCAACAAATCGAGCACGGTCTTTACAGGGTTGAAAGTCTCTATGGGCACTTCTACGAAGAGGGTGTTCCAGTCGGACATCGCTCCATTCCACAGGCCGGGAAGTTCCAGCGCCTTGAGCGGCCGTCCCTCATAGCTTTTACTGCTTATGAAACCGGCCTCTTCGTCAACATGCTCAAGCAGGTTGAATTTCCCGCCTCTGTAGTCACGGAGAATACATACCAGATCCACGGGGTTGAAATGGGTGGCGCTCTTAAGCGCAGCTACGGACTTCGGGTCTTCGGGATTGATCTGTACGCTTTCCAGAATTTGCAGTGAAGTACTCCCGTCCGAGGCCCGTATTATGAATGGACCTCCTCCCGGCTCGCCTTCGTTCTTAACCATTCCGCATACCCTGATTGGCCGGTTGAGTTTGGCTATCAAGGCTTCTGCACGGTCCCTGCAGTCTTTTGCAGGCGGCATTTCGATACACAGTTCATCAAGGAGGAACTGCTCCACCTCGTTGCATAGTTCCTGCACTTCCGGAGTAGCGAACGGGTCATCCTGGAATACATTGTTGGCCGGAATGAATGAGAAGTCGGCAATGTTCTTGCGCAGCTCGGTGAGCTGGTCGAAGGTATAAAGATAATTGAAGATTTTGTCCCTGAGTTCCAGGGCACGTCCCATCAACACCTTCTTCCACTTGTAAGTGGTCTCTTGCATGCGTTCGCAGCAGACGTTGTCTATGTTCTTGATAGACACCAGCTCTTCATCTACCTTTCCGAGGTTGTGAATCAGGGCTCCGTGACCGGCGGGACGGAACAGGGGGGTGCCGTCTGCTTTAAGGAAAGGCTTGTTGTCCGGGGTCGCGGCGACGGTGTCGGTCGCTTTGTCCTGGTAGGTGAATTCCACTTGATAACGTACGCCGTAGCGCTGCTCGTATTTCTCTTTAATCTCGGCGACTGCGGCTTCAAAGAGTTCGCGGTGTTCCGGAGATATAGTGACAATAAGTTTGACGGCTCCGTCCTTGTTTCGCATATATGCCTGACCTTCAACAAAATGCTCGGCAATGGCAGTACGGACTTCCTGAGGATAGCGGTGAAATTTTAGTACTCCCTTGGGCTTCTTTCCGTAGCCCAGGCCGTCTTCATCCAACAGTTTGCGGGCGGTGGTGCGAGGGTCATACGGAGCATTGCCGAAAACTGCCGGGTCGTAGAAAGCGAAACGCTCCAGTTCGGAGGCCAGTTTGCGTACGGCATCGTTCTCATTCTCGGCGCCGGCGAAGATATCCTTGAACATACGGGAGGCGGCACCTGAAGCGGGGACAAATTTGCAGCGGCCAGCAATGTCGGCTTCATCGTAGTAGGTTTCGGCGCGCTCCGCTTCTTCGGGAGAGAGGACCTCTATTCCGCGTTCCGGAGTTGCCGGAGAAACAATATCGAGCCAGGGGAAGCCCTTTTTGAAGCGCTCGAGTTCAGCATTAATTTTAGTGGTATCCATAATCAATCGATAAAAAATTCTCGTCTGTAGTTGTAATGCTCGCGGAAGAATTCAAAATTGTCGGGATCGATCCTGAACATGAAATCGTCGGTGAAGATAGGGTAGTTGTATTGGATGACGGAGGCAATCTGCCCTTCGCTCTTGCCTCTGAGATCGAGCTTTACTGCATCGCGGACATCCACATCGGGGGACGGAAAGAACTCGAACAATTCCTTGATCCCGAAGAACCGGGCAAGAGAACGTACGGACATTGCGGTGCCCAGCAGCTTGCCCTGGAATGAATAACCGGCGATATGAGGTGTAGCAATATCTACTTTGGAAAGCAGTTCCTTATTGATATTTGGCTCGTTGCACCAAGTGTCAATAATCACGGATCCAAGTTTCGGTATGGCTTGAATGAGATCATCCTCA
Source organism: uncultured Bacteroidales bacterium (assembly GCA_946414935.1). GTDB lineage: Bacteria > Bacteroidota > Bacteroidia > Bacteroidales > UBA932 > Cryptobacteroides. Next base: position 10,582 of record CAMKQN010000017.1, read on the forward strand.
ACTACGAGTTCGCCTCTGGCCGCATTGACGAAGATGGCCCCCAGTTTCATCTTGGAAAAGAAACGGGCGTCGGCCATCCATACGGTTTCCTGATTCAAAGGTACGTGGAGGGTGACAATGTCTGAATTACGAAGCAGGAAATCGAGGTCGCAATATTGTGAGGGACCTTCTACGGCGGCTCTTGGAGGGTCGCACTTAAGAACCTTGAATCCGAGTATCTGCAACGCACGCTCGACACGGGAACCGACGTTTCCCACCCCGACTATGCCAACCGTGCTGCCTTCCAGCCGCATACGTTTTCTGGAAGCGCTGCCGTAAATGGCAGACAGGACGTAGTTCATAACACCTCCGGCATTGCAGCCGGCAGCGTTCTGCACATGGATGCCTTTTTGGTTGCAATAGGGCAGATCGATGTGGTCTGTGCCTATGGTGGCGGTAGCGATGAACCGAACGCTGCTGTTTTCCAGCAGGTCCCGGTTGCACCTTGTGCGGGTACGTATGATCATCGCATCAGCGTCCCGTATGTCGTTGGGGCTGATAGACAGTCCGTCGGCATACAGAACATCCGCGAAAGGTTCCATGACCCCTTCGATAAATGGAATAGCTTTGTCGATAACTACTTTCATTTCAGTACAATATCTTCTACCCAGGAAACATAGTGTTCGTCGGTGGTAAAGAACGGATCTTTGGCCAGGCGGTCATTTATTTTTTCAATCAGTAATTCTTTCCTTGGCTTCATCTGGTCCCGGACAACTGAAGAATTGAAAGTGATGTACAGTTTTCCGCTCCTGTAGAAACGCTTGATTGTGAAGGGTGCCGTACCCGACACTTCGTCCCATGCGGCAAAAATGCATCTGGTGTTTATCCCGGAGGTAAGGTGTGCTTCCTTCAGGTAGTCCCGGATAGCCGATGAAAGAGGTATCGCGTTTTTGCGTTTAATCCTGAACGTTTCCATCTATGCACCTGAATGTCCCGGCAGAAGCTTTGAAATAAGCGCGGTCTGCCGTATTCTTTTCAATAAGCGATTCTGTACGGGATTTGTCCGTATCTGAAATGAATATCTGCCCGAATTCGTTGCCGGCAACCATTTGGAGCAGATTGCCAGCCCTGTCCATGTCGAGTTTATCGAACAGGTCGTCCAGAAGCAGTATCGGAGGGAAGCCCCAGCGCTGTTTCATGATTTCATACTGGGCAAACTTCAGGGCGACCAGAAACGACTTCTGTTGCCCCTGGGAGCCGCAGCGTTTGATGGGGAAGCCGTCCATGGCAAAGACGAAATCATCTCTCTGGATGCCGCCGGTGGTGTAGCCAAGGGCCAGGTCCCGTTCTCTTCTGGAACGCATGACGTCTTCCAGGCTACGATCCGCAATATCCGTCTTGTAATCAATGGATACCTGCTCGCGGCCGCCGGAGATTGAACTGTAGTAGTTCTGTACTACAGGCAGCATCTCTTCGGCGAAACTGTTTCTGGCCCGCGCTATGCCGGATGCCAGGGGAGCCATCCTGAGGTCGAAAGTTTCCAGCAGCCCGTCATCCGGGTTATGGTCTTTCAGAAGCCGGTTGCGCTGGGCCAGCAGGCGGTTATATTGTTGAAGATCTGAAAGATACTGCCTGTCCAGCTGGGAAATGAAGGCGTTGGCGAACCGTCGTCTCTCTTCTCCCGACTCGCTTACCAGTTCGGTATCGGCGGGGGATACAAGCACTATCGGCAGCACTCCTATATGCTCCGAAACCCTGGAATAGGATTTGTCGTCACGATAAACCTTCTTTTCGTTTCCGTCGCTTACCCGTATGGAGAAGCGGACGTCGTTTTCCCCTTTCAGGTCGTAAAGGCCGCTGATGGCAAAAGCCTGGCAGCCATGCCTGAAATTGAATTTCTCAGATGCCTGAATCCCGCTTTTGGTCATGGACAAGTAGTATATCGCGTCCAAAAGGTTGGTCTTGCCCTCTCCGTTGCCTCCCCAGATGCAGTTTATATTCGGGGAAAAAGAGAGTTCCTGCAAGGATATATTGCGGAAATCCTGAATTACTATTTTCTTCAGTACAGGCATATTGCAAAATTAGGATAATTTAATTGAAATTACTACCTTTGTCAGCTATTTTGTTCAGAAAATTAAAATTAACGCTAATATGGCAAAGGAAAAACTAAATGAAAAGGAAGCTCTCCGTCAGGAGAACCTTCAGGAAACCGTTTCCAAGACGGATCAGTTCTACAATGAGCATAAGAAAGCCATTTGGACAATCATTTGTGCGGTAGTAGTGCTGGCACTGCTTGTATTCGCTTATGTGAAGTTGATTTACCAGCCCAAGTGTGCCGAGGCTGTCCAGCAGGCTTTCCCTGCAGAACAAAGTTTTGAAGCCGGCGAGTATGAGCTGGCCCTCAACGGTGACGGCAATGTGCTCGGACTCGCCGACGTCATTTCCGAGTATGGCTCCAAGGCCGGTGCTGCCGTGTATCTGGAAGCCGGCGTCTGCGCCCTCCAGCTCGGCCAGTACGAGCAGGCTCTCGACTACCTGAAGAAATACAACGGCAAAGAGCCTATCCTGGCCGCCCGCGCCCTTGCCTGCCAAGGCGATGCATACGTCGGACTTGAGAAGTACAATGAGGCAATAGCCGCATACGACAAGGCAGCCAGCAGAGCTGACAATGCTTTTGCTGCGGCTTACCTGCTTAAGGCCGGTATCTTGTATGAGCAGCTTGGCGACAACGCCAAAGCCTTGTCTTGCTACAAGACAATCAAGGACAAGTACCCCCAGTCCATGGAAGGTTACGATATTGACAAGTATATCACCCGAGCAGAGGCTAAGTAATTATGGGAAGAGCATTTGAGTTCCGCAAGGAAAGGAAACTGAAGAGGTGGGGCCACATGGCCCGTACCTTCACCAAACTCGGTAAGGAAATCACCATAGCCGTGAAGCAGGGCGGACCGGACGTTACCGGAAACCCCCGTCTCCGTGCCTTGATGGCAGAGGCCCGTTCAGAGCAGATGCCCAAGGAAAACATAGAGCGCGCCATCAAGAAGGCCACCGAGAGCAAGCAGGGTGACTTCAAGGAGATCATCTATGAAGGCTTCGGTCCCTTCGGTATAGCATACCTGGTGGAAGCGGCGACGGATAACAATACCCGCACCGTAGCCAACGTCCGCAGCTATTTCAACAAGTGCGGTGGATCCCTTGGTACCAGCGGCAGCGTTTCCTTCATGTTTGACCGCAAATGCACTTTCCGTATCAAGGAGAAGGATGGCATAGATCTCGAGGAACTGGAACTCGAACTGATAGATTACGGAGTGGAAGAACTGTTCGAGCAGGTTGAGGTGGACAAGGATGACAACGAGACCAAGGTCATTGTCATCTACGGAGAGCCTACATCCTACGGTTCTATCCAGAAGTACATAGAGGAGAACGGCTTCGAGCTTATCTCCGGTGGTTTCGAGCAGATTCCCAATGTGGATCTTAAGGACGTGACGCCGGAGCAGCGCGCTACGCTCGACAAACTCACCGGTCTCATTGAAGACGACGAGGACGTTACTAATGTGTACACGACAATGAAACCGGAAGAGTAGTCTTCAGTTTACCATGCCCGCAGGTCAGCGGGCGAGCAAAGGGCGGTGCGCTTTCTGGCGTGCCGCTTTTTCGTTTGATCGTATCAGTTCCAGCTCGGAAGCCTCGGTACAAGTATCAAGGAAGCGTTCCCAGATGTATTGGACCGCGGTTGCGGATGGGTGCACCAAGTCCTCCGCGTAGAAGCGGTAGTCGCGCAGTTCATCGTTCAGAATTTCGAAGGCGGGGAAATAATAGCAGCCCTTGCAGGAATCTGCGGCCAGCAGCAGTGCGGCTTTGCTCAGCGAATTCTGGTGGGCTCCGTTGCCCAAATGCCGTATCGGGGATACAGTCAGGGTGAAATCTTTATCCGGATGTCCGTCTATGATTTCTTGCACAATGAGAGCTGTACGGCCAGGGGGTAGCATGAAGCGGGTGAACTCTGAGGCAGGTCGCTTAAGACAGTTTGACACGGCATTGCCACCGGCATACCATACGAAAGAAGTACCCAGGGTGATGATGACCCTGTCGGCTTGTTCCCAGAATTTGCAAGCGTCAAGCAGCCTTCCGTTGGCATTTGCAAGAAACTCTTCTTCACTCGCCCTTGCAAAGCTCGTATGATGTTCGTAGGAGCATATCAAGCCTGCGCCGGCTCCCATAGGCACGCAGTCTTCCGCACGGAAAGGGGTGCCTGAATCAAGCCTTCGGATGGCATTGCGTATCGATTCGGGATTGTATAGGGTGCCGAAAGGATTTGAACATACATTAAACCCTGCGTCGGACAGTTTCGCCGCCATGTTGTCTGCAAAGCAACTGCCGAGCAGTATTATCTTGTCGGTTAAACTGAATTTCCGGGACGGTGTATCGATATTTACTTGTGTCGTGAGTTTCATTTTCTGTGCAAAAATAGTATTTTTGTGAACAGTATGAAAAAAATTGTATTCTCCTTATTGCTGCTTTTCCTGGCGTGGTCTGCAGGTGCTCAGGATTTGCACATTGTTACGACAGGTGATGTTCACGGTTCCTATTTCAACCGTTCTTACGTGAACGCCAAGCTGCGTCCCAGCCTGATGTCTGTAAAGTATTATGTTGACAGTCTCAGGGCGGCCGCCGGTCCGGAAAATGTGCTGTTGCTCGATGCCGGTGATTGCCTGCAAGGGGATAACGCTTCTTACTATTTCAATTATGTGGCTACTGACAAGCCGCATGTTTTCCCTCGTCTTGCAGCGTATATGGGCTACGATGCATGTACTGTCGGCAACCACGATATTGAAACCGGGCATCCGGTCTACGACCGTGTCAAAGCGGAATTGGAAGGTTTCGGTATTCCATGGCTGGCGGGAAATGCATATACGGAAGACGGGGGAAATTATTTTCCCGAATATACCTTGATTCAAAAAGGAGGACGGCGCATCCTGGTCGCCGGATACAATAATTCCAATATCGACAGCTGGCTTTCACCTGAACTGTGGAGTGGCATCAAGCACGAGTCGCTGGTTCCGCTTGTGCGGCAGAGGGTTAAAAAACTGCGTAAACAGTTCAAGCCTGATGTCACCGTGGTGGTGATACATTCCGGAACGGGGAAGGGCGACGGATCATCCAGGGAAAGTCAAGGCCTGGATATTTTCAAATATCTGAAAGGCGTTGACGTGTTGGTTACAGCACATGACCATCAGCCTGTATGCATGGTCTCGGGCAATGGCAAGTCGGTACTTGTGAACGGCGGTGCACGTTGCTCTAACGTAGGGCATGCCGTATTGCATTTCCAGAGGGGAAAAGTCAAGTCACGCCAGGTGGAAATAGTAAGGATGAACAAGCAGAAAGCAGATGAAGCGATGGTTAAAGAATTCGAACCTGAATTCTTGGCTGTCAAAGACTTTACTTTGCGACCTGTAGGTCAGTTGGAGGTTCCCCTCATCACTCGGGATGCTTATAGCGGCATGTCTTCATACATAGATTTGCTGCATACCGTGCAACTGCTTTCTTCCGGAGCCCAGATTTCCCTTGCCGCTCCTCTTACCTACAACGGACGGGTTCCTGCCGGCCAGCTGGTCTACAACGATATGTTTACTATTTATCCGTTCGAGAATCAGCTCTATGTGCTGAAGCTTAGCGGAGCCGAAATCAAGGGCCTGCTGGAGTATTCGTATGCCAATTGGATCCAGAATGACCCGGAACACATACTGCTTATAAAGAATGCTCCGGATGCCCGTACAGGCGCTCTCCGGTGGTCTTTTGTGAGCAGGAGCTACAATTTCGATTCGGCCGCCGGAATCAATTACACCGTCGATGTCACTAAGCCTGCCGGCTCGCGGGTGAGCATCACCACACTGGCTTGCGGCGAGCCGTTCGACGAGAATGCAACGTACACTGTAGCAATGACTTCGTACAGGGCAAACGGGGGCGGCTCATTGCTCACGGAAGGGGCAGGCATCCCTCATTCCCGGCTTGGCGGGAGGGTTGTGTCAAGATATCCGGAAATCCGTGACTTGCTTTACAAGATGATAAAAGCCAGCGGCACTATAGGACCGTCTGAAATCAGTAACAGGGAGGTCCTCGGGAGCTGGAGATTCGTTCCGGAATCAGTAGTGGCTCCATTGATGAAGCAGGATTTGCAACTATTGTTCTAAACGCCGCCATTCAGCCGGAGTGTAACCGGTGATTTCTTTGAACTGACGCCTGAAATTGCTTTTGTCGGGGATGCCGACGGATTCACCTACCAGCACTGTCGGCATTTTCCTGTCTTCTCTCATTATGCGCTCGGCTTCTTCTATACGCAGCTCCCTGCGCCATCTGGAGAAGCTTTTGCCGGTTTGAAGATAGAAAAACTGCCCAAGCTGTTCGGACTTCAGGTTCAAGCTGCGGGCGACATCTTCCTGGCTGAGGTCTTCAGTCCACCCTTTTTCTTTTATCCACTTGTCGATTTTGATTCTGGTTTGTTCCTGAATGTAGTCTTTTTGTGTTTCGAAAGACAGATCGGAAGCTATCCTTATTGAGATTCTTCCGAAAAACGCGGCGATTCGCCGTTTAATTATGTTTTTTTTCATAAATTTGTTGGATAAATTTAGATTAGTATGTTTGAGAATCTTTCCGAGAGATTAGAACGGTCCTTCAAGATTCTGAAGGGCGAAGGTAAGATAAGTGAGATAAATATAGCTGAGACCCTGAAGGAAATTCGCAGGGCGCTTCTGGATGCGGATGTTAGTTACAAAGTTGCTAAGGAATTCTGCGACAATGTGAAGCAGAAGGCCATTGGCGCTAATGTCCTTACTGCCGTGAAACCCCAGCAAATGATGGTGAAGATCGTGCATGACGAGCTTGCCGCGTTTATGGGCTCGGAGCACTCGGAACTCAACCTGAAGAACACTCCCGCAGTTGTGCTGGTAGCCGGTCTTAACGGCTCAGGTAAAACCACTTTTTCCGGTAAACTGGCATTGTATCTAAAGAGCAAGAAAGGCCGTAAGGTGTTGCTTGCCGCGTGCGATACTTTTCGTCCGGCTGCCATCGACCAGCTGAAAACGCTTGGAGGGCAGGTCGGCGTTACCGTATATAGCGAAGAAGGGGAGAAAGACCCTGTAAAAGTTGCGCGGAATGCTGTTCAGTTTGCCCGTACCCAGGGTTACAATGTAGTGGTGGTAGATACCGCCGGCCGGCTTGTCGTGGACAAGGAACTGATGGATGAAATCGCCTTGCTGCACTCCTCGCTGAATCCCGACGAGAGCCTGTTCGTGGTTGATGCCATGACAGGGCAGGATGCGGTGGAAAGTGCCAAGGCTTTCAACCAGGCAATAGATTACGATGGAGTGGTGCTTACCAAGATGGACGGTGATACCCGGGGCGGTGCCGCCTTGTCCATCAAGGCAGTTACCGGCAAGCCCATCAAATTCGTGAGCACCGGTGAAAAGATGGAAGCTCTCGACATTTTTTATCCCTCCCGTGTGGCGGACCGTATCCTGGGTATGGGAGATGTGGTATCGCTGGTAGAGAAGGCACAGGAGCAATTCGATGAGAAACAGGCTCGGGAACTGCATAAGAAGATTGCACGTAACCAGTTTACTATTAACGATTTCTATGACCAGCTCAAGCAGGTTCAGAAAATGGGTAACGTGAAGGATCTCGCAGGTATGCTTCCCGGTATGGACAAGGCATTGAAAGACGTTGATATTCCAGACGACGCGTTCAAGCCTACGGAGGCCATCATCCAGTCCATGACTCCATACGAAAAAGAGCACCCTGAGTGCATCAACGGCTCCCGCAGGCAGAGGATTGCCAAAGGTTCCGGCACGTCGCTCGCGGAAGTTAACAAACTCTTGAAACAATTCGACCAGACCCGCAAGATGATGAAGATGGCTATGGACGGGTCGCTGCGTCAGAGATTGAAAGGCTTCCGTTAGGAATTCCGCTTTTCTTTTCCTATCTTTGTGAGTTACTAGTCGCGCCCACATCTTTAGATGTGACAGGCGGAAACGGAGTTGTACTCAAGAATTAATCAATATGCAAAAAAGAATCGTGACGCTCATCGTTGCCTTCCTCGTGGCGGGTGCGGTATCGGCCTATGCGCAGATGTCAGATGAGCAAATTATCACCTACATTACCGAAGGTGTCTCCGCAGGAAAAACTGAACGCCAGATTGGTACTGAGCTTCTTGCCAAAGGTGTAACATCTTCCCAGCTTCAAAGGCTTTTCAAGGCTTACAAAAGCGGAAATCTTAATGTGGCGGATACCAATGTGATGCCTTCCAACAAGCTGGGTAGTACCAGCCAGGAAAGAAAGACTGTCGTCGAAGAAGAAGACGATCCGGCATTACAGGGTATCAACTCCTCTGATGGTTCCGTGTCGCGTAAAGTAAAAATAATGTCGGCGGAAGCAGAGGGGGAAGAACTTGCAGATAACCCGGAGCAAAATATCAACCCTCTGTTCAGCAGTACTGGAAGGAAGATCATATACGGACATGATGTTTTCTCGTCCACCTCTCTTTCCTTTGAACCGAATGTGAACGCAGCGACTCCGGACGACTATGTGCTCGGGCCTGGAGACCAAGTCCTCATAGATGTATGGGGAATAAATGAAGCTTCCTTTGCAGAAAGGATAAGGCCGGAGGGGTACATCATGATTTCCCAGGTAGGCAAAATACAGCTGGCCGGTCTTACGGTGAAGGAGGCGGAAGGTAAAATCAAAAGCGGTCTTGGCCGGATATATTCTTCCCTTCGCAGCGGGACCTCCAAGATGAGTCTGACTCTTGGCAATCTCCGTACTATCCAGATTAACATTCTTGGCGAAGTAGCAGTGCCCGGAACATACCGCTTGTCATCCTTTACTACACTTTTCAATGCTTTGTATAGGGCCGGCGGCGTGCGGGAAGTAGGCTCTCTCCGCAATGTGAAGGTGGTTCGCGGCGGAGAAGTTTTTGCGGTAGTGGACATTTACGAATACCTTTTCAGCGGCAAGCTTGAACTGAATGTCCCCCTCAAGGAGGGAGATGTAATAATCGTTCCCACCTATTCCTCCCTGGTGAGCATTACCGGAGCCGTGAAGCGTCCTATGTTCTACGAAATGAAGGAAGGTGAATCGGTGGGTAACCTCATCAAATATGCGGGAGGTTTTGCAGGGAATGCTTACCGGGAGGAGGTAGGCATCGAGAGGAACAACGGCAGAATCAACAGCATGAATACCGTAAAGTCCCGGGACTTCAGCTCTTTCGCTCTTGAAGACGGAGATGCTGTCCTGGTTAGCGGCAGCGAAGTCGCCGTCTTTACAAACCGCGTGGAGGTAAAGGGAGCGGTGTACCGTCCCGGCAAGTTTGAACTTGGCGGTGACATCGCTACGGTGGGGCAGCTGGTAGCCCATGCTGGCGGCGTGCTTGAAGATGCCTTCCTTGGGAGGGCGCAGATAGTCCGCGAAAAAAGCGACCGTTCCATGGAACTCGTCGCAGTGCCGCTGAAGGGCATACTTGAAGGGACGGTTCCCGATGTCCTTTTGAATCGTGGCGATATTCTCATCATTTCGAATGTCAACGAAATAGATCTCAAGGGAGATATCGTGGTAACAGGTTATGTGGCAAATCCCGGTAAGTATCAGTATGCCGACCACACTACTGTGGAAGATATTATCCTGATGGCAGGAGGCCTTGTAGAGGGTGCTTCTTCCGCAAAGGTGGATATAGCCCGGCGTATTAACATCTCGGGCAGCACTGAAGCAACAGACACCGTGGCTCACGTTTTCAGCGTATCCATCAAAGACGGCCTCGTCGAAGATGGCTCAGGCGGCTTCGAACTGGAGCCTAACGATGTGGTCTCCGTCCGCCGCAGCCCCACTTACATAGAACAACGTAACGTTACCATCACCGGAGAGGTGACTTTCCCCGGACAATACACTCTGGTGGCCAACAATGAGCGCGTCTCCGACCTTATCAAGCGTGCCGGAGGGGCAACCATGAACGGGAACATTCACGGAGCGATGCTCAAGCGCCGTATCAACCAGTACGAGCGCAACGTACGTATAGCTATGGCCAAGATAGTGACCCAGAGCGTATCCAGCAGGGATACTCTGGACGTGAACAAATTGAAAGTCTCGGAAGTCTATACCGTTGGTCTGGAGCTGGACAAAGCGCTGGCGCATCCCGGGTCCGACTACGATATGATTCTCCGCGACGGCGATGAACTGATAGTGCCGGAGATGGCGACTACGGTGCGAATCCAGGGAGAAGTTCTTTATCCCAACACTGTGCATTATATCTCAGGAAAGCCCATACGCTATTATGTGAATCAAGCCGGCGGCTATAGTACAAGGGCAAGACGGGCTAAGACTTACGTGGTTTATATGAACGGGACAGTTGCAGTGGGCTCCTACGCTAAACTGGAACCGGGCTGCGAAATAGTGGTGCCCGGAAGATCCGAAAAGGATAGGCTTACTACTGCGGAATGGCTGGGCATAGGCACGTCCGCTGCTTCTATTACCACTATGATAGCTACGATTGTGAACCTCTTTAGAAAGTAAGCGGATATGAAAGAATTTGCAGAGGATTCCTTCGAATTGGAAGAAGGCGGAAATCTTAACATAGATTTCAAGAAATACCTTAACCGGCTCAAAGATAACAAGAAGATTATCTTGATATGGACTGTTGCAGCCATCGTACTAGGCGTGGTGATAGCCCTGACTACACCCAGGAAGTATTCCACCATATCCAAATTGGCGCCTGAACTGTCCAACAATGCTGTGAACAGGCTCTCATCCCTTTCCCAACTGGCCGGACTCAATTCTACCATACTCGGTACTACTGACGCTGTATATCCCATGGTGTATCCTGATATAATATCATCCACCGCTTTTGTAGTGGACTTATTCGAGACGCCGGTTTCTTTTGTCCGGAACAAAGAAACCAAAGACACTACCCTGTACGGGTATATGCTGAACTACCAGAACAAGTCTCTGCTCGGTACAGTGATGTCTGTCCCCGGGGCTGTAATCGGCTGGGCTAAAGGACTGTTTAAAAAAAGTGAAGAAGAAGAGTCCGGCGGGACCGTTGACGCTTTCCATCTGAGCAATGAACAGTTCAGGGTTGCAAAGATGATACGGCAAAGCCTGGAAGCATCAATAGACAAGAAGACCATGGTTGTGACTATAGTCGTGACCATGCAGGATCCGGTAGTTTCCGCTACCGTGTCCAAGGCGGTAAATGAGAATCTCAGGAAATATGTTACCGAGTACAGGACTCAGAAAGCCAAGCAGGACCTGGCATATTATGAGCGCCTTTTCGAAGATGCCAAGCAGGCGTACTTTGAAGCGCAGAACCGTTATGCACGCTACGTCGATTATAACCAGGGCGTGATACGGCAGAGCGTGAGGGTGGAAATGACCAGGTTGCAGAACGAAGTGAACCTGAAATACTCGCTTTACAGCAATACTTCCCAGCAGCTTCAGAACGCGCAAGCGAAAGTGCAGCAGGAAACTCCTGTTTTCGTGGACGTTATTCCTCCGACGGTTCCTATGAAACCATCCAAACCGTCTCGTAAAATGATTGTTCTTGTGATAACCTTCCTGGGCTTTATAGCAGCTTGCTCTTACGTCATCATCAAGAAGAAATAATGCGCCTTGTCAACTATCTGAAGGGCAATTGGCCTGAACTGGCAATCATAGCCTTGATGCTGGTCGATATCTTTCTCAGGGTATTGCCGGTAGCGCCTATGATTTTGCTGATAATGGCCTTGCAGTTCTTCAGGTTGGACATACATTCCAATATTTTCCTTTGCCTTCAGAGCCTGTCGGTTTTCTTCGGGGCGGCAATGAATACCATGGGAATCTCCGGATTAGGGGGATTCGTTGTCATCGTCGGGGCCTTGTTGCTGATATACAGCTTTATGAAGGGCGATACCAGGATTTCGGTCAACGGTATGCTAAGCGTGATACCTTTGATTGCAATCCTGCTTTATTTCACTATATCCAAATCGGTCAGCAGCGGAGGGGATTTCGCGGATCAGAAGCTGTTCTTGACTGCAAAGACGGCGTTGCTTTCCTGGGTGTCTTTCGTGGTCCTTTTCTCCAACTTCAAGACTACGAACACCAATCTCCTCGGCTTGTACTACATCCTCTATGCCGCATATCTATTGAGACTGTCCATTGACGCCAATACGATAAGCGGTCCTGCCGGTCTTTTTGATTTCGCTTTCATGCGTGTCCAGTCTATTGAGACCCTGGGGTATATTCCTGATGTGTTCAACGTGGGGTATCAGTTCCCGGGATTCTACGTCCTGCAGGGCATCGGGCTTTACTTGATGCGCAGGCACAATGACAAGGCCGTTCCCCTGTTTTTGTTCGCGATAGGTCTTGTCATAATCTTGTATGCCGGTGCAAGGCAGATGATTATCAGTATTTTCCTTATTCTTTTGCTGTGGACCGTACTGCACTTCAAGAAGACAGGCTGGATAATAGCCGCTGCAATGATTCTTGCCCTTCCTGTCATCTATACAGCCAGTACCAGTTTGTCTTCGCTGTTTGAGAGTACGGTGGAAGAAGGTTACGTGGAGGGAGGCGGTCGAGGCCTCTGGCTTATGGCGGGCGTTCAGCTGTTTCTTGAAAATCCGGTCTTTGGAGTGGGATTCGGGCGGTACAATCTGCTCGGTAATTATGAAACCTACCCCCATAATCTTTTCGTCGAGGTTCTCTGCGAAACCGGAATCGTAGGTTTTATAGTAATATTTGCCGTGTTTGCCGCGAGTCTTTTGCTGGGACGCAAGTATATCAGACGTTATCTTTACTATTTCGCCGCACTTTTTTTAATGTCTATGGCCAGCGGCGGAATGTATGACAATATAATTTTGTTCACTGTCGTGTTTGCGGCGATGTCTTTCATCCCTTTTACACGACGAAAAAAAACAGTTGATGAATCTGGACGACTGCAGGATTGTGCCCTTGCCCAAAATAATTGACCGCAGGGGGAATCTTTCCTTTGCCGAGCAGCTCAGCCAAGTGCCTTTTGAGATCAAGCGCACTTACTGGATATACGATGTTCCAGGTGGGCAGGACCGTGACGGTCACGCGTACAAAGCGAATGACGAGTTTATAGTCGCCCTTTCCGGGAGTTTCGATGTAGTGGCAGACGATGGTGTGAATACCAGGGTCTTTACCCTCAACCGTTCGTATTACGGGCTTTATATCCCTCGTGGAATTTGGAGGGTGTTGAATAATTTCTCCACTAATTCCCTGGCTCTGGAATTTGCCTCCGCGAAGTATAATGAGGATGACTATATCTTTGATTATCAAGAGTTTCTAACCAGAAAAGCAAATGGCAAAATATAGTGTGGACGATTGCTCGGTAATTGAACTGGACCAGCATAGGAGCGAACAGAAGGGGAGCCTCACTGTCGTGGAGAACGGTATTACCCTGCCTTTTGATGTGAAGCGGGTTTACTATCTGTACGATGTACCCGGCGGGGAGTCTCGCGGCTCGCATGCCCATCGGGATTTGTTTCAGCTGATAGTTGCGGCTTCCGGTTCGTTCAATGTCACTTTGTCTGACGGCAAGGCCAAAAAGTCTTTTTTCTTGAACCACCCTTACCAGGGCCTTCTGGTTGCGCCGGGAATGTGGCGTGATTTGTTTGATTTTTCTTCCGGCGCCGTTTGCATGGTCCTGGCGTCGGATGTCTATAAGGAAGAGGATTACATCAGGGATTATAACGAGTTTTTAGAGTTTCGCAGAAATGGATAAATACTTTGTATTGCTTGGGGCAAACAAGCTGCTTTGGGGGCAGATCTGCCATTTGAGGGAGTTAGGATACCGTGTAATAGTAGTCGCATGGAATGAGCATCCGGATATTGAGGGTGATGTGTATATACGCATGGACGTGAAAGACAAGACCGGAATTATAGCGGAACTGGAACGTAGAAACCTTAAAGGGAAAGTTTACGGAGCGTTGTCCAGCATCGACCTTGCAGCGCCTGCGGTCAATGCAATCAATGCCTGGTGCGGGAACTGTGTGATGCCCTCCAGATTTGACGAAGTGCTGTCCAAGAAGGAAATGCGTGACGCCTGGTCTGAAGCCGGCCTGTTCAACAGGATATCCGTCTATGACGACGAAGTCAGCGTGGAGAGCCTGTTTGACATGGCTGCCAGAATGAAGATAATATGCAAGCCTGATGTGGCGGCAAGTTCCAGGGGTATAACCATTATCGAGAAAGGCAGTCCTGCCGATGTAGTGAGAGCAGCTCTCGCCCTTGCCAAAGAAACGTCCTTTAACGGGCGTTGTCTTGTGGAGGAGTTCGTGGAAGGAGAAGAGTTTACGGTAGATATGCTGGGTGACTCATACGGCAACGTGAATTGTTACGGCAGTTCCATCCAATACCATTCTCTGTATGCCAGGGATAACCATGTGACCGTGATACATCACTGGAATTCAAGGAAATACGATGATGCCACGTGGAACCGCATCGCTGAATTCGGAATAAAGTGCTACAAGGCCCTGGGGCTCCGGAGCATGTTCGGGCATCTGGAGATAATCATGAAGCAGGACGGTACTTTTACTCCTGTAGAAATGGGCGCGAGATCCAGCGGCTTTATCTGCAGCCACACAGTCTGGAAAGCCTCCGGACATGATTATCTGAAGGATTATGTAGATATGCTTCATGGCGGAAAGGTGACCCCCGGCAACTATCTTAACGGAGAAAACGCCTCCATGTGGTTTGGATACGACATACCTTCAGGCTCCTCCTCCGTGGCTGCTACCGATATTACTCGTTTCCTGGATCCCGGTATCACGGTATTGTATGAGAATCACGATGGCCTGAAAGCAGGTCAGCATTTCGGAGATTACATAAACGACTCCGACAGGGATAAATTCGGATATGCTATCTTATGCGGCCCGAGGGACGTGTTGACTTATGCGAGCGTTCATGAATCCAACGAGCGGTTCCTGGATGTCTTTTTAGGTCGTACAGATGGAGCAAAACTCAAATAAGCGGCTGGCAAAGAATACTTTGCTCTTGTACCTGAGGATGATTATAGTCATCCTCGTAAATCTGTATGCTTCCAGGGTAATCCTGGCCAATCTGGGAATAGATGATTACGGAATATTCAACGTCGTTGCCGGAATAGTATCGATGTTCGTATTCCTGAATACGGCGATGGTGGCGTCTTCCCAGCGCTTTATCGCTTTTGAACAAGGCCGGGATGATGCGGACAGGCAGAAAACCGTTTATTCTACATCCGTTCTCATTCATCTTGCGATTGCTCTTGTGGTGCTGCTGCTGGCAGAGACTGCGGGCTTATGGTTCCTGAACAACAAGATGAACATTGCTCCGGAAAGGATGCAGGCCGCGAACTGGGTATATCAGTCATCGATTGCCTGCTTCTTGCTGAAGATTTGCATCGTGCCCGATACTGCAAGTGTTGTGGCCCATGAGAGAATGAGCCTGTATGCAATTGCCAGCATAGTGTTTGCCGGACTGCAGCTCGCTGCCGCCATGTGCCTGAAGCAGTTCGGCGGCGACAAGTTGATTTTGTACGCCGTGCTCTTGATTGCGGTTGAGGCGGTTAATTTCTTGATATACAAAGTTTATACAAGGGTTTCGTTCAAAGAATGCCGTTTCCGCAAGCCGAAAGACAGGGCTCTGTTTATGGAGATGTTGTCTTTTGCGGGATGGAGTTTCGTAGGCAATTTCGGAATTGCTATGAGGGGGCCCGGTGTGAACATTGTCATCAACCAGTTTGCCGGTCCGGCCGTCAATGCTGCGAGGGGGCTGGCCTATCAAGTGTCTTCTGTAGTGAGCAATTTCGTGAACAACTTCCAGATGGCTCTTACTCCCCAGATAACAAAGGATTACGCATCTGATGACAGGATTCGGATGATGACCCTGGTTAAATCCGGAAGCCGTATATCTTTTTATCTGCTGGCTTTTATCGTGGTGCCGCTGTTTATCCGGGCGTCCTCTGTCCTTGGCTTTTGGCTCGAAGAAGTACCGGAGATGACAGTGGAGTTCCTGCGCCTGGTGCTTATAGTAGGTCTTGTCAATAGTATGGTAGGACCGATTACTACGGCTCTGCAAGCTACCGGGAACATAAAAGTATTTCAGATCACCATAGCTATCCTGATGCTGTTGGAACTGCCCTTGGCGTATGCTCTGCTGTCATTCGGAATAAAACCCTATATGGTGGTGTATATCTCCGTTTTCATAGAACTGGCCGCCCTGGTAGCAAGGATACTGCTGCTCAACGCGCAGATTCCTTTGAAACTGACGGAATTCTTCTTCGGGATTATCGGGAAGTGCGCCCTTGTGTTCCTGGCAATGTTTTCCCTGCCTTTCTTCATAGACAAACTGATTCCGGATACCTTCCCGGGACTGGTTCTGTTGACGCTGATTTCGGTGCTTTGGTCGGCTCTGGTCGTGTTTGTGCTTGGCCTCTCTGCAGAAGAACGCACATTCTTAATGAAGCAAATAAAGAAAAAGATATGATTCCTTTCCTTTCCTTGAAAGATGTTACCCGATTGCACGGTGAAGAAATTCAAGACGCTGTGAATCGCGTGGTTGCGAGCGGCTGGTACCTGCAAGGCAGCGAAAATTCCCGCTTTGAGTCCGATTATTCGAGCTACATAGGTACAAAATACACAATTGGCTGTGCCAACGGGCTGGATGCCCTGATATGGATTTTCCGGGCCTACATAGAGCTGGGGGTAATGAAGCCGGGCGATGAAGTGATAGTGCCGGCAAATACCTATATCGCTACAATCCTGGCGATTACGGAAAACGGGCTGGTGCCTGTCCTGGTAGAGCCTAAGTTCAACACCCTCGAAATTGACGGAGATGCGCTTGAATCTGCTATAACTGAAAAGACCAAGGCTGTTACGATTGTGCATCTGTACGGCCGCAACGCATATACCGGAAAAATCGGCGCCTTATGCAAGAAGTACGGACTGAAGTTGATTGAGGACAATGCCCAGGCTCATGGGTGCATGACCCCGGACGGGCGCAAGACAGGAAGCCTTGGGGATGCGGCCGGACACAGTTTCTATCCCGGCAAGAATCTGGGAGCGCTTGGCGACGGGGGAGCGGTTACTACCGATGACCCCAGGCTTGCCGAAGCTGTACGCGCTCTCGCTAACTACGGCAGCACCAAAAAGTATGTGTTCAAATACACCGGGCGCAACAGCCGGCTGGACGAGATTCAGGCGGCTGTCCTGGATGTGAAGCTGAAGTATCTGGACGAGGATAATGCTCACCGCAAAGCAATTGCAGCTTATTATTACGAGCATATCGACAATCCTTCGGTCGTCTTGCCGGACAGGTTACCCGATGCTGATAATGTCTATCATATCTTCCCGGTTATGTGCGCCGGCAGGGACAGGCTTCACGATTATCTGGAGCAGAACGGAGTAGGAACAATCATCCATTACCCTATTCCTCCTCATAAGCAGGAGTGTTATAAAGAGATGAACGGCATGTCGCTCCCGGTTACGGAACGGATAGCCGCAGAAGAATTGAGCATCCCTATAGGCCCGGCTATCTCGCTTGAAGAGGCGGCCAGGGTAGTTAACCTGATTAATAAATGCAAGCTGTAATTCTGGCTGCCGGTATGGGCAAGCGTCTCGGGGAATACACCCGGGACAACACCAAATGTATGCTTGAAGTCAACGGCATCAAGCTTATAGACCGTGCATTGGACGCACTCTGCTCTGTCGGCGTGTCCAGGGTGGTGATGGTGGTGGGGTATCAGGCGCAAAATGTAAAAGATTATCTTGGCGACAATTACAAGGGCGTTCCTATTGTCTGGGTGGATAATTCCGTGTACGACAAGACGAACAATATCTACTCCTTGTTCCTCGCTAAAGACTTTCTGCTGCAGGAAGATACTCTGCTGCTTGAATCGGACTTGATATTCGAGACATCGGTAGTGAAGAAACTGCTGGATGACCCATTCCCCAACGTGGCCCTTGTAGATAAGTATGAGAGCTGGATGGACGGGACGGTAGTCACTATAGATGAGGAGAGCCGTATAACCCGTTTCATTGACAAAGACCATTTCAAGTTCGAAGAGATAAAGGATTATTACAAGACGGTGAACATCTACAAATTCAGCAAGGAGTTTTCCGCCAAGTATTATGTGCCTTTCCTGGCCGCCTACAGTACAGCTCTTGGCAACAACGAATACTACGAGCAGGTACTTCGGGTTATACTTCATCTGCACGATGCGCCCCTGAAAGCCTTGCCGCTGGCCGGAGAAACCTGGTACGAAATAGATGATGTTCAGGATCTTGACATTGCCTCCGGAATGTTCGCGCCTACAGAGGCGGAGCATTTTTGCGCTATATCATCCCGTTACGGAGGTTACTGGCGTTATCCCCAGATGCTGGATTTCTGCTATCTGGTGAATCCATATTTCCCTCCGCAACGATTGATAGATGAGATAAAGGCGAGTTTTGAAACCTTGATGCGGGAATATCCATCCGGTATGAGGGTGAATTCATTGCTGGCCTCCAAGAACTTCGGAGTCAAGCAGGATTTTATTGTGGTTGGCAACGGTGCCGCTGAGCTGATCAAGGCTTTGATGGAGGGCTATACCGGAACGTTGGGAAATGTGCTCCCGACATTCGAGGAATACCCCAACCGCTTGCCTCCCGACCGTTTGGTTCAATTCTGCCCCGGGGGGGAGGATTTCCATTACTGTGCCTCTGACCTGATGGCCTTTTTTGCTGATAAACAGATAGATACGCTGTTGCTTATCAATCCGGACAATCCTTCCGGAAACTTTATTCCTTATCCTGATCTGCTGGAGCTTGTTGATTGGACTGGAAGGAAAGGCATTCGCTTTGTGGTAGATGAGAGTTTCGTAGATTTCGTTGATGTTGAAGGGAAGCGCTCGCTGCTGGACAATGCTGTTCTTGCAGCCAACAAGCATCTGGTGGTAGTGAAATCCGTCAGCAAGAGCTACGGTGTACCCGGACTCAGGCTTGGAGTCCTTGCCTCAGGCGACAGTTCGCTAATCGCCAGGCTGAAGAAAGATGTGGCGATTTGGAACATTAATTCATTCGCCGAGTTCTATATGCAGATATACGAGAAGTATCACAAGGATTACGATGCGGCTTGCAAGGCATTCATCGAGGAACGATCTCTGTTCTACAAAGAGCTTTGCGAGCTGCCGTTCCTCAAGGTGTTTCCCAGCCAGGCCAATTATTTCCTCTGCAAGTTGACTGGCCGTTTCAGTTCTGCAGGCCTGGCACGGCTGCTGCTGAAAAAGAATATCTTGATCAAGGACTGCGGAGGCAAGAAAGCCTTCAACGGGGGAAACTACATACGCCTTGCAGTACGTGGCAGAAAAGACAATGCATATCTGGTGGAAACGTTGAAATCTCTTTGAAATGAAAATTTGTATCTGCGGCGGAGGCTCTTTGGGTCATGTATGCAGCGGCGTCCTGTCGTCCCATAAGGATGTCGTGTTGAATATTTATTCCGGGCATCCCGGGAAGTGGGGGAAAACCGTCATTGTTACAGACCTGAACGGCCATGAATATGTGGCTGGTATCAACGCAGTGTCAAATAATCCCAGGGAGGTGCTCCAGGGTCAGGATATCATTTTGCTCTGCGTTCCCGGATACCTGATAGAAAAGACTTTGGAGGACATCAAGCCTTTCGTGGGAGACGCTGTGGTAGGCTCGGTTGTTTCCAGTACCGGTTTCTTCTTTTTCGCTCATAAGATACTCGGTAATGACGCACGTCTTTTCGGATTCCAGAGGGTCCCTTATATATCCCGGGTCGTAGAGTATGGCAAAACCGCCAATCTCCTGGGTTACAAGTCCAGTCTTTCCGTGTTTGTGGAGGGAGTAGCCGATAAGGAATCGTTCCGTGCTGAACTCCAGGATCTGTTCCTGACTCCGGTCTCACTGCTGGACAGTTTCTATGAAGCGTCGCTTACCAATTCCAATCCCATTCTCCATACCGGGCGGCTTTTTACAATGTTTCATGGGAAAGAGGACTTTGTTTTCGACCACAATATCCTCTTCTACAAGGAATGGACTGATGCAGCGTCCCAGAAGTTGATAGACATGGACTCGGAGTTTTTCCGATTGCTTAATGTGTTGAATATCAATAGTATTCCGACCCTTCTTGACTATTATGAGAGCACAGATGCGGCTTCCTTGACCAAAAAGATTTCTTCCATTCCGGCCTTTCGGACCATTTTGAGCCCCATGAAAGCGGAGGATGGCGGTTGGAAGGCAGATTTCGGCAGCCGCTATTTCACCGAAGACTTTCCTTTCGGGCTGCGGTGGATCAAAGAATTGGCACAAGAGAACGGTGTAAGCACGCCTGTTATAGATGAGGTATATGAATGGGGAATAAGCAGGATATGAATTATATTGCACAACACGCAGTGATTCTCGCCGCAGGATTCGGCTCCCGTATGGTTCCTGTGACGCTGGACCGGCCCAAGCCGCTTGTGAGAGTGAACGGGGTGAGGATT
>CAMKQN010000018.1:0-29536 GCA_946414935.1 uncultured Bacteroidales bacterium
AAACCAAGTAAGATACCGGCTGCTACGGCGGAGCCGATTACGCCTGCAACATTGGGAGCCATTGCATGCATCAAGAGGTGATTGTCGGGATCTGCCTCACGCCCTACCACTTCGGATACACGGGCACTGTCTGGTACAGCAGAAACGCCGGCATTGCCTATCAAGGGATTGATTCGTCTCTCAGGTCTAAGGAAAAGGTTCCAGACTTTCACGAAAAGCACACCGCATGTGGTTGCTATCACAAAGGATACAAGACCGAGGGCAAATATCTTCAGAGAGTTTCCGGTAAGGAACTTGTCAGCCTGAGTAGAAGCGCCAACGGTAAGGCCTATCAGAGTGGTAACCACGTCGATAAGGGGACCGCCGGCAGTATTGGCCAGGCGTCTGGTCACGCCTGATTCCTTAAGCAGGTTACCGAAGAAAAGCATACCCAGCAAAGGCAGGCCGGACGGGACTATGAAGGCAGTACAAATAAAACCTACGATAGGAAATATTATTTTTTCCTTCTGGCTTACTTCACGCGGTTTAGGCATCCTGATCAGCCTTTCCTTTTTCGTAGTAAGCAGTAGCATCACCGGCTTCTGTATCACCGGAACAAGAGCCATATAGGAATAAGCGCAGACGGCTATGGCTCCCATAAGGTCAGGTGCCAGCTTGGAACTGAGGAAGATGGCAGTAGGGCCGTCTGCTCCTCCTATTATGCCGATTGCGCCGGCCTCGTTTGGAGCGAATCCGAAGGCTAGGGCAAGGAGGTAAGCTCCGAATATGCCCATTTGGGCGGCTGCGCCTATCAGCATCAACCTCGGCTGGGAAATCAATGCTGAAAAATCGGTCATAGCTCCTATCCCCAGAAAAATAAGAGGCGGATACCAGCCCTGTCGCACACCTTGGTATAAGGTATTCAATACGGAACCGTCTTCGTAAACCCCTATATTCAGGCCGGGGAATATGGGAATATTGCCGATAATAATACCGAAACCTATGGGCACCAGCAACATAGGCTCCCATTCCTTCACTATGCCCAGGGTGATGAAGATGATGCCTATGGCAATCATCGCCAAATGCTGCCATGTGCAGTTTGCGAATCCAGTAAACTGCCAGAACTGGACCAGGCTGTCGAAAATGTGCTCCATTATGCAATGCTCAGAATTGCAGCGCCTTCCAGGACAGAATCGCCTTTCTGCACCAAGATGGCGGTGACGGTGCCGTCCGAGTCTGCCTGAATGTCATTTTCCATTTTCATAGCCTCAAGGACAGCTACCCTCTGGCCGGCCTTCACTGGCTGTCCCTCCTTGACGTCGATGCTGATGATGACTCCGGGGAGAGGGGAGTTTACAGTATGACCGGGGCCTGAAGCCGGGGCTGAGGGCGCGAGAGGGGCCGAAGAAGACTCCTTAGCTGCAGCAGTAGCGGATGCCGGGGAAGCAGCGGGGGCTATCGGGGCGACAGGGGCGGAGGAGACAAGTTCGTCCTCTAGTTCTACGTCGTAATCCACGCCGTTGACCTTTACCCGGGCATTCTTGCCCTCGACTTCGTTTACTTCAACTGAATAGTCTTTACCGTTGATTTTGAACTTATAAGCTTTCATATAACGTTTACTTTTTTTCTGAATGTTTGGGACTTGTCGTTCCATGCGGATCCTCCGGTGGGGCGTATTGTGATGAAACCTGGTTCTAAGTCATGAACTCCGCCATCCCGGTATAGATGCAGGGCCATCGCAACGGCAGCCACTGTATCATCGTCTGATGCATAACAATCAAGGGCCATAGCTATGGCAGCGGCCGTTCCTTCGTCAGCAGGGGAATGCTTTTGTTTTTTTCGTTTGAATTTACCTGTAAAAATGCCTCCGGAAAGGCTATACAGCAGGAAAAGAATCAACAAAGCAGCGAAAACGACAGACACAGCAATAATAGACAGAGTCCATCCCCTGGGGTCAGTCTCCTTGATTATCTGCGCTCTGGTTTTCTGGTTATGTTTGCCGTTCACGGAACGTGGAGAAGGAGCGGTGGCGTGCACGTCATCGAACAGCATTTCCTTGTTGTCCGTGGGGAATTTGGCTATGCTGCAACTGTCTGGCAGGTCCTCGGGGATGGTAATACTGTCTATAACAGTACGTCCGTCGTTGCTTACAAGATATACGGAAGCTCCCTTTACTAGCCTGAAGTTCAAGAAGAATGAGCCTTGTGAAGCATCTCCCGAAGCGAAAAGCAAGGTAACTTGGCGCGGCCCGAGCCTGGTGGCCATATCCCCTTTGGGAATCTGGCACTTTGTGAGGTCCGAAAGATCATCAGTAAGAAAACAGCCGGCAAAATTAACCGTGCCCTGAGAGGTATTGAAGAGTTCAATCCAGGGAGTGTGCTCACCGTAACTGTCGGTTACGGACGAGCTGTTTACCGGCATGGCTTCGGAAATGATAAGGTCAGACAAGTTCTGGGCCCCGGAGATGAGAGGCAGCAGGAAAGCTGCAAATATGGCTGCAATCTTTCTCATAGAGGCAAATTGTCGTGCTTCTTGGCAGGAAGATCATGACGCTTGCCTTCAAGTACCTGGAAGGCTCTTATTACCCGGAATCTGGTATTCCTTGGCTCAATGACATCTTCGATGTATCCTTTCTGGGCGGCTTGGTAAGGATTGCAGAAAAGATCGTTGTACTCGTTTTTCTTTTCCTCGGTAAGTGCAGCCTGCCGCGCAGGATCGGTCTCCGCCTTTATTTCTTTGCCATACAAAACGCCAACTGCGCCATCAGCCCCCATTACAGCTATGTTGGCAGAGGGCCATGCATAGTTGATATCGCCTCGCAACTGCTTGCAGCTCATCACTATGTGGGCACCGCCGTAGCTCTTGCGAAGGGTAACTGTTACCTTGGGGACCGTAGCTTCACCATAAGCGTAAAGCAATTTTGCACCGTTCGTGATTATTGCTCCATATTCCTGCTGGGTTCCGCAAAGGAAACCGGGGACATCAACCAAGGTGAGCAGTGGAATGTTGAACGCGTCGCAAAAGCGGACGAAACGGGCACCCTTGCGACTGGCATTGATGTCCAGGACGCCGGCAAGCACAGACGGCTGGTTAGCTACGACGCCAACACTGCGTCCGCCTAAGTGGGCAAAACCCACTATGATATTTTTGGCGAAATCCTTGTGAACTTCGAAAAAATCACCATCGTCAACTATGCTCCGTATAACACCGTACATGTCGTATGCCTTGTTGGGATTATCCGGAATAACGGAATTGAGCTTGTCATCCATGCGTCCCACCGGATCATTGCTGGGACGTGCCGGAGCCGTTTCCAGGTTATTCTGCGGGATGAAGCTCAATAATTTCTTTACTTTATCAAGCGCATCATCCTCTGAATCAGCAAGAAAATGCGACACACCGGACTTTGACGAATGGACTCTTGCTCCCCCCAGTTCATCCTGGGTGACTACTTCACCTGTCACAGATTTGACGACCGCGGGCCCGGTGAGGAACATGTAACTGGTATCCTTTACCATTAAAGTAAAGTCGGTGAGCGCAGGGGAGTAGACAGCACCACCGGCGCAAGGCCCCATTATCAGACTGATCTGGGGCACGACGCCGCTTGCAAGGATATTCCGCTCGAATATTTCTCCATATCCGGCGAGTGCATCTATGCCTTCCTGGATGCGGGCGCCGCCGGAATCGTTCAAACCTATTACGGGAGCCCCCACCTTCACGGCAGTATCCATAACCTTGCATATTTTTTCGGCCATAGTCTTGGAAAGGGAGCCGCCGTTAACTGTGAAATCCTGGGCGAACACGAATACCAGCCGGCCATCGATTGTTCCCTGGCCGGTAACTACTCCATCTCCATCCGGATGCGATGCATCCATCCCGAAATTTGTACAGCGGTGTTGCACGAACATATCGAACTCTTCGAAACTGCCTTCATCAAGCAAACGGGCGAGTCTCTCCCTTGCAGTGAGTTTGCCCTTGGCGTGCTGGGCGTCTATACGTTTCTGGCCACCTCCAAGCCTTGCGCCGGAGCGGCGTTCCACGAGTTCACGGATTTTTTGTTCTTGAATACTCATTTTATCATTACTATCGTTCAAAAATAGTCAATATTAGTTGAAAAAGGAAATAAAAAAGGGGCTAACATTTTTGTTAACCCCATTAACTATTTTGTTTTATTTCCTGACTTATAATTATTTAAATAACTTCTTATTATTTTATACAAAAAACTCAAAGCGGCATTGGTAAAGCGTCTGATATTATCCTTCCTGGAGCCTGAGCACTGGTATATCAGCGTTTCAGTCCCCCCGGGAAAAGAAGCGCCTATCCAAACTGTACCTTCCGGATAGTGATCGTCCCCACCCTCGGCCAATCCTGTAGTGGCGACAGAGAAGGTGCTTCCGGTAAGCTTTCGAACCCCTTCAGCCATAGATGCCGCGACCTCTGAGCTTACTAATCCGCAGTTATCAATTGTAGCAGATGGGACACCGAGTACAGACTCCTTGACGCTGACGGCATAAGAAGTCACAGAGCCCAGATAATACTCGGACGAGCCGGAGATTGTGGTGATCATGTGCGAAATGCGGCCCCCCGTACAAGATTCGGCAACGCTGAGAGTTAAGCCGCTGCCCTTTAGCAGCCCGGCAATTTTTTCTTGGTTTGTCATTTTCCGGAAAGATGTTTAAGGATTTTACCTACGAGTCTGGGACCTTCACGGACCAGCCCCATTCGGACTTCAATCAACGAAGCTCCGGCTTTCAGGGCCGCATCAGCCTGCTCCGGGGTCTTTATATGGCAATTCGCTATTATCGGAAGGCGTCCGAGACTGCGTTCGGATATGTAGTTGATTTGCTTTATTGAACGGGCCTCAATGCCATCCACACTGTTCATCCTGCAGTAATCCACTATATAGTCCAAATCTTCAAACGCAATGTTCTCAGGGATTTTTACGACAAGCGGCTTATACTGTTCATAGGTAAGACGCGCATCCAGGATGGCGTCAAACAACTCCATATCAGGATTCTCCGAAATATCTATTACAAAGAAGTCGCAAAAATCATAGGCCAGACAGAATGTGTCCAGGTAATCACCTGCAATGCAAGCGGCAATGATATCGTCCGGAGGATCTGCCTGTAACTTGGACAGAGCATGCCTGATGCCGGTGTGCTCCTTGAAAGGTCCGATTTCAACGAAGCTAAAGCCCAGGTCGTTAAGATCGTTATACAAATCACCGTCTATATCCAGCCCGGCTCCCAGGCCAACCGGATTGTAGAAATCTATCCCGAATACTTCTTTTTCCAGACCAGCCGGACGATTTCCATGGATAAACCTGCTCAGCAGGCGCCCGCCAGGTATCATGCCCTCGAACTTGAAGTAGCTTTTGGCAATGGAACTCGCCTTGTCATTATCCTTTATCCTGCGAGTAATAGGTCTTATTAGCAAACTGTACATAACAATGGCTTACGACTCACAAATTTAAAAAAAAAAGAGGGGATTAAGACTATCTGAATTCTTCAAAAGTTCCGTCTTCAAAAAAAACAGTTATCCGGGATATTTTGCGTATTCGGCTTGAAGAATGTGTCTCATCAAATGTAATGTGCTGATTATCAGTAGGGGAGACCTCCTCAGGATTGGCCTGGAACAGCTCCGTATCGGCTTGAGAATCGAAAAATCCGGAGTCAGATGCCTTATACATTCTTCCTTTGCCCGTAACAAGCCATTCAAGACTCAGTGACGGGTACTTAGAAGCCGTACGCTCTATGAATTCAAAGCCAGGTTTATTACGCCCTGCTATTATGTGTGAGACACTTGCGCGGGCGACACCGATGCTGTCGGCAAATTGAGACTGGCTGATATTCTCAGCTTCCAGAAACTTCAAGAGTCTTTTGTTCATTTTTCTTTCATTTATTTTACAAAAGTAAATAATTAATAACACAACTGCAAGTTTATAGTTAGACTCTAAAGAAGGGGAGTGGAGAGGTATAAGGCCATAAAACAGCATTTACCAACAGTTCAATTAAATAAATATATCTATTTGATTTTAAAGTAGTTCTATTCATGATTAATACTAAATAATCCATTCTCTTCCGGAAAACTGTGTCCCCATCCACCTTCTCAATATCATTTATCTATTTATATAAATCAAATAATTAACTGATTATAAATCATTTGTTCGATTCATTAATTTGTTATTGATTTTTCTTATGGAGCTGTTAATGTGTATTTTGAACTCGGCTTAGCCGCCAGGCTGATGATTTACAAATGTAATCCCAACGAGAGCGATTTTCAGTCCATTTTGTTAATTTTAATTTGCGTACATTTGCGTTGCTAAAGAAACAACGCGATGATTCCGGAATTAAGAATAGAAGATTTCAACTACAACCTGCCAGATGATAGAATTGCTAAATATCCTCTTGAATGTAGAGACTCATCAAAATTGCTGATCTACAAAGACGGAAACTGCACGGATACAGTATTCCGGGAGTTGCCTAAGCTTCTTCCGGAAAACGCCATGATGGTTTTTAACGATACTAAAGTAGTGCCTGCAAGGCTTTTTTTCCGTCGCCAAAGCGGAGCTCATATTGAAATATTCTGCCTGCAGCCGCACATGCCCGCTGAATACTCAGAGGCTTTTGCCGCCACCGGAAAGTGCAGCTGGGAATGCGTTATCGGTAATGCAAAACGCTGGAAAGACGACCTCCTGGAGTATGACAGCGAGGATCCTCGGTTAACGGAAATAAAGCTCCAGGCGAGGCTGATAGAACGCAACGGTCAGACGGGTATTGTAGAACTGTGTTGGGAAGGAGGTCTTCCATTCTCCGCCGTGCTTGATTTATGCGGAAAAGTCCCTATTCCGCCATATCTGAACAGAGACACCGAGGACATAGATTTGCAACGTTATCAGACCACCTACGCCAGAATAAGAGGATCCGTAGCGGCACCTACCGCGGGCCTCCATTTCACGCCTGAGACCATTGAAGATATCGCAGGCAGGGGCATAGAAATAGAAAAAGTATGCCTCCATGTAGGGGCGGGAACTTTCCTTCCGGTCAAAAGCAGCAATGTGGCTGAGCATCAGATGCACAGGGAACCGTTCGTGGTAAGCCGGAATCTGCTTGAGAAACTTGCAGGTGCCCATAAGCCGGTAATTGCAGTAGGAACCACAAGCGTACGGACCTTGGAATCTCTTTATTATGCAGGCGCCGCTTGCATTGAGAAGGGAAGCCCCGAGGATGTAGCTCAGTGGGAACCTTACACAAGAGATTGGCCATACAGTACAGCAGAAGCTATGAACGCGCTGATTTCCTACCTCGACCGGAGTGGCTCTGACAGCCTGAAACTAGGTACTCGCATCATTATTGTCCCCGGATTCCGCTTCCGCCTTGTGGATCTGATGGTGACCAACTTTCATCAGCCCCAAAGTACATTGCTGCTGCTTATCAGCGCATTTGTAAACGGAGACTGGAAGCGTATATACGACTATGCCCTGGAGCACGGATTCAGATTCCTCAGTTACGGAGATTCTTCGTTGTTATTCCGAAGATAATTCAGTATCTTTGTCTGTTGACGTAATACTTATTGGCAATGGTAGACTTATCTGAATTCGAAGACATTCGCCCGTATAGTGACGAGGAAGCGGTAGAGGCCTTGAGACGCGTTTCGCATCATCCGGCGTTGCCGACTATTTCCAAATATTTGTTTCCTAGGCAGAAAACCGATACGATGGCGGAACTGCTCAGGGAGGTCCACAGCATAGACGAGTTCCAGAAGGTGGTGATGATTGGTGTGATCAGCGCTATCCTTGCCCGTACCTCTGAAGGATTCACGTTCAGCGGGATGGAAAACCTGAGCAAAGTCGACGGAAAATTCCTGGCGGTTTCCAATCACCGGGACATAGTTCTCGATCCTGCGCTGATTCTATATGCCATGAACGCCTCAGGTTACCCCATGGCCGAGCTTTGCGTCGGAAGTAACTTGTTATCCAGCAAGCTGATAGAGGACCTGATGAAATCCAACCGCATGATTAAAGTCATACGAGGAATCAGCGCCCGGCAAATGTATCTGAACTCACAGACTTTGTCCAAATATATCAGGCTGTCCATTACGTCCGGGAAATCTTCCATCTGGATAGCGCAGAAAGAAGGCCGTTCAAAGAACGGTATAGACAAAACCGAACAAGGTCTCCTGAAAATGTTCGACATGAGCGGCACCGGTGACTTTGAAGAGAATTTCAAGGAACTTAATATTGTGCCGATGAGCATTTCATATGAATATGAGCCCTGTGACAGCCGCAAAGCGCGGGAACTTTTGCTCAGCCGCGACGCACCTTACGTTAAAAAGAAAAACGAAGACCTCCACAGCATTCTTACCGGAATAGGTCAGAAAAAAGGGCATATCCACCTCAGCGTCGGTAAACCATTGTCCGCAGAAGAAATCGCGGACGCGGCCAGCCAGTGCGGAAACGACAGGTACCAGGCCCTGAGAGGAATACTCGACAACCGTATCCACGCTGGATACAAATTATGGAAGACCAATTATATGGCCAATGACTTGATGAACGGCAGCAGCAAATATCTTGGAGACAAGTACCTGCCGGCAGAACTGGAGATATTCAAAAAATACGTTGAGCATAAGTTGTCCAAGTTGGAACGCCGCCTGAACCACGACGAACTCAAGGATATTTTCCTGCATATCTATGGCAATCCTGTGGAAACCATATAAAATCACTCTTGTTACACAATTTATATTATGTTAACTAAACGGAAACTTGACCTCTCCCTCACTGACGTTATTATTGAAAACGTAGCAGCTGAAGGAAAAGCGGTTTCCCACGTATATTTGCCTGGAGACGATACTTCAGGACCAGCCCGGGTCCTGTTCGTAGAGTTCGCTGTACCGGGAGATGTTGTGGATGTTCAGGTGACCCGAAAGAAAAAGAGTTTTCTGGAAGGCAGAGTTATAAACATTAAAAAACCGTCTCCGGAAAGACTTGAGCCTTTTTGCGAACATTTCGGGGTGTGCGGCGGTTGCAGATGGCAACCCTTGCCTTATGATATACAACTCAATGCCAAGCAGCGGCAAGTTTACGATCAGCTTACCAGAATAGGGCACCTTCAAGTACCCGAATTCTCCCCTATCATTGGCTCAGAAAAGACTATATTATATCGTAACAAATTGGAATTCAGCGCGTCATGTAAAAGATGGATACTTCCTGGAGAAGATCCTGATGGCATGAGCGAAGCCGAAAAGTCCGGACTTGGATTCCATGTCGGAAAGTACTTTGACAAAGTTCTGGACATTAATCATTGCTGGCTTCAGCCTGAGCCGTCCAACGCCATTCGTCTGTTCATCAAGGATTACACATTACGTAACCATCTGAGTTTCTATAACATACGGGACAATTACGGGTTCTTGCGAAATATCTTCATCCGCACTACGGACGATGGACAGGTAATGCTTATAGTCTGCTTCGGTGAGGACTCCCCTGCCATTCAGCCGATGATGGAAGCTATCAGAATACGTTTTCCGGAAATCAGCTCCCTGTACTATGTAGTGAACACGAAAGTGAACGACAGCATCTCCGACCAGTCTTGCATCCTGTACTCCGGTGCCGACGCCATATATGAAACGATGGAAGGCCTTAGGTTCAAGATAGGACCGAAGTCTTTCTACCAGACCAATACCGGCCAGGCTTTGCAACTGTACAGGAAGGCCCGAGAATTTGCAGGTTTAAGCGGGAATGAAATTGTATACGATCTTTATACCGGTACCGGAACTATAGCTCAGTTTGTTAGCTCAAAAGCCTCGAAAGTCATTGGTATTGAGTATGTTCCGGAAGCTATTGAGGATGCCCGGCTGAACGCTTCCGCCAACGGAATCTCAAATTGCACTTTTTTCGCCGGCGATATGAAGGATATTCTCACCGAAGACTTCATCAAGGAGCAAGGGTACCCTGACGTGATGATCATAGACCCTCCCCGGGCCGGAATGCACCCCGACGTTGTAAAAACCATACTGAAGGCAGCTCCAAAACGTATAGTTTACGTGAGTTGCAACCCGGCATCGCAAGCCAGGGATATCGCACTCATGACAGAAATGTACAAGATAACTGCCGTGCAAGCTGTTGATATGTTCCCCCATACACAGCATGTAGAAAATATTTGCTTGTTGGAATTATGCTGAGTACTCTTTTATTGCTGGCCGCCGGTCTCTTGCTTGTAGTTTTCGGTGCCGACTGGCTGGTTGACGGGGCTTCGTCTATAGCCCGGAAATTAAAGATTAGTGAATTCGTAATAGGGCTCACTATCGTTGGATTCGGCACTTCCTGCCCCGAATTGGTCGTCAGTGTTACCGGGGCCGTGGAAGGTATTTCGGACATAGCTGTCGGCAATGTCATAGGGTCCAACGTTTTCAACACGCTGTTGATTCTGGGCCTGACTGCCCTAATTATGCCAATTGCCATTACCCGTAACAACAAGCGCCGGGATATACCAGTCACTTTGCTGGTCACCTTCCTGCTGGTCTTCTGCGGAATGAGCAAGACCCTGCTGAATCTTGGGCTGGCAGATGGCCTTTCACGCATAGAAGGCATTGTTTTCCTGCTACTGTTCGGTATCTACATCTTTTGGTGCTTCAAGCACGATGAAGGAATTAAGGAAGAGGAAGAAAAGGCTGGAAAGACATCTGCTCTTTGGCTGGCTATCCTCCTTTCTGCCGGAGGCATAGCCGCACTTATTTTCGGTGGCCAGCTCTTCGTGGACAATGCTGTAAACATTGCCAAAGCTCTGGGCGTCAGCGACAAGTTCATTGCAATCACCCTGCTTGCCGGCGGTACTTCCATGCCGGAATTGGCCGCCTGCATCGTTGCAGCAATCAAGAAAAAAGGGCAGCTTGCCTTGGGCAACATCCTGGGATCGAACATTTTCAACATATTGCTGATACTTGGCACATCTGCGGTTATCCGGCCGATATCCTTCTCCGGGCTGAATTTAGTAGATGTGCTTGTATTGCTGCTGAGCATTATTCTTGTGTGGCTTAGTTCTTACACCTTCGTGAAGAACAAGATAGACCGCTATGAAGGTGCCGTGTTCGTACTTACGTTCATCGCGTACTATATTTGGTTATTTATTAAACTCTGATATGCAATTGACAAAATTCAAGCCTACCGAGTACCGTCTGGAGAACGTTAAGACAGGAAGGATTTTCGATGATGCCGGATGGACTCTCGGCGACCCTGAATGTAGCGATCCGTCCCTGGTGAGGGCCGTCTATGCATCTTCTCAGTTCAACCCGAGGAAGGAACTGAAAGGCATATACAGATATGCCGACTGGATGCCTGTAAAGCGGACTTTGAAGAATTCCTGCGCCCCGGTCACCTATAAATCCAAAGGACTTGCCAAGTATCTCGGCCTGAACAACTTGTACATCACGTTCAGCGGATACAACCCTAAGATAGGAGCTAAGATGCAGACCTGCTCCTTTAAAGAGACGGAAGCGTTTTCCGTATGCGCCAGGATAGACAAGAAAGAGAAACGCACGCTCATTGTACAGTCTGCAGGCAACACCGCAAGAGCGTTCGCACAAGTATGTTCAGACAATGATATTCCGGTAGTTATTTGTATTCCCGAGGATAATACACACGACCTTTGGTTCCATAGGAAACTCAGCAGGTGCGTTAAAGTTATTGCAGTTCCCCACGGTTGTGATTATTACGACGCTATCACCCTGGGCGAGAAGCTGGCCAGGGATCCAAGGTACTTCCTGGAAGGAGGCGCAAAGAACATTGCCCGCCGCGACGGTATGGGAACCACCATTCTCAGTTTCGCGGAGAAGGCCGGCCGAATTCCAGACGCATATTTCCAGGCCGTAGGCTCGGGCACCGGTGCTATCGCGGCCTGGGAAAATGCCGAAAGGCTGGCCGCCGACGGCCGCTTCGGAGAGAACAACATGCGGGTATATGTAGCCCAGAACTCCCCATTCACCCTGCTGTACGATTCCTGGAAAGCTTGTTCCAGACAACTTGCCGACATCACGCCTGAGCTGGGACGCAGGCAAGCCGAGGTCATTCTCGCCAAGGTTTTGTCCAACCGCAAGCCGCCTTACAGTATTGCAGGTGGCCTGTACGATGTACTGCTTATGAGCCGCGGTGACGTTTTCCTCGCCAGCAACGATGATATAATGTATTGGTTGCTGCAATTCCGGAACACCGAGGGATATGACCTGCTGCCCGCCGCGTGCGTAGCTGTTTCAGCGTTGGCTCAAGCCGTCAACAACGGAACCGTACATAAGGATGAGTGCATAATGCTGAATTGTACCGGAGGTGGTGCATTAGCATCATTCTCAAAAGGTTACATACTAAAACAGCCAGATCTGGTACTCAGTCCGGAGCTTCCTGCAGAAGAGATAATAGCCAAAGTCGCAGCGCTCTAAAAATTCAGCGCAACAGATAAATTGACCCCCTGGTACTCCGTGGTGTTTGTCGTAATCATCCAGCGGGGTACCGGGTTTTTTGTATCCGGATCTGTAATTCCCTCATGGTCCAAGGTAAAGTTCCACGAGACCAACAGATCTACCGAAATGGAGCGGTATATCGAAAAACGGTATCCGAAACCCGCCAACGCACGCATTCCGGATTCGTGCAGGGATGATGTAGGAAAAGTCAGTGCAGCGGCGGCTTGGAAGACGAAACCATCGGAGTGCAAGCCTGACGGACACCACTTCCCTCTTAGTTCCACAGGTACTATCCAGCGTCTTGAATAAACCCCCAGGAGACCCGAGCCCAAAGAAATGTTCCATTTGTCAAACAGGTCCACCCCGCCGAAGGCCATCACTGCCCCGTTGCTGTAGAAACAGCCTGCGGCTGAATCATTCACTATACGGTAGCCCTCATTGCATATAAAGTTGTGCTGGCTGGTTTTAAGGATGGTCGCAGTATAGCCCCATTCCAGTCCGTAACTTATTCGGGGCTGCCATGCCCGGAGCAAAGCAGCCTGCATCAGCAAAAAGACGACCAGGAACAGCTTTCTCATCACAGTTTGAACAAAAAAGTCAGCTGGGGATACCACAATTGCAGCAATCCATTGTTATAGATGCTCAAGCTGGTGGCATTGTAGGTCTTCTCGTTTTCGTTCCGGCGCATGTGGATGCCGGCGTCGAGGGCAAAAGAAAGGTCCATAGCGATTCTCTTTCCGAAGTCGAAACGGCAGCCTGCATCAGCGCTCAAGGCCAGCATAAAGCCGCTGTTGCCTCCAACCAGGGAAGTAAAGTCGAACCACCGCCCCTTATCATGGTCATGAACATAGCCTGCGGATATGCCGGGGCCGATGTAAAAGACCATTTCAAAGTCGTTCTTATCCAGTTGCTGCAGCACATATTGCCTTGAAACATTCATACGGAACCCGGGATAAAGGCAGCGCCCGGTAGGGACGCCGTATATATCGACAAACGCGGTGACCGAATGGAATATCCCCTCCCGTTCAGAAAAGCGCAACTGTGCCCCCAAGCCCTTCGGCGAATTAAAAAAACCGGCTTCCTGGGACGCAAGAGGCAAGGAAAAAGCCACCGACAGGCACAGAAAGAGGATTTTATGATAGACACGTTGCACATTACGAAGGTAGAGAAAACTTTGAATATTTGCAATAAAAAAGCTATCTTAGCAATCTAAAACCGCGTTAACTTATGGCTGTTGAAATAAAAAAAGTTCAGACTCGGAAAGAACTCCGGCAGTTTGTGAATTTCCCTGAAATCCTATATAAAAATAACCCTTATTACATACCGCCCCTTGTATTTGACCAGATGGATACGCTGGATCAGGAGAAAGGCGCAGCACAAGAGTTTTGCAAATCCGCTCTCTATATCGCATACAAGGACGGAAAGCCGGCCGGGAGAGTCGCAGCTATCGTAAACTTCAAGGCGAACCAACAATGGAACCATAAAGAAGTACGCTTCGGGTGGTATGACTTTGTCGATGATGCGGAAGTCTCTTCTGCGCTGATGGACAAGGTATATGAATTTGGCCGGGAATATGGAATGGAGTCTGTGGTCGGACCACTCGGTTTCACCGATTTCGACCCGGAGGGCATGCTCATCAGCGGTTACGACAGGCTCAGCACCATGGCTCTCATATACAACTATCCTTATTACAATGAGCACATGGAGAAAATGGGTTTCTCCAAGGATACGGACTGGATCGAATATAAGGTATTTATCCCTGAAGAACTGCCAGACCGCCTCACTCGTATTTCCAAGATTATCCAGCAGCGGTGCAACGTTCACATGCGGCCTCTGACACGGAAAATCATCCGTGAGGAGAACTACGGGCTGAAGGTTTTCAAACTCATCAACGAGTGCTACAAAGACCTCTACAACTTTACAGTCCTGCCAGATGAAATGGCTAAAAAATACCTTGATTTCTACTTGAGTATATTAGACTTAAGGTATTTATCCATGGTCGAGAACGACAAGAATGAGTTGGTTGCATTCGGTATTACCATGCCATCCATTGCCAGGGCGCTCCAGAAGAACCGCGGCAAGCTTTTCCCCTTCGGCTGGTGGCCTCTGGTAAAGTCAATGTTCCTCAAGCACGAAGAAGGCGTAGAGATGCTGCTGGTGGGAGTGCGCCCGGATTACCAGAACACAGGCATCAATTCCCTGCTGTTTGCCGACCTCTTCGAGAAGTTCCATAAATGGGGAGTGAAGTGGGCCGAAACCAATGCCGTGCTGGAAGACAACCTGAAGAATCAGGGGCAGTGGAAAGACTTCGAACATGAATGTGTAAAGCGCCGCCGTTCTTATATCAAAGCTCTCGAGAAATAGATTTATGCGTCCTGAAGATTCCGCCAGTTTTCCTTCTGTACCGCTTCCTGAAAGAATGCGGCCGCGGGATTTGTCGGAATATGTAGGCCAAAGCCATCTGGTGGGTCCCGGCTGCATACTACGCAACATGATTGACAGCGGGAACCTGTCTTCGTTTATCTTGTGGGGGCCTCCCGGAGTCGGGAAGACGACCCTGGCCAGTATCATCGCACACACCCTCGACCGCGAATTCTATACTCTTTCAGCAGTGAGTTCTGGAGTAAAGGATGTGCGCGACGTGATAGACAAGGCCAAAAACAAGTCTCTATTCTCATCTGCGGCTGCTCCGGTGCTGTTCATCGACGAGATTCACCGTTTTAACAAAGCCCAGCAAGACGCCCTCTTGGGGGCAGTAGAATCGGGAACCGTAGTGCTGATAGGCGCCACCACGGAGAACCCGTCTTTCGAGGTCATCACTCCCCTACTGTCCCGTTGCCAGGTTTTCGTACTCAAATCTCTGGAAGCGGCAGACCTGAAGCGGCTGCTGGAACGTGCCCTTACTACTGATACGGAACTTAAGCGGCGCAAAATAGTCCTTAAAGAGGATGCCGCACTTCTCCGGCACAGCGGCGGAGATGCCCGTAAGTTACTGAATATACTGGAAATAGTAGTTGAAGCTACACCAGTAGGAAAGGGTGGTTCAATTATCATCGACAACCAGAGCGTGAGTTCCTGCCTGCAGGAAAACCTGGCCATTTACGACAAGGGTGGCGAAATGCACTACGACATCATTTCCGCGTTCATCAAGTCTGTCAGGGGCTCGGACCCCAACGCCGCGGTCTATTGGATGGCCAGAATGCTTGCCGGCGGTGAAGACCCCCTCTTTATCGCACGCAGGCTATGCATACTTGCCGCCGAAGACATCGGACTTGCAAACCCCAACGCACTTCTGCTTGCAGACGCCACTTTCCGCATCGTACATTCCATCGGAATGCCGGAGGCCAGGATTCCTCTTAGCGAATGTGCCGTGTACCTTGCCTCTTCTCCCAAAAGCAATTCAGCGTATATGGCGATTGAGGGGGCTCTTGCAGCAGTTGATGAGGACAAGATGGCGCCGGTGCCGCTATACTTGCGCAATGCACCTACCTCCCTGATGAAGGAACTGGGCTATTCTGACGGCTATCTGTACGCTCACGATTTCGAAGGACACTTCGTAGATCAGGAATTCATGCCGGAGGGACTTAAAGGCCGGGCTTTCTACGCACCCCAGCCTAATGCACAGGAAGACAAGTTGAAAGCCTACCTTCAAGCCTGCTGGCCAAAGTATTATACCAAAGAGAAATGAATGTTATCAAAACTGATATCGAAGGCTTGCTCATAATAGAGCCGAAAGTATTCACGGATTCACGGGGATACTTTTTTGAATCTTTTTCCCAGCGGGATTTCGAAGCCGCCGTGGGCCGGGTGCAATTTGTACAAGATAATGAAAGCTGCTCGTCTTACGGAGTTGTCCGAGGCCTACATTTTCAGAAGCCCCCTTATACCCAGGCCAAGCTTGTGCGCTGTGTTCTCGGAACAATCCTGGATGTAGCCGTTGACCTGAGGAAAGACTCCCCTACATTCCTTCAATATATGAGAATTGAATTGAGCGGTGACAATCATCGTATGCTATACATACCTAAAGGCTTCGCACATGGGTTCTCCGTGCTTAGCGAAAAAGCCGTTTTCCAGTATAAATGCGATGAGTTTTACCACCCTGAATCAGATTCAGGCATACAACTCGCCGATCCCCGGCTGGGCATCAACTGGGGCATCCCGAAAGACCGGATGATTATTTCCGACAAAGACAGGCTTCGCAAGTGCTTCAGCCCGGAAGACGCACTTTAATACTCCCGTTCTCCGAATATCGCCGTGCCGATGCGTACGATGGTGGCACCATATTCCAAAGCTATGCGCCAGTCGCCCGACATACCTATCGAAAGTTCACGGAAATCCTCATACTCCGGGAACAAGTCCTGAATATAATCCATAAAGGCCCTTATACGGCCGAAATCGGCGCGTATATCTTCCTCGGCATCAGTATTGGTAGCCATCCCCATAAGGCCGCAGAAACGGACGTTTTTGAAAGCATCCGCCCTGAACATCAAATCCAGTATCTCTTCCTCATAAAAACCGCTCTTAGTCTGCTCCGCAGCTATATGCAGCTCAAGCAACACGGGTATGCGCCGCCCGTTTTGGGCACCCCAGCCGTTGATAGCCTCCAACAAATGACAAGAATCCACAGACTGCACCAAATCGGCATAAGGCAGCACCATCTTTAACTTGTTTGTCTGAAGGTGACCTATAAAATGCCACTCGATACCACGGCCATGAAGAGCTTTTACTTTCTTTTCGAACTCTTGCGGCCGGTTCTCTCCGAAAACAGTCTGCCCGGCTCCCAGAGCTTCTTCAATCGCTTCTACCGGATGAAATTTGGAAACTGCCACCAGTTTTACACCTGATGGCAGTTCCTTATGGAGAGCCTGAATATTATCAGTTATGCTCATTCTCAATCGGGATAAAACGTTTGCCTTCCCAACGTCCGTAAACCATTACGGGAGGAGCAAAAGGCATGGCATACTGTTCCACGCTGTTAGGCCTCTTCCCCGGTGCTCTGGCAGGAAGGTAATCCGACACATTGGGCTGGAAATGTTCGGCATCCCAGGCCAGGAAAGCAGCCAGT
Organism: uncultured Bacteroidales bacterium; assembly: GCA_946414935.1. GTDB lineage: Bacteria > Bacteroidota > Bacteroidia > Bacteroidales > UBA932 > Cryptobacteroides. The sequence continues at coordinate 17,486 of CAMKQN010000018.1, forward strand.
TCCTCGGCACTGCCCCAGCTGCCTTCATTGGTCCCCATCAGGCACTTGGCCCTGTACAGAATCTGGCGGCGGCTTGGAGCATTGAAAATGCCGGTATTGGCATTCATAATACTGCATGAAGGGTTTTCTGTCGGACGGCAAATGCCATTGTTATATACCATTCCGCCTTCAAATACGCCCAGACTCTCGGTCTGCTCGTAATTGTTGACGGTGCCGAACAGGTCGGCCCAATACACGTTTCCGGCAGTCGTAACCGGATAACTGTCTCCGAGAGCGGCATGATTGCGTTCATCCACATATCGGTCCACATTCCTTGAGAACCCCATAGGATGATACTGGGCCAGAGTATTCCAGGGACCGGTATTGGTAAGGCTGTAGCCGGTATATTCGTCCGCCAGCTTGCCAAAACCATGACCGCCGGCCTCATGGCGTACCAACTGGTTGCCTTCCTCCGTATTCTTGCCCAAGCCCATATATGCAATAGAATAAGCCAAGCCGTAATCCACATTGTACGCATCGCCTCCCCATCCGCTATAGCAGGTGCCTGAACGGCATGGCTGGTTGGCAATCACGATCATCGTAGCATTAGCAAGCCGTTTACCATCATCATCCGGTTCCAGGGCCCTGGAGGCATATTCAAATACCATGGTATTGTCTCCGCTTACCGAGGTGCTGTTGGGCACGAAGCTCACGCTGAATTTGGTTTCGCTGCCCGTATTCCGGGCTCCGTTCATCCCCGTAGTTTCAGCGTTTGTCCTCTCGGGAGAAACGGCCTTGACTATATACACATTGAAGAAAGGCTTCAGGTAATCGTAAGGAGGGACTTTGAAGAACTGTTCGGCGGCGTTACGCATTATGCTCATATACACGCTGTTGTCCCCGCCGTCAAAGTCTTCGGCTATAAAACCGTCTCCCATTATCACGAGGTCCAGCCCCTTATTGTTTTCCTGAAGGGTTACCACCTCCCCGTCATACCCGTACTGGGTATAATCGGCAGGACTGGGCTCCCAGCCGCTGTCGACGGTAAGAGTGTGACACTTGCCTCCGGTAAGAGTCATGTCGGCATCGACGAGGAATTTGTGACGCCATACACAGTCATCGCACTCCACCAGTACAATTACATAGTCGCCGGCATAAATCTGCACATCTTGCATGTCCATTGCAATCCAGGCCACGACATCGGTCTCTACTCCATATCCATCCAGTCCGACGGAGATCTCACTGCTGGTATGTATGTCTTCGGGCTCATGCCCGATATACCACCAATTAGGCGCCCCGGGAGCGGACGCATTGAGTTTGAACTTTCCTTTGCCGCCTATCTTCACGGTAATCTTCTTCGGGTTACGGAAAGTGTTGCCGCTCACGTTGACACGCATGCATGAACTCTTATGTGCATCACTGAAATCCACCACGCTGTAGTCGCTTACTTCCTTACACATGAAGAAGTAATCGGCAAGATGAGCCATAGGGTCAGCTTTGTGCTGTATCTGTCCCGTAAAGAAACAATGGGTTAGTTCCGGATAGCTCTTTACCTTGTCTGCGGGATAAAACGCTACATAAGTTTCAGATGTTCCGCCTACTGCACGGGTTTGCACAAAGTCCGCGCTGGTTCCGCCTCCGTCAGGAAGGGTATATTCGCCGGCCTGCCAGAAAGTCATACCGTCCCCGGGGGTGATTGAAATGGCGTCACCGGCAGTCCAGCTTACCTTCATCCTCCAATCCGGGAATTCAAAAGCAGTCTTGGTAGCGGCTTCGTCAGCCTGAAGTATAGCCGTAATAAACGGAATGTCAGGCACATCAGTAAACTCTGCTTCCTGGGGGACCAATTCTATGCGGGTGGAGCAAGAGCCTATGACGGCCAAGGCCAGCACGGCCAGGAACAAGCGGATCTTATTCATACAGAAACAACCCCTCCTCAGGCTCGGAAATACTGGCAGGACCTACAATAGGCTGGCCGTCGGAGAAGCTGAAGGCAATCATATCAGCTTCTTCTAAAACAGCCACCATTGTGTTTGGTTCAATGTAGTGCATATAGGCCATTATTAATTATCTACGTTTTTTTTGCTGTTCCCGCATCTGCTGTTCCTGCATTTTCTGCGCTGCCTCAAGACGCTGTTGCCATTTTGACTTGGGGACCGGTTTCCCTTCGGTAGCTTTAAGTCTTGCCATAATCTGCTCGGGATGGACAAAGAATTTGCGTATCACCCAAGTCTGTACTATGGCTATCAACTGTGACAGGAGGTAGTAGTAACTCAATGCCGCAGACAGGTTGTTGCAGATGAAAACCATCATTATCGGCATCAGCCAGACCTGCATGAACTCCATGGAAGAGGCAGTAGGATCGTTGGATGCTGTCTGGTTGGCAGTGGTCATCTTGGCGTACAGCCACATCACCACGGCCATGAGAAGGGCGAACAAGGAAAGGTGGTCTCCAATCAGGGGAATGCGGAAACCATAATCCAGAATCGAGTCGTACGCGCTGAGGTCATCGCACCACAAGAAAGGCTGCTGACGAAGTTCAATGGATGCAGGGAAAAAGCGGAACATTGCCCACAAAATAGGGAACGTAAGCAAAGTCGGCAGGCATCCACCCATAGTGTTCACCCCGGCGCGCCTGTACAAGTCCATTGTTGCCTGCTGCTTTTTCATAGCATCTTCCTGCCTGGGGTACCTTGCATTAATCTTCTCGATTTCCGGTTTCAACACCTGCATCTTGGCGGAAGAAGAGAAAGACTTGTAGGTAAGCGGGAAAACCACTGTCTTGATAACCAGAGTCATCAGCAGGATTATAAGACCGAAGTTGCTGATGAAACGGCTGAAGAAGTTAAACATAGGAATGATGGCGAAACGAGTGAACCATCCTACCAGAGAGCCACCCAGAGGGATAATCTTCTCGTATTTCCTGTTGTACGACTTAAGCGTACGGAAATGGTTAGGGCCAAAATAGAACTCATAAGGGACGGACACCGTTTGGGCCGGACGGAAATCGGCCCGCATCTTTGCGCTGCACTCCATCAAATCGTGCGAAGGATCAGCTTCCGGGATAAACTTCACGGAGACTTCACCGTTGGCAAACTCCTGGGGAGCGCACATTATCGCAGAGAAGAACTGCTGCTGGAAAGCAAACCAGCTCAGCCTCGAACTTATGCTTTTGGAGGCATTGCGGCCGCGGCCGATTTCAGCCGGCTTCTTCTCTCCGTCGAAATAATAGTCAAGTTTAGAATACTGGGATTCGTTCTTGTAACCCTTTTCCAGACGGGGAACGGTCACCTTGAAATCTATGTCGTAGGATCCGACATTGCGGGGAATCACATTGTCCATCCCCACAAAAGACAGGAGATTGTCCACTTTGTACCCGTCACTCTGCAAGACATATTTTTGCTCGATATAACCTCCGCCCTGGAAAGGGAGACGGAATACAAGAACTGAATCACTGCGCTCCGCAAGAGTGAAATTGAAGTCGGTTGTACGGATATACTGGCCGGCATAAATACTGACAGCGTACTCTGCTTTTCCGGCATTGAAAAGCATGAGCTCTCCCCCGCCATAGCTGGAGTACTGCTTCAGCTGAGCACTGTAAGGTTGTGCACCTTTGGTAGTAAAGTCAAGCTTAACCAGATTATTCTCCAGACTTACAATCTCCCCTTCCGCCTGATAAGCAGACTCCAGCATAGCATCAGCGTAGATGGATTGTACAGCCTCGGAACCGGACTGGGAGTCCGAAGGTATTTCGGCAGAAACGCCCGTGGCAACAGAGTCCACGGGCATATTTGCAAGAGCTATCGAATCTAATTGCCGCTGTGCCTCCGCTCTCTTGCGGGCCTGGCTGGATTCAAAGAAAGTGAATCCGAAAAGTATCAGGGCGATCAGTACGAATCCGATAATTGTGTTTTTATCCATTAAGCGTCCTCCTCAGATTGACGTATCTTTTCCTCCAGCTCTTTCAACTCGGCTTTCGCCTGCTCGATGCGTTCCTGCATCTGCTTGATGAGAGGCTCGGAATTCTTGGACGCTGAGAAGAAACCAATGTTGTTCTCATAAGTTGTGACATCCTGCTGCAGGGAACGGTATTTGTCCATCAGCATCTCCTTTTCAGAACGGGGTGCCCGCACAGGCCTTCCGGCAGGACGTTGGGATGATTGGCCGAAGGGGAACTTTGCCTTGATGGCAGCGCGGAATGCGGCATTCACGGCATCCTTCTCCTTGAACGGAACATGTCCGATTTCCTGCCAGCGGGCGTTGAAGTTCCGCAGAGCCTCGGCATTTGCATCCTCGTCTGAAGGAGTGTAAGCCTCAATTTCCTCAATAATCTTCTTCTTGGCCTTCAGATTGCCGTAGAAGTCATTTTCAGGCTTTGCATTCTTGTCGCGCTCCGCGAAGAATTCGTCGCAGGCGGCGCGGAAACGTTTCCAAATCTGTTCGCTCTTCTTGCGGGGCACGGCACCGATTTCCTTCCACTGTTTCTGGAGCTCGATGAACTGATCCGTAGCCTTTTTCCATTCGGTGCTGGACTTAAGGGCCTCCGCCTTCTCGATTATTGCCATCTTCTTGTCCAGATTGGCATTCATCGAGTCTTTAAACTCAGAATAATAATCGCGTTTGCGGCCATAGAACTGGTCACAGGCAGCACGGAAACGATCGTATATCTTCTGGTTCTCCTTACGGGTGGCAAAACCGATAGTACGCCACTTGGCCTGTATTTCTTCAATCTGACGGGAAAGCTCGTTCCATTCGCTGGAAGAATTGATCTCTTTAGCTGCAATTGCCTCCACTTGCTCGCATAGCTCCTGCTTTGCGGCAAGATTTGCAACCTGCTCTTCTTTCTGGCTCTCGAAATGAGCTTGATACCGCTTGTTGATGACGGCGGTAGCCGCCTTGAAACGGTTCCAGATATCGTCTCTCTTCTCTTTAGCCACGGGACCGAACTCTTTCCATTGTTCGTGCAGTTTCTGCAATTCATGGAAAGCATTCACCACGTTCTCGTTCTCCGCCAATTTCTCAGCAGCTTCGCAGAACTTCTCCTTGGCTTCGAGATTCTTCTGGAAATCGAGGTCCCGGAGATCTCGGCTGATTTTCACCATATCGTAGAATTTCTCCACGTAGAACTGATAGGTGTCATTGATATCCCTGTACGCGGTAACAGGTACGGGACCGGCCTCCCTCCAGCGGTTCTGGAGTTCCCGGAAGGCTGGGAAAGACGCGCTGGCGTCTTCGCTGTTCTCCACCATAGCCTTCAGTTCCTCAATGATGGCTTTCTTTGCGACAAGGTTAGCTTCCCGCTTCGCATCTTGCTCCCGGTTGAACTCTGCCCTCTCCTTCTTGTAATCGGCATAGACGGCCTTGAAATTCTCCTCCACTGCTTCAAAAGGATTGGACAGGGAATTTTCAGCCTCAGGATTCTCGCTTTTGAGTTTGCCCAAAAGCTTGTAGAATGCGGATTTTATGTTTTCGGCTTCCTTTGAACGAAGCATACTGTCTGCGCTTTCCTTCAGGTTGCGGAACAAATCGGACAACTCTGCCAACGACTTGTCGGCAAGATTTTCTACCTTCTCTTTTACTTCGTCAAGTCCGGTTTTCTTGTCTGCATCTCCGGAGACTTCCGCTTCGGACGGCTCTGCAGGTTCGGGAACAGCTGCTGACTCCACTTCGGCGTCTGCGGTCCCGGGAGCCTCGGCGGCGGGCGCTTCCTCTGCAGCCGGAGCTTCCTCCTGACCTGTAGCTACTGCTGCAGGAGCAACTTCCGCCTCATCGGCTACAGCCTCAGCAATTGGTTCTTCTGAAATAGCAACCTTCTGGTTTTCTACGTCTGAAACGACCTCCTGGGTCTTTTCAGGAATGATTGTGTCACTCATAACAAAGAGATATTTAAGTAATTATATTTTGCAAATATAGCATTATTTTTCTACAAGACGAATTTCATACAGGCGGGGCCAGTTTTTCCCGGTAACAAAAATACGTCCGTCTTTGACCGCTATGCCGTTCAGCACATCCGTATCCCTGTTCCTGAGGTTTTGAGGCAACAATCCGCTGCAATCGATCACCCCTTCCACCTTTCCGGATGAAGGATTGATGATTACTATCATATCCGTTGTGTAAACGTTGGCCCAAATACGTCCGTCTATCCACTCCAGCTCATTCAAAAGGCGCAACGGACGGTCATTCATGGTAACTTTTAATTTTCTCTGGACTCTCAAGTCTGCATCCATGTAGTACAAATATGCCGAGCCGTCGGACGCGATGAGGCTCTTTCCGTCTGTGGTCAGACCCCATCCCTCCCGTGGGTAAGCACAAGTCTTGATATGCTTCAAGCTCGCGGCATCGTAAACAAACGCTACATTGTTAGTCCAGGTGAGCATGTACATACGATCGCCGAAAAAGACGGAACCCTCACCGAAATATTTTCTTGCAAAATCCAGTTTCCGCAGCACTTTTCCACTCTCAAGCTCAACTTTGCGGAAAGAAGTGGAACCGCACTGCCCTGTGCTCTCGTACAGTTCTCCCCCACTGAAAAACAAGCCCTGAGTATAAGCAGACCTGTCATGAGGGTACTCCTTGACTACTTTTACCCCATAATGCCGTGGACCGGACGCAGAGCAAGAAGTCAGAGCGTAAAGCAGAGCAACTGCAATGAGAATAATCCTTTTCATCCCTGCAAATTTAACAAATAAATACTAATTTTGCAGGCCTTTAACAAATAATGATGAGAATAGATATTTTAAGTGTCGTCCCGGAGTTGCTCGACAGTCCCCTCAGTCACTCTATTGTTGGCCGGGCCCGCAAAAAAGGCCTCGTGGAGATTTACGTGCATAACCTCCGCAAGTACGGCCTGGGCCCGAGACGAAATGTAGATGATTACAGCTACGGAGGCGATGCCGGGATGGTGATGATGGTGGAGCCTGTATTCAGAATGATTGAAGAGCTTAGAGCAGAACGGGAATACGATGAGGTCATCTATATGTCACCGGATGGAGAGATACTCAATCAGGCGATAGCAAACGAGCTGTCTCTCAAGGGGAATCTAATCATCCTCTGCGGGCATTACAAAGGCATAGACCACCGCATCAGGGAGCACCTTGTCACACGTGAAATATCAGTCGGCGATTACGTAGTAAGCGGAGGCGAAATACCGGCCGCCCTGCTTGCAGACTCAATCGTGCGGCTCATACCCGGAGCCCTCACGGATGAGACCTCCGCGCTTTCCGATTCTTTCCAAGATAATCTGCTTTCCCCCCCTGTTTATACCCGGCCCGCGGAATTCAATGGATGGAAAGTGCCCGACGTACTTTTGAGCGGCAATCCTAAATTGATACGCGAATGGCAAGACCAGCAGGCTCTGGAACGCACTAAAGCATTGAGGCCTGCATTGTTAGGCGACGATTTTAAAAATTTTTAGAAATAAAAAACTATTTTTTCAAAAATTTTCCATAAATTACTTGCGAAATAAAAAAAGTCACATTATATTTGCATCCGGAAATCAACAACTATTCTAACCAACAATAATTAACCTTCTAAAGGTATACACTACTAACTAACCGTTAAAGCCCGCTGTGAAGTGGGCTTTAGTCGTGTTTAGCGGGCTCTTGTTGTATAATCGTCAGGAAATACGTATCTTTGTAAGTTATGAGTAAAGTTGCAATTGTAGGCGCCAGCGGCGCTGTCGGCCAGGAGTTCCTGAAGGTTCTGGAAGAGCGTGATTTCCCCGTAGATGAATTATTATTGTTCGGGTCTCCCCGCAGTGCCGGGCATAAATACCTGTTCAAAGGAAAAGAACACGAAGTGCAGCTCCTTCAGCATAATGACGCTTTCAAGGGCGTGGACTTTGCTTTCACATCTGCCGGAGCTTCCACTTCCCGCGAATTTGCCGGTACAATTACGAAGCACGGGGCAATTATGATAGACAATTCTTCAGCCTTCCGAATGGATGAAGACGTGCCTCTGGTAGTTCCCGAATGCAACGCCGAAGATGCCCTGGTCAGGCCTCGAGGCATTATTGCCAACCCTAACTGCACCACAATAATGATGGTAGTGGTGCTAAAACCTATAGAGGCGCTTTCCCACATAACCCGTATCCATGTTGCCAGTTACCAGTCTGCATCCGGAGCCGGTGCACAAGCTATGGCCGAGCTTCAGCAACAGTATAGAGAACTCGTCGAAGGCAAGCCGGTTACCGTAGATAAATTCGCATACCAGCTAGCCTATAACGTCATCCCGCAGATAGATGTTTTCCAAGATAACGGCTACACCAAGGAGGAGATGAAGATGTTCAACGAAACCCGAAAGATTCTCCACTCCGATGTTCGCTGTTCAGCCATGTGCGTACGCATCTCAGCCCTCCGCTCCCATTCGGAAGCCGTTTGGATTGAGACAGAAAAGCCCCTCGGCATCGAACAGGTACAAGCTGCGCTTGCGGCGGCTCCGGGAGTTGTGCTTCAGGATGACCCGGCCAGCAAGACCTACCCCATGCCCCTTTTCACGGGAGGTAAGGACGATATTTATGTGGGACGCGTGCGCAAAGACCTGGCTAACGACAACGGCATCACCCTTTGGTTGTCTGGCGACCAGATCAAGAAAGGCGCAGCCTTGAACGCCGTCCAAATTGCAGAATTCCTATTAAGCAGACAATAATGCTGACAGTATCTGAACGAGCCCAGTCAATGCCGGCTTCCGCCATACGCAAGCTGGTGCCCTACTCCGAAGCGGCCGAAGCTTCCGGTGTGAAAGTTTACCACTTAAATGTCGGAGCACCGGACATCAAATCTCCGGATTGTGCAAGCCAGGCGATACAGCAACGCAGTGCATCCCTGCACCATGTTTCATACACCCATTCGGCAGGCTTGATGGAACTGCGTAAAGCGATGACAGACAAGTATTACCATAAAATTGGAATAGATATCGACCCGTCTTGCCTGCTGGTGACGGTAGGAGGCAGTGAAGCTTTTGCATCCGCCATGCAGATTGCTGCCGGCCCCGGGGATGAAATCATTGTGGTCGAACCTTTCTACACCAATTACAATACTTACGCTTTTCTTAACGGCATTACTTTGAAGGCCGTCCATTCAGACATACGAGAAGGCTTCAAAGTACCGGAAATCAGCGAGTTCGAAAAGCTTTTAAGTCCCAATACCAAGGCAGTTCTGCTTAGTAACCCGTGCAATCCTTCCGGCAAGCTTTTCACTAAAGAAGAAATGCTGCAGCTGGGCGCTTTCTGCAAAAAGCACGATTTGTTTTTGATTTGCGATGAAGTTTACCGCGAATTCTGCTATACTCAGGAAGCATATTTCAGCGCCATGCAGATTCCAGGATGCGAACAGAATGTTATACTGGTAGATTCCGTCTCCAAGCGCTACAATCTTTGCGGCGCCCGCATAGGATGTATAGTATCCCGAAATCAGGAAGTAATGGCCTGCGCCCTCAAATATGCCCAGGCCCGTTTGTGTCCCCCTTTGCTCGGCCAGTATGCTGCTTTGGGCGCACTCGACACCCCGGAAGAGTATTTCAGGGACGTACGTGAAGAATATATCAGGCGTCGCGACTGTGTACTGGACGCGCTCAACGCCATGCCGGGAGTATTCTCCCCTGTCCCCTACGGGGCTTTCTATACCGTAGCTGAACTGCCGGTAGATGATGCTGAAGCGTTCGCCAAATGGCTGCTTACAGATTTCCGGATGGATAACGAGACCCTGATGATCACTCCTGCGGCTTCATTCTACAAGACAGTCGACGCCGGACGAAGGCATGCGCGCATCGCTTATGTACTTGAAGTTCCCCAATTGCTCCGGGCAATGGACATCCTTGCCGAAGCATTGAAACAGTATAATAATGTCTGAAGAAATTAACCTTGTATCCGACCTTGCGCTTATCCTGATAGCCGCAGGTATTTTCACTGTAATTTCCAGGGCTCTTAAGCAACCGCTTATACTCGGCTACATCATAGCCGGTTTCCTTATTAGTCCCCATCTCGGAATATTCCCCGCAATCACCAGCACGGAATCCGTAAAGCAATGGTCCGAACTGGGAATCATCTTCCTGCTCTTTGCTCTCGGCCTGGAATTCAGCTTCAAGAAACTGCTCAAGGTCGGCAGCAGTGCACTTATTACATGCGGCACCAACTGCATCGGGATGTTCATAGTCGGAATTACCGTGGGCAATGCCCTCGGCTGGACGATGATGGAGAGCATCTTCCTTGGCGGCCTTCTGTCAATGAGCTCCACTACCATCATCATAAAGACCTTCGATGACCTCGGACTGAAGCAGAAACCTTATGCCGGTTTGGTCTTCGGAGTCCTTGTAGTAGAGGACTTGGTGGCCGTTTTGCTAATGGTTCTCTTGTCCACCCTTGCCGTATCCAACAAATTCGCAGGAGCGGAGATGGTTTTCAGCCTTGCCCGCCTGGCTTTCTTCCTGATCTTATGGTTCTTGATTGGCATATACGTCATTCCCATCCTGCTCAAGAAAGCAAAGAAATACCTGAACGACGAAATTATCCTCATCATTTCCATCGGACTGTGCTTCGGCATGGTGTCCCTGGCTTCCCTGGCGGGGTTTTCATCCGCCCTCGGAGCGTTCGTAATGGGCTCAATATTGGCTGAAACAGTTGAAGGAGAGCGAATCGGCCATCTGCTCAAGGGTATCAAGGACCTGTTCGGAGCCATATTCTTCGTGTCCGTAGGCATGATGATAGACCCTGCTATTATTGCAGAACATTGGGGAACGATTATAATACTCGCCATTGTCGCCGTGGCCGGCATACTTACCTTTGCAACTGCCGGCACGCTGCTGGCCGGCCGCGGGCTCGATACTGCCGTCCATACCGGATTCAGTCTGGCGCAGCTGGGCGAGTTCGGCTTTATCATCGCCAGCCTCGGATGCAGCCTGGGAGTGATGCGGGATTTCATTTACCCTGTCATCATCACTGTATCGGTAATCACGGCATTCTCCACTCCTTACATGATAAAGGCCGCCGATCCGGTCAGTGCTTGGCTGCAAAGGGTACTGCCGGCAAGTATTCTGTCCAAAATCAACCCGCCCCAAGTGCCGGCCGGCATTTCCTCCAAAGCCGAGAGCAACGCTTGGGGGCAGCTTGTCAAAAGCTATGCGATACGTGTAGTCCTCTACGGAGTCATCCTGCTGGCTATCTTGCTGGCGGCTCCGAAGCTTCTGACCGGCCTTGCGGAAACGGTATTGCCGGATATGTCTGAAAGTCTCCGCAAAGTGCTCTGCCTTGTTATTGAACTGGTGGTAATGACGCCATTCCTCTATGGACTTGCCATTACTAACGGGACTATCAACAAGCACGCATCCAAACTGCTTAAGGATAAAGCAAGCAATCGATGGCCGATTTTGTCTCTGCTTGTATTCCGCATCTTGATAGGTATCGCCTTCATCATCGCTGCAATCACAAGTTATTTCCAGTTAGGCGGATGGGGCATCCTCCTGGTAATCGGCGCCGGCTTGGTTGTCATGCTCACGGCCAAACTCGCTTTCAAGCGCTTCTCCGGCTTGGAAAAACGCTTTATAGAGAATTTCAACGAAAAAGAAGAGTTGGAAAAGAAGAAGGCGCCGGTGAGTTCTTCCGTGCGTGAAATCATGGGGCAGTATAACATCCATACTGCCGTAGCCGAAATATCCCCCGACTTCAGTTATATAGGCAAGACTTTAAGGGAGATGCCTTTCCGCAAGCACTCCGGGGTGAACATCATCAAGATTCAGCGGGGAAGCAAGAGCATACAGATTCCCAGCGGAGACGTAATAATCTACCCTCATGACAGACTGGTTGCTGTTGGCACAGATGAGCAGATAGCCGCTTTCAATGAAATCCTGAAAGATAATACCGCAGAGTCAAACAATATAAATGAAACCGACTTCACCGTAAAGGCAAGGCTGCTGGACGAGGACTCGTTCCTCTCTGGTAAAACCTTGAGAGAGATTGATATGCGCAAAAGCGGCTGCATGATTATAAGTGTTCTCCACGCCGGACACCTTATCACCAATCCCGGCGCCGAATATATGTTCCATACCGGAGATACTGTTTGGATTGCAGGAGACCAAGCT
>CAMKQN010000019.1:0-29321 GCA_946414935.1 uncultured Bacteroidales bacterium
CACCTTGATTTCTTTCTCGTAGGTCTTGTACCCGAGCAGCTCCGCCTTGAAGGAATAGGTGCCGGGGCGCACACCGGTTAATTCCACCTTGCCTTCGGAATCGCTGAGGACATATTTTGAGGGCTTCTGGGCGCCTTCCCTTGTAATGGAAACGGTGGCAAAGCCTACGGGCTCACCACTGGAATCCTCAATCAAAAAGGCAGACAAGCGGTTTTGCGCAAATGTGGGAAAACTAACCAGCAACGCAATAAACAAACTAACTATTCTATTCTGTTTCATAACTTTCATTAGACGCCGCAATATACAAAAAGTTTAATTTTCTCCTACAGAAGAATTCACTTTACTCTGTCCGGATTTGCGGCAATGAACTTTTCCCACGATCCGCCGGATGACTTTCCAGCCAGCGGACTGCTGATTTGGTAATAGTGACACATGGCTATCGCGAGCGCATCGGTAGCATCCAGATGCTTGGGGTCGATATCTATGCCCAATGTCTTTTCTACCATCAATGCGACCTGCTCCTTGCTCGCCGCTCCGTTGCCGCAGATGGCCTGCTTGGCCTTACGGGGCGCATACTCGAAAACATTGGCATCCCTTGTAAGAGCAGCAGTCATAGCAGCCCCCTGAGCCCGGCCCAACTTAAAGATAACCTGCGCGTTACGCCCGTAGAACGGAGACTCTATAGCCAAATCTCCTGGATGATGCAGGTCACAAAGCGCGCACACTTTGTCGAAAATAATCCGCAACTTTTCGTAAAGATTATCCACCCTGCGCAAATCCAGGACGCCCATATCAACGAAGTGCGGCTTCCCTGCCTCATCCACACGCACAATCCCGAAACCAAGTAAATTGGTTCCGGGATCTATGCCAAGTATGGTTCGGGACTTAATCAATCTTGTCGAATCCGGTGTAGGGTCTCAGCACCTCAGGGATAATGATTCCGTCAGGAGTCTGGTTATCCTCAAGCAATGCGGCCACCACCCTCGGCAACGCCAGTGAACTGCCGTTCAAAGTGTGGGCCAGCTGAGTCTTTCCGGCCTCGTCGCGATATCTGCAATGCAGGCGGTTGCTCTGGAAAGTCTCGAAGTTGCTCACGCTGCTGATTTCCAGCCAGCGTCCCTGGGCTGCGCTCCAAAGTTCGAAATCATAGGTAATGGCGGATGTGAAAGACATATCTCCGCCGCAGAGGCGCAGAATACGGTATTTCAAGCCGAGCTTGTTCACGATCCCCTCCACGTGGGCCACCATGTCATCCAATGCCTTGTAACTGTCCTCCGGCTTTTCAACACGCACAATCTCCACCTTGTCAAATTGATGCAGGCGGTTCAGGCCGCGTACGTCCTTGCCGTAAGAACCGGCTTCGCGGCGGAAGCAGGGAGTATAAGCTGTAAGACGTTGGGGAATCTGGTCGGCGGCCAGAATCACGTCGCGGAAGATGTTGGTCACGGGCACCTCTGCCGTAGGGACCATATAGAAGTCGTCCACCTCTGCGTGATACATCTGGCCTTCCTTGTCGGGCAGCTGGCCGGTTCCGTAACCGGAATCACGGTTAACCATCACGGGAGGCTCCACCTCTTTGTATCCTGCCGCCGTGTTGCAATCCAGGAAGAAGTTGATCAAGGCGCGCTGCAACTTTGCACCCTTGCCTTTGTAAACGGGGAAACCTGCTCCTGTGATCTTTACGCCCAAGTCAAAATCGATGATGTCGTACTTCTTTGCGAGCTCCCAGTGAGGCATGGCTCCTTCCGGAAGCTTCACGTCGGGACCGCCCATTTTCACCACCTCGTTATCTTCTGCGCCCTTTCCTGGTTTCACAAGGGAGCAAGGGATGTTGGGCATAAGCACAAGGTTGCTCTCCATCTCGGCGGCTGCTTCGTCCATACGGGAAAGCAGTTCGCCGGACTTAGCCTTAAGTTCCGCTACGGCGGCCTTTGCTTTTTCCGCCTCGTCTTTCAATCCCTGCTTCATCAAGGCACCGATTTCTGCTGCCTTTTGCTTTTGCCGGGCGAGCAGGGCGTCGCTCTCGGTCTGCAAGTTGCGGCGCAAACGGTCCAGTTCCAGCACCTTGTCTACTATGGGCTGTGCGTCGAAATTCTTGATTTTCAATTTCTCGACAACCGCCTGGGGGTCGTCGCGAAGCATCTTGAGTGTCAACATATAAGACTTGAATTAAAGAAAATGACCCGCACCGCGATCCCGAAGTGCAAGTCATTCAATCTGCATAGTTGATTTTACCTTCGAGATTAGTTCTCAAAAGGAACTACGGACACGTAGGATTTGTCGTTACGCTTGCGCGAGAACTTCACTGTGCCGTCAATAAGTGCATAAAGGGTGTGGTCTTTGCCCATCCCCACGTTGGTGGAAGGATTGTGGACTGTACCCCTCTGGCGGACGATAATATTACCGGCCTTTACGACCTCGCCTCCGAATTTCTTGAGACCCAAACGTTTACTTTGCGACTCACGACCGTTCTTGGAACTGGATTGACCTTTCTTGTGTGCCATAATTCTTAAGCGATTGCGTTAATCTTAATCTTGGTGAGTTTCTGGCGATGGCCATTGAGCTTCTGGAAGCCCTTGCGACGGATCTTCTTGAAAACGAGAACCTTGTCCGCCTTTGCATCGTCATCGAGTACGGTAGCCTTCACAACGGCACCTTCAACATACGGAGTTCCGACCTTCACTGCTTCGCCGTCTGCGACGAGGAGCACTTTGCCGAACTCTACTTCAGCACCTTTGGCATCAGCGAGCCTCTGCACAAAGATTTCGTTGCCAGCTTCTACTTTAAACTGCTGGCCTGCAATGTCAACGATTGCGTACATCAAACAAACTTTTTAAATGTTTGGGCCGTGAGCGTCTGCGCTCCTGCAGATCTTAACGGGCTCATCGGTCATAAAATGGACCGCAAAGTTAACAATTATTATTTGATTTCAAAATAATTATTTGTCACCCAATACTCAAACAACGGGTCGATTATGACAGGATTGTCTTCTTCGTCGAAGGTAAGAATCTCTTTTTTGCACAGGGCGTCCTTGAGACGGCGCACGTTTGCAGAGGAATTCAAGGCATAACGGTGTACCACTTCTGCGCTGCTGAAGCGGGTGTATCCGTCAACGACGGCTCGCAGCAAGCCCACCTGGAAAGTAGTCAGGTCGCTCATAATGGCCCGGAACCTAGGTTCGTGTATTGCCATAAGACAATCCAGCGCCTCCTTGAGCACCGGCTCCATTATATAACCCTTGGACAAAGAGTCGCAAATGGAAGCGAAGAAATTGATGTAGTAAACATTATTGCGGAAACGTTCACACACACCCAGCAGGAGCCCCCTGTCTATCACCTTTCCGCTCGACAAAAAGCCCCTGTTCACGGAGTCTGCGATATCTTTAGCGTCTATCGTTCCCAGTTCCACCCTTTCCACCTGGCGGTGGAACAAGTGCCGGTGCCCGAAAATATCTTTCATTGCATTCAACTGGGAGCCATAGAGCACGTAACATGCTGATTCCCTGTCTTCTTGAGTCCTTGTCTTGAAAATGTCCTGCATTATGCGGCATACCCGGTCTCCATCCTCCGTAAGCATCACATTCTGGAACTCATCCAGGCAGACGAAAAGCCGGATTCCCTTGACACTGGCGAGCCGGTAAGGCAGGGTGAACACGGCGCGTATATCATCATCGTCGATATCCCATCCCAGGGAGAGAATATG
The DNA here is from genome assembly GCA_946414935.1 of uncultured Bacteroidales bacterium. GTDB lineage: Bacteria > Bacteroidota > Bacteroidia > Bacteroidales > UBA932 > Cryptobacteroides. Next base: position 3,703 of record CAMKQN010000019.1, read on the forward strand.
ACCGCTTCCCTGCCACTCTCTTTCGTCAAATACGAAATGGGTACCCTCCAGGACCTGCGACACCAGGGATGCATATTCCGGCGCCGAGGAGCCGAAGGAGCGGAGGATTTCAGAGCCCATGCCAAGGCACAGGGACGTTATGCTCCTGATATTCAACAAAGACATCCTGACCACACGGAACTGCTTGCTCTCCAGCTTCATATTGAAAAAAGCCTGTTGCAGGAGGGAATCCTTGCCGGCTTTGGGCGGCTCATAGATAACCACGTTCTCTCCATCCCGGAAGAAATTGCTGATGAGAGACAGGGCGCTCTTCCGTCCTACGAAATACCGCCCGCTTACGGGACGGTTATATATAAAAGGAGAATCCATATTTGCAAAACAAAAATGTTTCGCAAATATGGAAAAGAAAAGTCGAAATTACAAATAAACTACTGCTCGTCGAGGAGACGGAGGTGCTGGACGTAAATCGCCTTTTGCTTGGCGATGCGCCTTTTCACGGAAGGCTTCTCGAAATTCTTGCGGGCACGCATCTCGCGGACTGCACCTGTCTTCTCGAACTTACGCTTGAACTTCTTAAGAGCACGTTCGATGTTTTCGCCTTCTTTTACCTGTACAATGATCATTCCTTTATCACCCCCTTTTTTCATTTAAGGACTGCAAAGGTATAAAAAAATTATTATATTTGTGATTCATAGATAAATTTTATGAAAAAAATAACACTAACCTTAACTGCAATCCTGCTTGCGCTGCTCGCAGGAGCCACTGTCCCTCATCGTTCCAGTATTCCCGACATCCCCGGATACAAGACCCTGAAAGGCGATTTTCATATTCACACAAACTTCAGCGACGCCAACGTATGGCCTGTCACCAGAATTGACGAGGCCGATTTTGACGGTCTTGATTTCATCTCCATCACAGACCACCTTGAGACCCGTCATCAACACATGATCAAAGATTTCGGGGCCAGCGTCAACCGGAATACTTCCTACCAGATTGCAGCCAAAGCGGCAAAAAAATACGGCATCCTGGTCATCCACGGAGCCGAACTCACCCGAGGCAGCCGCATCTTCCCAGGCCATTTCAACACTCACTTCATTTCCGACGGGGACCTTATATGCAAGGAATCCGAGGCTAAAGACGGCACTTTCGGAGACGACCTCACCAAACAGGAAGGAACCGGTATTTTTGCCGGCCTCAAAGAGGCCAGAAGGCAGGGAGCGTTTATCGTCTGGAATCATCCCGACTGGGAGCAGCAGGCGCCCAATGTAACCAAGTGGTGGCCCATACATACCGAACTTTTCAACGCCGGCCTGATGGACGGTATAGAAATAATAAACCGTTTCAGCGGCTTTGACCCTGAGGCCTTCCACTGGGCAGTCGAAAAAGACCTTGCAATAGTTACCGGAACCGATGCCCACAAACCCATGTTCCAGTGGGTGGACTACGAAAAGGGTGAATACCGCCCTATGACCCTGGTTTTTGCCAAGGACAAATCCATCAAAAGCATACGCGAAGCTCTTGAAGCCCGCCGCACAGTTGCTTATGCAGACCGATGCCTGTACGGCAAGGCCGAATGGCTGGAGCCCCTTTTCAAAGCCTGTCTGGAAGTCACCAACATCAAGTACAGCGAGAAAAAGGTGACCCTTTACCTGCGCAACAACAGCACCGTCCCCATTACCCTAACTAAAGCTCCAGGCGGGGAAAAGCTCACCTACAGCAGGCTGCTGTATATTAATGAAGGGGAAGAGCTCAGCATAGGCATAAACGGGCCGGACAGCCGCTATCCCATCGGACAGGATGAATTCGACGTTTGCTTTTACGTCGCAAACTGGTTCACGGACGTGGACACTCCCCTGAAAGTGAGTTTCCACATCACCATGCCCGATAAATTCAAAGCCAAATAATTCATTATTAATACGACCATGAAACGTTTGTTATCTATTTCACTGTTGGTTGTCGCCTTGGCTTCCGCAGTGGTATCCTGCAAGAAAACACCCGTGGAGCTCATGGCTCCTACCATTTCAAAGGTAGACCCGGGAACCAATTCAGCAGCTGTAAGCTGGAGCGCCGTAGAAAACGCCACCAGTTATTCTGCACAGTTGCGTACTGCTGGAGGCGAATGGGGCAATGCCAAGGCCTCATCCACCACTTCCGTCACATTTGACGGCCTCCAGCCCAAGACGGATTATGAAGTACGCGTACAAGCCGAAGGCGGCGAAGGTTTTTCGACAAGTCCCTTCTCCGCCCCGTTCAAATTCACCACTCTCGAGGCGGCTCCCACTCAACTGTCCACTCCTGAAATAACAGGTGTGGTTCCTGCCGCAAAATCGGCCGAAGTGACCTGGAATGCTGTAGCAGGCGCAAGCAGCTACTCTCTCCAGCTTCGTCCAGCAGATGGAGAATGGGCGGATGCAGGCAGTTCCGCAACCACTTCAGCAACTGTCTCCGACCTTATGCCTCAGACAGAGTACGAAGTAAGGGTAAAGGCCAGCGGCAGCGGCATTACTGACAGCGAATATTCCGATGCCGTCAAGTTTACCACCACCGAAATCTCTGTCAGCTATCCCCTTACCATCAGCAATGCAGATGACTTCGTATTCTGGATCAACGAGAAGGCTTCTTCATGCCAGGCTGGCGACCTGGTCACGCTCGCAGCGGACATCGACCTCGCCGGCAAGGCTCTTACTCCCGTCATCGCGTTCTACGGAACCCTGGACGGCAACGGCAAGACCCTGAAGAACCTCAGCCTCACCAACGCATTGTTCGAAATGCTGGAAGAGAGCGGCGTAGTCAAGAACCTCAACGTGGACGGCGGCAGCTCGATCAACTGGACGGATGAAATACCCGACATGACAGGCGTCGCCTTCATCGCTTCCAAGTCAAAGGGTTCGATCATTGGATGCTCGGTGGCCGGCAGCATAAAGGTGAACACCGCAACCGCGGGCCGCATCTACTGCGCCGGAGTGGTCGGAGAATCGGAGGCCGGTTACGTTGAAGGATGTAAGTTCAGCGGCAGCATCGACGTAGAACTTTCCGGCACCTCCGCTTCCTGCAGCGCCATCTCGGGTGTTGCAGCCCGTGTCGGAAACGCAGAGAAGGCAGGCCAGGTTATCGTTAAGGATTGCGAAAACACCGGCTCCATCAAGTTCAACTTCAGCGGTCCGAGCAAGAACATGAAGAAATTCGGCATAGGCGGCGTCGTTGGACAGACCCCCAGCGTCACCAATGCCGACAAAGACCATGGTATCATCGAGGGTTGCGTCAACAAGGGTAATATCGAGTGGAAGTACGAGGCCGGAGGAAGCGGCAGCTATCCCGCGCTCGGCGGCGTCGCCGGTATAGTTGAGGGGCAGATCAAGTCCTGTGAAAACTACGGTAAGATTTCTTACCTGGGAGGCAAGGACGTCGCAGCCACCGATGCCAGCATCGGCGGTGTAGCGGGCTATGTGACCCTTGGTGCAAGCGGATGCAACAACCACGGTGAGATAGTGGTCGACGGCACGCTCGCGGGCGGCACTTCCATGGCCCAGAGCGGCGGCAACACCAGCTACTCCACCATCGGCGGCGTATTCGGCAATGCCGGTCCCTATGCAGCCGACAACACTTACTGTGGAGATCAGGGAATAATCGTGGACAACTGCCATAACGACGCGAGCTTCCACATCAAGCCCTATATGGTCACGACAGGAGGACCCCAGATGTGCTTCGGCGGTGTCATCGGCGCCTCCACGGCCAGTATGACCAACTGCGAAAACAAGGGTAACATCGTATTTGAATCCCAGATCAAGACCATCAACGCAGGCGGTGTAGTGGGTTTCCTCGAGGCTGATATGGATAACTGCACCAACAGCGGCAACGTGACGCTGGACGGCGCCGCAAGCAGCCATCCTGCCAGTGTTACCGTCCAGTGCTATTTCGGCGGCGTATTCGGTATCGCAACCAAGGGCTCTGTCATCAAGAATGTCAAGAACAGCGGAGACGTCACTTTCCAGAACATGTACAGCTGCGGCAAGCCCGCAGACGAAACATACAACATCCTCTCTTATGTGGGCGGTATAAATGGCAGCTATAAAGGTGCAATTACCATCACCGGCGCCGAGAACAGCGGCAAAGTGGTCAACAAGACCGACCTCCCGATTTGCCTTGGCGGTGTTTCCGGTGCTCTCAACGGTACTCTGGCCAATGGCAAGAACAGCGGTGCCGTGGTAAACGAAAGCTCCTGGTGTTCCACCGTTAAAGGCAAGCAGCCAGAGGTCGGCGGGGTTGTCGGATATGCCAATGCTGTCTTCTCGGGATGCAGTAACACAGGTGACGTAACAAACGCTCCGGCCGGAGGATTCACCGGCGGGTTCGTCGGCAGCCATGGAGAAGATAAGGAAGCGGCCCACGTATGGGATGACTGCACTGTGAATTGTGCCGTCAGCGGTCCGGCTACCGCAGGCTCGGTCCTCGGACGTTTCCGCTATGCCCCGACTGACCCGGCTGTTCCTACCCAGATAGACCTCGGCTCCTCCGCAGGTGCGTTCAGCATCTCCGGCGCCGTCACTTCCCTCCCTCTCGTCGGTGTCATCAACGGACACACCGTGAACACGGTGAATGTTCTCATCGACGGAAAGCCCTCCGGGGGCGCCCAGGTGCCGTTCACAGAGGATCTGGCAAACAAAAAGTTCACTTACGACGGCAAGGATTATCCTCTGGTGAAACTTGCCGACGGCCGCTGGTGGATGGCAGCCCCCCTGGCCTATGTACCCGAGGGGAAGACCGTTTCCTCCGACCCTGTCGAGGATGCAGGTATATGGTACACCTACACCACCGACGGCACCAACGTAAGCCCCAGGACCGATTTCAAAGACGGCTACCTCTACGATTATCCCACCGCCTTCGGTGTTGCCCAGGATGCAATCACCTACGGCACCAGGGATGAATACAAGGCGGGCACCAAAGTAGGCAACTTCCGCGACTTCGAAGGCGTCCAGGGTATCTGCCCTCCGGGTTGGTACATCCCTACCCGTGCAGACTTCCTGAAACTCGTTGGCGCTTCCACCAAGGATGACTCCCTGCCCACTCCTGAAACCGCTGCGGTGGAAGACGCCAGCGCCTTATACTGGGTTGCGGCAGACAAGGGTTCCAATATCCCTACGTTCAATGCGGCCGGATGGAATTTCTCGTTCCTCGGAGTACGTGCCAAGAACAGCACCACGGCGACCGGAGCATACAACAAGACCATTACCAAGGAAAACACCTGCTCAGTTTCCGAGTGGGTCGGTAAGCCCGCACTCAACGAGGTCATGTGCTCTACGCCTTATATGCCTAATACAGCCGGCACCACAGTACAATACTTCTGCCTGATGACCACCTTCACGTCCACCTACATGCAGGGCAGGCTCAGCCTAAGCTACGCCAACTATCTCTACGGAGTGGAGGTACGCTGTATCCGCAAAGCCGATTAACACTCTATTATTTAACCATTATAAACAATGACCAAGAAAAAACAATTTTCCGATTCCGGCGCGAGGTACAAAGCTCCCCGCACCGAGTACTCCTATCAGCTCTGCGAAGAACTGATTTGCACAAGCCCGGAGGGCCTCACTGAAGACGTTGAGGTAATTGAAGATTTTGTTTGGTAAAACAGTAAGCGCTATGAGAAAGATTTACATCCTTGCAGCGTTTGCATTTGCTGCACTTGTCTCCTGCAATAAGGAAATTGCCCCCGTGGAGAATATTCCAGCCTTCCCCGACGGCTTCGTGCCCGTTACTCTCACCGCCCAAAACGATGCGGCAACAAAAGCCCAGCTTTCCGACAAATCCATTATCTGGAAAGTCGGTGAATCCGTCGCCGTCTTCGCTAACGGGGCAGGTTCACCCATCGAATTCACCGTCACAGAAATCGAAGGTGACGAAACCATGGAATCCGTACATTTCAGCGGTGCCGTCCCCGAAGGAACCAGCATCTTCATTGCCGCCTATCCTTTCGACTCTGCTCTCACCTGTACCTCGGGAGTCGTTACAATGAACATCCCTGCAACCCAGACCATTCCTGCAGATGCAGTAGTGGACCCCGTTGCAATGCCTTCGCTTGCATACTTCCCCGATGCAGAAACCAAGAGCAAATTCTACAACACAATGTCTCTCCTCAAATTCAACGTAGGTGAGACGGAGGATGTTGAAGAAATACGCATCGCATTCACAGGCGACCAAAAACCTGCCGGCACTATCAAAGTCCAGGCAGTAGAAGGTGCAGCCCCGATTGTATCCAATGAAGCTACAGAGAGCATAGTCGTAAAAGCCGACGGCGGCTTCGTTCCCGGCAAAGACTACTTCGCTGCTGTTGCTCCCCTCTCCGCTCAAGGCCTGCACGTAGAACTCGTTTCCGGCGGCAAGACCGGCATACGCGAGTCCTCAAATGCCATCACCCTTGAGCGCAACAAAGGCAAAAACCTCGGAGACCTTACAGCGGACGCAAAATGGAAATTGTCCGGCATCCGCAATGTCGAAGACCTCCAGGCTTTCCTTGAGGCGGCCGATTCCTACGCAGAAGGAGAAACCGTCGAGGTTCTGGAAGACATTGACTGCTCCGGCGCACAGATCCCTATTGCTAAATCTTTTGCCGGCACGCTGGAAGGCAACGGTCACACCCTTAAGAGCCTCACTATTTCCAACGCCATCATTGCAAGTCTGGGCGAGACGGGTGTTGTTCAGAACCTCAACGTGGACAGCAACAGCAGCATCGAATGGTATGATCCCATTCCGGATCAGACTGCTATCGCTTTCATCGTATCGAAGTCCAAGGGCAAGGTCCTGAACTGCTCCGTAGCCGGATCCATCAATGTAGGTTCAGACGATGCCGGCCGTATCTACTGTGCCGGAGTAGTCGGTCTGAGCACTACCGGTTATGTAGAGGCTTGCAAATTCTCGGGTAGTATTGAAGTCGAGCTATACAGCACATCCAAATCTTGCAGCGCCATTTCCGGCGTTGTAGCCCGTGCCGGAGACGTAAAAATGGCCGGAACCGTCATTGTCAAGGATTGCGAAAACGATGGCTCCATCAAATTTGTCTTCAGCGGTCCGGCCAAAGCCATGCAGAAATTCGGCATAGGCGGCGTGCTTGGACAGACACCTTCCCTTGCGAACAACGATTACACTACACCCGAGAGGACTTTCAATCACGGTATAGTGGAAGGGTGTACCAACAGGGGTAAGCTCGAGTGGCAGTACCCCGCCGGCGGCAGCGGCAGCTATCCTGCTTTCGGTGGCGTTGCCGGTATCATTGAAGGACAGATCAACAAATGCAACAACTACGGCAAGCTGACATATACTGGCAGCCTGGATGTTGCAGTTACCGACGCCAGCATAGGCGGCGTTGCCGGATACGTTACAGACAATGCCACCGACTGCCATAACTACGGCTCCTTCAACATTAATTCTGCATTCGCAGGCGGCACATCTCTGGCGCAGAGCGGCGGCAACACTACATACAGCACCTTCGGAGGCGTATTCGGCAACGTGGGTCCATACGCAAAGGATGAGACCTATTCCGCAAGCAAGGGCGTGGAAATACGGAATTGCACCAACGAAGCCAACATCAAGTTCAACTGCTACATGGTTGCATCTGGAGGTCCCAAGATGTGCTTCGGAGGCGTGGTGGGCGCTTCCACCGCCAATATGAAAAACTGCCACAACAACAAGGCTTTGACCATAAACACCCAGACCAAATATATCTATTCCGGCGGTGTGGTAGGCTTTATCGAAGCGGATATGGATAACTGCTCCAATAAGGGCATTATCACCGTGGACGGATGTGCGGACGAAAGCACCATCAATTACACTCAAGCCTACATTGGCGGCGTATTCGGCACTGTCACCAAGGGGTCTACCCTGAGCAACCTCAAGAACAGCGGTTCCGTTACCGTATCAAACGTGGTCTCTACCGATAGCGCACTCAGCTATGTTGGCGGAGTCGGTTCTTATTATATAGGAAGCTTTAAGCTGGAGAATTCTTCCAATACTGCTACCGTTAATTCGAATGCCGATACCCCTGTGTGTCTCGGCGGTGTAATGGGAGCTTTCAACGGAACCATGACCAACTGCAAGAACAGCGGCAAAGTCATGTACTCTTCTACATACATAAGCCCCTACGAGAAGGATGGCGGTGACAAGAAGCCTGAAATCGGTGGCCTTGTAGGTTATGCGAACGCCGACTTCATTGGTTGCTCCAATACCGGAACCGTCACCAGCGTTGCAGACGACGGGTACTTGAGCGGCTTCGTGGCAGGATTCGGCAACGCCAGCAAGACATGGGCAAATTGCACCGTGAACTGCTCAGTTGAATCCAGTGCCACCAACGCCTCAGTTCTGGGACGCTTCCGCAATATAGCCAGCAACCAGACCATCACACTTGGCGCCGAAGACCAGCCCTTCACCATTGAAGGGCCCACAGCCGAACTGCCGGTTTTAGGCAAGGACTGCGGTAATGGCAACCAGGTAGTCACGTTTGAGTAGGTACTGTCTAATAGCAAAAGACCGGATGAGCTCAAACTCATCCGGTCTTTTTTTATTATGGTGATATTATGGTAGTTCCGTAAGGAACGATTTAGCGCAAAAGCAGAGGGGTTAGCTGCTTGCAGCGCAAGGGGAACCTTCCCCTTGTCCCCTGGGGGTGCAGGGGGATGGTAGTTCCGTAAGGAACGATTTAGCGCAAAAGCAGAGGGGTTAGCTGCTTGCAGCGCAAGGGGAACCTTCCCCTTGTCCCCTGGGGGTGCAGGGGGATGGTAGTTCCGTAAGGAACGATTTAGCGCAAAAGCGCTAAATCGTTCCTTGCTCCAGCATCGCCGTCGCCACTTTCATGAAGCCGGCGATATTGGCCCCCTTCACATAATCAATGCTGCCATCCGGCTGGGTACCATACTTCACGCAAGCCTCGTGGATGGAATCCATGATGAAATGAAGCTTCTCGTCCACTTCCTTGCCGCTCCAGCTGATATGGGAAGCATTCTGGGTCATTTCCAGTCCGGAAGTAGCTACGCCGCCTGCATTTACAGCCTTACCGGGAGCAAAGAGCACGCCGTTGTGCTGGAAATAGTGGATCGCTCCGGGCTGGCATCCCATGTTGGACACTTCGCAGCAGCACCATGTACCGTTAGCCTTCAATTCCTTCGCGTCATCCTCGGAAAGCTCGTTCTGGAAAGCGCAAGGCAGAGCAATATCGCACTTCACGCTCCAAGCTTTCTTGCCTGCGGTGAAAAGTGCCTTCCCCGGGAACTTGTCTGCCATGTCTTCAACCCTGTTGCGGTTGGAAGCACGCATGACGAGCATATAGTCAATCATCTCCTTGGTAATGCCATCGGGAATCTCGCAAACTCCGTCAGGGCCGGAAATCGCCACGACCTTGGCACCGAGCTCGGTAGCCTTGATGCAAGCGCCCCAGGCGACATTGCCGAAGCCGGAGACCGCCACGCGGCAGCCCTTTATATCCTTGCCCGCTTTGTGCAGCAGATTCTGGGTGAAATACAAGGCGCCGAAACCGGTAGCCTCAGGACGCAGGATACTGCCGCCCCAGGTACTTCCCTTGCCTGTAAGCACACCGGTGTTGTACTGGCGCGCAAGCTTCTTGTACATACCGTAAAGATAGCCGATCTCACGTCCTCCAACGCCCACATCACCGGCAGGAATATCCTGGTCGGGACCTATGCACTGCCAGAGTTCCATCATGAACGCCTGGCAGAAGCGCATGATTTCATCATTGCTCTTGCCAACTGGATCAAAATCGGAACCGCCCTTGGCGCCACCCATAGGGAGAGTAGTAAGCGCGTTCTTGAAAGTCTGCTCGAAGCCGAGGAATTTTAGCATGGAAGGGGTAACCGCCCTGTGGAAACGAAGGCCGCCCTTGTAAGGACCGATAGCGCTGTTGAACTGCACACGGTAACCTGTATTGGTCTGGACTTCGCCCTTGTCGTCCACCCAGGTAACACGGAAGGTGAAGATACGGTCGGGTTCCACCATACGTTCCACTATCTTGGCTTGTTCGAACTCCGGATGCTGGTTATAAACATCCTCTACAGATTCCAGCACTTCCTGAACAGCTTGAAGATACTCTTTTTCTCCTGGATACTTGGCCTGGAGACGGGCCATAATTTCAGTAGTTTTCATAATTGGTTATTAATAATAGTGTCGATTATTCTACTTCCCAGGTAGAGCCGCTGTGAAGCAGCTCATCCACCGAATGAATCTTGGATTTAGCCATCACTTCCTTCACCTGGTCGCGCACACCGTCGTCGTAGGTGATGTCTTTCACGTCACGTATAACGCCGAGGGCGACAGGGTAAACGGGGCCTTTCATATCTGCCAGGGCCATCTGCAGACCAATATTGTCGGCATGGGAATCATGCACCAGAACATCGTCCAGTGTATAACCTCCCTGCCCGATGGTGACCACTCTGAGAGCACGGCCGTCATACACCAACCCCTTGTCGGAATCCTTTCCGAAAACCATCTTTTCACCATCGCGAAGTATGATGGTACGGTCCGCGCGGACCTCGGGATCGGAGATGGACTTATGAGCTCCATCATTGAAAATCACGCAGTTGGTAAGCATTTCCATCACCGAGCATCCGTCGTGCAAAGCTGCGGCGGTCATTATCTCCTCGTTGAGCTTAAGCTCCACGTCAAGAGATCTGGCAAAGAAAGTGCCCTTGGCCCCGAGCACCAGTGAACCGGGATTGAAGGGATGCTCCACCGTTCCGTAAGGGGAAGTCTTGGTAATGGCTCCGAATTTTGAAGTGGGTGAATACTGGCCCTTAGTGAGGCCGTAGATCTGGTTGTTGAAGAGGATTATATTGATGTCGATATTGCGTCTGATGGCGTGGATGAAATGATTTCCGCCGATTGCAAGGGCATCACCGTCACCGCAGGCCTGCCACACAGTAAGCCAGGGATTAGCCACCTTGATGCCGGTAGATACGGCGGTAGCACGGCCATGTATGCTGTGAAAACCATAAGTATCCATATAATACGGCAGGCGGGAAGAGCATCCTATTCCGGACACTACCACGTAGCGCTCCTTTTCGTATGAAAGAGCCTGGCTCACTTTAGGCAAAGCGCGCTGAAGGGCTGCCAGAACTGCGTGGTCTCCGCAACCGGGACACCAGCGTACTTCCTGGTCCGACTTGAAATCTTTGAAAGTAAGAGTTGCCATAATCAAATCTCCTTCTGAATTGCATCCACGAGCTCGCTCACCAGGAACGGCTGTCCCTGGATCTTGTTGTACTGCAGATAGTTAAACTGAGGAAGCACTGCCCGCAGATAAGCCGCGAACTGGCCGCTGTTGAGTTCACAGACCAAGATTTTCCCGAAGCCGGCAAACACTTCCGCCGTATTTGCAGGCAAGGGATTGATATAGTCGAAATGGACGTAGGAAACTGAGTCTCCCACCTCTTCCACCGCATTGAGCAGATGTCCGTAGGTGCCGCCCCAGCCGACTACCAGGAGTTTGCCGCTGGCGGCTCCGCGAAGGATTTCCAATGCTGGTATGCAACGGGCTACGCGAGCCACCTTTTCGGCGCGCTCCTTAACCATCAGTTCATGATTCGCAGGATCTGTAGAAAGGACGCCTGCATGATTCTTCTCAAGTCCTCCCACCCTGTGCTCGAAGCCCTTCTGGCCTGGGATTGCCCAACGGCGCACCAAGGTCTCGGGGTCCCTCTCGAAGGGCTTGAACTTCTCCCCTTCTTCCAGCACTCCGCTGACGAACGGCGGTTTGATTTCAGGATAATCCGCCATGCTGGGAATTCTCCAGGGCTCGCTGCCGTTGCCGAGGAATCCCTCGGAAAGCAGCATTACCGGAGTCATGTGCTCCAGCGCTATCTTGGCGGCATTGAATGCGGCGTCAAAACAGTTTGACGGGGAATGGGCTGCTATTACCGGCATGGGGCACTCGCCGTTACGGCCGTACAGGGCTTGGTAAAGGTCTGACTGCTCCGTCTTGGTAGGAAGGCCCGTTGAAGGGCCGCCGCGCTGGACGTCCACGACCACAAGAGGAAGTTCCGCCATGACCGCCAGGCCGAGAGCTTCCGTTTTAAGCGACAAGCCGGGGCCGGAGGTGGTGGTAACCGCCAGGTTGCCGGCATAGCTTGCTCCTATTGCCGTACAGATGCCGGCAATTTCGTCCTCCGCTTGTAAAGTCTTAGCGCCCAAGCTCTTATGAATGGCAAGTTCTTCCAGAATAGCAGTTGCGGGAGTTATAGGATATGAGCCGCAGAACAAAGGCAATCCGGATTTTTCAGAAGCAGCCAAAAGTCCCCAGGCAGTAGCCTGGTTACCGGTAATATTTCTGTAGGTACCGGGCTTCTTGTGCTTGGAAGGCGCTATGGTATAAGTGTTTGGTATAGCCTGGATATTGGCTGCATAGTTGAAGCCGTCGTTCAAGACCTTCTTGTTAGGTTCTATGAGTTCCGGGTGCTTCTTGGCGAATTTACGCTCGAGATACTGGTAGATGTACTCCAGGGGACGGCTGTAAATGTAGCAGGCCATACCGAGGGTGAACATGTTCTTGCACTTAAGCACCGTCTTGGAATCCAACCCGCTGTCTTTCAGGGACTCCTGGGTAAGAGTGGTAATTGGGGCGACTATGAGCGTACGGTCCTCGACTTTCAATTCGGTAAAAGGATTGTCGGTCTGGAATCCTGCCCTCGTCATACCCTTTTCGTCAAAGGCGTCCTCATCAACCAGAATCATGGCTGTGGGCTTGCACCATTTGGCGTTGGATTTGAGTGCTGCCGGATTCATCGCGACCAGAAGGTCGCAAAAGTCACCGGGGGTTTCAACCCCTTCGCTTCCTATATGCACCTGGAAGCCGGAAACGCCGGAAACCGTGCCATGTGGAGCACGTATCTCGGCCGGGAAATCGGGGAACGTTGCGAGTCCGTTGCCGTAGATCGCAGACATATCTGCGAAAAGAGACCCGGTGAGCTGCATACCATCTCCCGAGTCTCCGGCGAACCTGATCACAACATCCTTTAAGTCAATGACTTTGTGTTGCATCTTATGTGGTTTGAATAAAACTATTGAGCTACTTGTTCCGCTTGTGCCTGTAACTCCTTCTGGAGGGATTCCATAGTCCTGTCGTCAGGTATCGAAAGAGCCTTGCGGGCTGCAGGAGTAAGGTCGGTACTCTGCGCGGGATCGATGTACAAAGCGTTGGTCTGATCGATAACGTAGATGTAGCCCCCCTCCTTCGCAAGTTTCTCAACTACTTCCTGGGCTTTCTTGTAAATAGGAGCCATCAGCTGCTGCTGTTGCTGCTGGAGTTCTGCCTGAACAGTCTGGGAGAATTCCTGGATACGCTGCTGGATATCGGTCAATTCCTTTTCCTTAGTCTCACGGATGGCCTGAGTCCAGGTGGAAACTTTCTGTTGGTACTGGGAATATTTGGCGTTGAACTCTTCAGTCATGGCCTGATAAGTATCGCTTGCCTCCTTGCTGGAAGCTTCCATAGTGGCACGGGCCTGATCGGCATCCGGCATCAATTGGACCAGCTCGGTGAAATTGACGTGAGCAAACTTCTGCTGTGCAAAAGCAGCTGCGCTAATCATTGCCAAAGCGGCAACCAAAAGAATCTTTTTCATATTAATCACACTTTAAAATTGTTGTCCTATAACGAAATGGAATTGACTGCCTCCGGTATTGTCGCTGGCGTCGAAGCCGTAGCCCCAGTCAACGCCGAGCAGACCGATCATCGGCAGGAAGATACGCACGCCTACACCGGCGCTGCGCTTGATCTGGAAGGGATTGAAGTCCCTGATATCGCTCCAGCAGTTACCTCCTTCGAGGAAGGCCAGTACAAATATGGTGGATGAAGGCTGGAGAATCACAGGGTAACGCAATTCTATGGTAAATTTGTCATACACATTCCCGGAATAAGCGGAACCGGAAGTGTTGTAGGGAGTAATAGTCTGAGGAGTGAGACTGTTATTCGTATAACCGCGCAGGGAAACGATTTCGGTACCATAAGTCATGTAGCCGGACATGCCGTCGCCGCCTACGAGGAAGCCTTCGAACGGCGAATATCCCCAATTGCGGTTGAAATAGCCCAGGTATCCGAACTGTGCGCGCGTCATGAGCACCAGATCTCCCACCAGCTTGCTGTACGTAGCGGCCGAGAACTTCCACTTGTGGTACTCGATCCACTTGTAGCGCTGCTGCACGGTCCAGTTGTCGTACTGCACGTCTTTCCAGCCTATGGGCTTGCCGTTGCGGCTGGTTATCTTTTCGCCGTCCGGGCCGTAATCCCACCTGCGGAAGAGAGAGAACGGAGGCGTAATGGCCAGCGACAGGGAGAAATCTGAACCGGACCTCGGATATATCTGCTGGTCGGTGGAATTACGCATCAGGTTCACGGTATAGCTGACATTGTGCGAGATACCTGTATCGAAGATGAAACCGTAGTTGCTCCAGTTCTTGAGTTTATAAGTCTGCCAGCTGAGACCGTTGTACAGCACGAAATAGTTGTCAGGCCACTTGAGGCGGTTACCCAGGGAAGCGGAGGCGCCGAAAACCTCCATCTGCTGGTCGTTGCTAAGGATTCCGAGCCAGAGATTGGAATTGGTGTACCTGGTATAGTAGCCGGAAAGGCTGAGCGAAGTAGGCTTCTTTCCGAACAGCCATGGTTCCACGAAGCTTGCGGTTAGCGCCGTGTAGTACTGTCCGTTGGTCTGGAAACGGAATGCCAGGTTCTGGGCATCTCCCAGAGGCACCGGACGCCAGGCCGACTTGTCAAACAGGCGGCTGGTGGAGAAATTGTTGAAACTTATGCCCACGGTGGCCACGAAAGTGTTGGCTCCCCAGCCTCCGGAAAGCTCCAGCTGGCTGGAAGGCTTTTCTGTGACGTTGTACACGATATCCACCGTGTTGTTCAGCTGGTTGGGTATAATGGAATACCCGGTGGACGGATCCGCTATCGCCTCGGCATCAAACTGTCCGAGGGAAGCTATTTCCCTGATGGACCTCTCAAAGTCCGACTGACGGAAGAGATAACCCGGACGGGTGAACACCTGGCGACGCACCACCTTCTCGCTGGTAAGGTCGTTTCCGTTGATGACAATATTGTTGAGGGTAGCCTGCTTGCCCTCGGAAATGCGGAGTTCCACATCCACGGAGTCGTTCTGGATATTTGTCTCCACCGGAGTGACATTGAAGAAAAGGTAACCGTAGTCACGGTAGAGCTTGGATATATCCATTTCCGTCTGCTTTCCACCGCCATAAAGACGCTTCTCCATAGTCACCACATCGTACACATCGCCCTTCTTCACCTGAAGCACTTCATTCAGAGTCTCCGTGGGATAGACCGAATTTCCGGTCCAGCTGATGTCCCTGAAATAATACCTGTCGCCCTCGTCGAACACCAGGTCGATTGCAAGCCGCTTAGGTTCAATGTAATACACGGAGTCGCGCACGAGCCTGGCATCACGGTAACCGGCTTCGTTGAAAGCGGAGATAACGGCCTTTTTGTCGTTGATATACTCCTTCTCATTGAACTTCTTGCTGCTGAAGAAGTTGTATATCTTGTTGGACTTGGTCTTCTTCATGGAACGGGCAAGTTTGAAGTCATTCACATGCTCGTTGCCGATAAAGTTGATGTCTTTGATACGGACCCTCTCGCCTCTGTCTATGGCGAAATTCACGCGTATAGCGTTCTTTACTATGCTGTCTTTTTGAACCTCGGCCTTGACGGTAGCATTCAGGAAGCCCTTTTCCGCATAATAGCGCTTGATGATGTCGGAACAGGTCTTGTCCACATACTCCGAGAATTCGCCGCCCCTGCGGAGGTTAAGCCTTTCCTGTATTTCTTTCTTATCTCCGGACTTCACACCGGAAAACGTCCATCGGGACACCCTGGGACGCTCCTTGATGGCAATCTTGAAATAAGCGGTATCGTTGTTCTCGCTCACATGGTCTATCAGCAGCGCCACATCTTCAAAGTACCTTTGGAGCCAGAGGCGCTTGACAATTCCGGCCACATCGTCGCCCGGAACCGTTAGCTCCATCCCTTTCTGCATTCCGGTCAGCTGGATAATCTGCTGAGAGCTGAAATAACTGTTGCCCTCCACGCTCACGTCACCAACGATATACTTCCTGGGGTGAGTGTAATCTATTTCCACAGTGCTCTCCTGCGCCTTCAAAGCGAGGCAGGAAGCAAGCATCATCAACAGGACAACTATA
Organism: uncultured Bacteroidales bacterium; assembly: GCA_946414935.1. GTDB lineage: Bacteria > Bacteroidota > Bacteroidia > Bacteroidales > UBA932 > Cryptobacteroides. Next base: position 19,915 of record CAMKQN010000019.1, read on the forward strand.
TATCTTTTTGTCATCTTCAACCGATAAATGCGCAAATATACGGAGATTATTTGACTTTTCCGAAACGTCTGTCACGCAAAGCAAACTCTTCCAGCGCAGCCATGTACTCCTGCTTTCTAAAATCAGGCCAAAGTGTATCGACGAACACAAATTCTGTATATGCCATCTGCCAGAGCAGATAATTGCTTATGCGCCTCTCTCCCGAAGTGCGTATCATCAGGTCAGGGTCCGGAATGCCCGCTGTCGCAAGGTAGGGTTCTATATTGTCGCCACCGGCTTCCGCCATGCGGCGGGCCGCCTGCTGTATATCCCATTTTCCGCTGTAGCTCAAGAAAATAATCATGGTCATATTGTCGCCGCCGGCAGTAAGATTTTCCAGTTCTTTTATTCCGGCAAGCACTTTCTCCGGCAGACGGTCACGGTTGCCTATTACCAGAAAACGTATCCCGTTGTCCAGAAACAGCTGCACCTCGTTGTGCATGGCCTTGACCATCAGGTCCATCAATCCGATCACTTCGGCCTCGGGACGGTTCCAGTTTTCTTCGGAAAAAGCGAAAAAAGAGACATACTTGATACCCAGTTTCACGCTTTCAGTGGTTATCACACGAACGCTCTCGACGCCTTCAAAATGGCCCTCGAGACGGTTCTTGCCGCGCGATTTTGCCCAACGGCCGTTGCCGTCCATGATAAAAGTAACGTGAACCGGAAGTTTCTGAGCTTCAATCATATTTGAGTGAGGTTACGGACATCTACGCCCCACAGCAGACGGGCGCGCAGAGCTTCAATGAAATTGGATCCTCCAAGCTGAACGCGCTTGAGGAAACTTGGGGCGGCGCTTACGTGGATACGGGAATCGGAAGGAATGCTGTAGCCCCGGTCGTCAACTGTAAGGCGCAGCTGCTCATCCCTGGATCGGAAGGAGATGCTTACAGAAGTATTGTCTGGAACGACGAGCGGCCTGACATTCAGGTTGTGGGGAGCTACAGGGGCAACTATAAGCACGCGGGCAGCAGGCAGGCATATAGGACCGCCCACACTGAGGGCATAGGCTGTAGAGCCCGAACTGGTAGCCACCAGCAGGCCGTCAGCCCAATATGTAGGCAGGGCCCTGGAATTGATTGCCACATCTATTCCCAGCATAGCGGCACCTTGACGCTGGATACATATTTCGTTCAGGGCAAGCTGCGGGCCGTCGGCCGTGCACCAGCCCTCTGCCTGAAGCAGGCCACGCTCCTCTATACTATAATCCTTGCGCAAAAGTGCCCCGCATACATCTTCGGGCTTGTTCTCGGACAAGAAGCCGAGACGGCCGAAGTTGACCCCAAGCACGGGAATGCCGGCAGCAACCGCTATGGCAGAGGCGGACAGATAGGTACCGTCTCCCCCGAAGCTAAGCAGCATTTCCGTGTCCGGGGCAATCTGCTCATAAGATTGTGCAGGATAAACATCAAAGCCTGCGGCACCCAGCTCGGCCAGCAGACCGAGCACTCCCGGGCTTTGTTCCAGATGCCTGTCCTTTATAAAATATGCGAGTTTCATTTCAGCCTTCAAATTTAGCACATTTTTTGATATATTTGCGGTTATGACCAGATTGAGCGTAAACATCAACAAAGTCGCCACACTGCGGAATGCACGTGGCGGCAATATGCCCGACGTGCAGAAAGCAGCGCTGGACTGCGAACGCTTCGGAGCACAAGGCATCACCGTCCACCCCAGACCCGACGAAAGGCATATCCGGTATTCCGACGTTACGGCAATACGGCCTCTGGTGAGCACCGAATTCAATATCGAAGGTAATCCGATTCCCCGATTCTGCGAGCTGGTACAGCTGGTACGGCCGGACCAGGTCACTTTGGTTCCGGACGCAGAAAACGCTATTACTTCCGACGCCGGCTGGGACACGCTCAGTCACCGTGAATTCCTGCGGGGAATGTGCAAATCATTCAAGGACTCGGGAATACGGGTATCCATATTCGTCGACCCGGATCCCGAAATGGTAAGGGGTGCTGCCGAATGCGGAGCCGACAGGGTGGAGTTGTACACGGCCGGATACGCGGCAGCTTACTCCGCCGGGCGGGAAAAGGCCATAGCTCCGTATCTCAGGGCGGCAGAAGCCGCCAGGGAATGCGGACTGGGACTCAATGCCGGGCACGACCTCAACCTGGAGAATCTCGCTTATTTCATTCAGACCATCCCCTGGACCGACGAGGTTTCGATAGGCCATGCCATAATCTGCGACGCCTTGTATATGGGACTGGAAAGCACAATAGCCGCTTACTTGGCAGAGATTCAGAAAAAATAGCTACATTTGCATTTTGCAACTTAAGAAAACAAACAGATAAAATGAAAAAGATTATTGTCGGCGTTATCGCCACCATCGCACTCGCTGCGCTCTCCAGCTGCAACTCCACCAGCGCCCCTGCCGTAAAGACCGACGGCGAAAGCAAAATAGCAGCCGGTTCCATAGTGTATTTCAACCTGGACAGGGTCCTCAACGAATACGACATGGCCAATGACCTCCGCAGTGTAGCTGAAACCAAGATAAACAGCATCAACCAGGAAGTAAACCGCAGAGGAAGCAAACTGGAGAAGGATATCAAGACTTTCCAGGACAAGATTAACAAGGGTCTCATGACCCAGTCCGTCGCAGAAATCCAGGGCAAGAAGCTTCAGGACCAGCAGAACAACTTCCAGCAGTACGCTTCCCAGAAGCAGCAGGAAATTGCCGAAGAGCAGCAGGTGATGATGAACCAAATTGCCGACGCCATAAAGACTTTCGTGGATGAATACAACGCCGAAAAGGGCTACGCTATGATCCTTACCACCCAGGGCGACATCATGCCCGCCCCCGTGGTAACTGCAGATCCCTCATTGGATATAACCGACGATCTTCTGGAGGGCCTCAACGCCGCCTACGTGAAGAGCAAGTCGGAGAAGAAAGACTGACATACCCTTGAAAATAGCCATCCTGTCCTGTTTCTATCCTTTCAGAGGAGGGGTTGCTCAGTTCAACGCAAGCCTGCTTGGCGAACTGGGCCGGACCCATACTGTCAAGGCTTTTAACTTTACCCTGCAGTATCCAGCTTTTCTGTTCCCCGGCAAGACTCAGTACGTGATGGAAGGAGATACGGCCGTGCCCGTAGAGTCTGAGGCTCTGCTGAGCACGGTCAACCCGTTCAGCTGGTTCAAGACAGCGCGGGCAATACGCGAGTGGGGCGCGGACTTGCTTATTGTCCGCTACTGGATGTCCTGGTTTGCGCCGTCGCTCGGTACCGTAGCCCGGCACGTAGGCCCTGGATGCAAGGTGATTGCAATCATGGACAATGTCAAACCGCACGAGCCGCATTTCTTTGACAAGCCCCTCACCTGCTGGTTCCTCAAAGCGGTTGACGCCTGCGTCACCCTCAGCGACGAGGTGGCCGCAGACCTGCTGCTCTGGAAAAAAGATGCCCGTTATACTACACTGCCGCACCCTCTCTACACCCATTTCGGAGAAAAACAGCCGAAAGCGGAAGCACTCCGCAGGCTCGGCCTGGACTGCAGCCGTAAAACCCTGCTGTTTTTCGGCCTGATACGCAAATACAAAGGGCTGGATATCTTGCTGGACGCATTTGCAGGACTGGATGACAGTTACCAGCTGCTCATAGCCGGAGAACCGTACGGGGATTTTTCCGAATACGCCAAGGCCATCGAGGAGAATCCGAACAAGGAGCGTATCAAGCTGTACGACAAATACATACCCGATTCCGAAGTAGCCTTGTACTTCTCTGCGGCAGATGCCGTAGTGCTACCATACAGAAGTGCTACCCAAAGCGGTGTAGGCGCACTCGCCGCGTACTTCGAACTGCCTATGATAGTCACCGATACAGGCTCCCTGCGCCGCACAGTTGAAGGACGCGGCACGGGCCTGGTGGTTGACCGGGCTGAAGCGGATTGCGTACGCGAAGGTATTTTGCGCTTCTTTAATACGGAAGGACTGCCGGATGCCTGCATATCCAACATACGCGCAGAAAAGCAACGCCTGTCTTGGTCCGAATTCTGCAAGCAATTGATAAGTTTTTGCGAAACTATATGAGACGAAATTTGATAGCATTGCTCATCCTGGCACTGGCGTTGCCGTTCAACGCCTGCGCCCAATGGTATCTGTTTCCGGGCGGAAGACCGGCCAAGGACAGCACCGCCAAGGCAAGCCGTCAAGACTCGGTCGTAGTGAAAGTGGTACCGGACAGCACCTTTCATATTGCCGCCGACACCACCCGCATAGCCGTGGACAGCACTCTTGTAGCTGTGGACAGCATGGCATTCACCGTCCCGTCCATACCTGAGACCCGCATAAGCCTTATTCTTCCTTTCAAGAGCACAGATACTCCCAACAGCAATTTCCTGGACTTCTATTGCGGAGCACTTATGGCCGCCAACCTGCTCAGTTCCGATGAAATGCATTACCGCATCGATGTTTTCGATTCTACGGTGGAATTGCCTTCCGGCCCCCAGCTTGACAGCTCGGACCTCATAATAGGACCGGTCAATATGGAAGATGTGCTTAGAATCCTGCCCGAATGCGGCAACAAATACCTTATCTCCCCTCTGGACCCCAAGGTCGCACCGCTCTCGGAACGTTACAATATCATACAAGCACCTTCAGGCTGGGACACCCAGGCGGACGAACTGGCAAGATGGCTTATCGAAGATATCCGGGGCGGCGATTCAGTGGTACTGCTACAGAGCCCGGGAGACAACGGCAGGGAGTTCAGTTCCGGCATGACGGCAGCCCTCAAGGAGCACGGGGTGATTTTCAGCACCGGATCTTCCCCTTCGGCCTGGGAAGACAAAGTCTCGGGAACCTGCCGCTTCGTACTTGCTTCCGACAACGATGAATTCTGCAGTTCCGCCGTACGAGAGATAGCGCTGATGAACCTACGGGGCGGCCACAATATACTGTACAGCACCTCCAGAATCCGCGGTCTCGCCGATCTGGAGACGGAAAGCCTGCACGCAGCGGCGGCCAGGATTACAGCTACTTACTATGCAGATCCCGGCAACATAGCGGTACGCAGCTTTAGCGAAAACTACAAGTCCATGTTCAAAGGAGAGCCAAGCCAATGGTCTTTCCAGGGATACGACCTTATGTATTACTTCGGAGGCCTGGCAGGAAAGAATCCGGGAATGTGGCAGGAAGAACTTGCAGCCACCCCGGGGCAAGGCCTGCAAACCGACTTCAACTTCAATTTCAGCGGAAAGAAGAACATTGCCGTACGCCGGCTCAAATACAACGCCAACAATACAATTACTATTATCAAATAATGGAACAAGTCAGATGTCTTATCATCGGCGGAGGGCCTGCCGGTTATACAGCGGCTATTTACGCCTCACGCGCAGCGCTTTCACCCGTACTCTATGAGGGCATGGAACCGGGAGGGCAGCTTACCACTACTACTGTCGTGGAGAATTTTCCGGGTTTTCCCGGAGGAGTCGACGCCAACGCCCTTATGAGCGATATGCGCGAGCAAGCCGTGCGCCTGGGTGCTGACATCCGCCGGGGCACCGTGAGCGCTGCCGACCTGTCCAGACGGCCTTTCAGGCTCACTATAGACGGCAGCGACGAGATTGAGGCAGAATGTCTCATAATCGCCACCGGAGCCACGGCCCGCTATCTCGGACTGCCCTCGGAGCAGAAGTTCCGGGGCCTCGGAGTATCCGCCTGCGCCACCTGCGACGGGTTTTTCTACCGCAAGAAAGTGGTGGCCGTAGTCGGAGGAGGAGATACCGCTTGTGAGGAAGCGACATATCTTGCCGGTCTTTGCCGCAAAGTCTATATGATTGTGCGCAGGGACGTGCTCAGGGCATCCGTCGCCATGCAGGAGAGGGTTGCATCCACGCCAAACATCGAAATCCTTTGGAACTGCAATACCCGCGAAGTGCTTGGTGACTCATCCGGAGTTACCGGTGCCCGCCTCGAGCGCAAAGACGGAGAAGTGTTCGACATAGCCATCGACGGTTTCTTCCTTGCAATAGGGCACAATCCCCAGTCTGCGCTTTTCGCAGCTTGGGTAAAGACTGATGCAGCCGGTTATATCATTACGGACGGCCATTCCTCCGCGACCAACGTAGAAGGCGTATTCGCGGCCGGAGATGTCCAGGATCCGCATTACCGCCAGGCCATCACTGCAGCGGCATCCGGTTGCCGCGCGGCTTTGGACGCAGAAAAATTTCTTAAGAAATGAGCAAACGCACTATTTTTCCGGCAATAGCAATCCTGCTTCTCTCAGTATTGAGTGCCTGCAAGAGCCAGTACGAAGCGTTGCTGGAGAGCAACGATGCCGAAGCCAAGTACAACGCAGCCTTTGATTATTTCAACGAGGGCAAGTACAGCAAGGCCAGCCAGCTCTTCGAATCGCTCGCAGCTATCAGCAACGGAACATCGAAGGACGACACAGTCAACTATTACTGGGGCCTGAGCAATTACCGCGCTAAAGATTACTATACAGCGGAAACCAATTTCGAACGTTTTCTGGGCAATTATCCACGAAGCCCCTTTGCCGAGTCCGCGTCATTTCTGCGCCTGGATTGTCTTTACCGTGCCACATACCGTTATGAACTGGACCAGACCCCCACGTATAAATGTATTACTGCAATACACGAGTACCTGCTCAACAACCCGGACAGCGAATACCGCTCCGTGTGCGACCACATGCTCGACGACCTGGGAGAGCGACTGGACCGTAAAGCCTACGAAAGCGCTTACCTGTATTACAAAATGGAAGACTATCTGGCAGCCCGTGTCGCATTGCGCAACGTATTGAAAGACAACGCCGACAACCGTTACCGGGAAGAAGTTCTGTTCTACACCGCCATGGCTTCCTACAAATATGCCGACCTGAGTTACGCCCACAAGCAGAAAGAGCGTTTCCTGGTATTCTACGACGATTATTACAACTTCATAGGAGAATTCCCGGAATCAGCCCGCAGGCCGGAACTGGACAAATTGTATGCGAAAGTGAAACAAAAATATTGAAACTTCGCCTGAAATACGTATCGTATTAGGAATATGGAAAACAAAATACCGAACAACACTATCACGAGGGACATCAAAGACCTCGCCGCCCCCACGGGCAACATTTACGAGACAACCGTAATCCTGGCCCAGAGGGCTAACCAGATTGCCCTCGCCGAGAAAAAAGAGCTCAACAAGCGCCTCGAAGAGTTCCGCAACGAGCGTGACACCATGGAAGAGACCTTCGAGAACAAAGAGCAGATTGAGATATCCAAGTATTTCGAGCGCCAGCCCAAACCCAGTCTGGTAGCAATCTCCGAATTCGAGGACGGCGAACTGTCGTTCCGCTTTGCAAAGACTGACGGAAAATCCGAATAAGGTTCCGCAATGCTGCGCAGCCTTCACATACGCAATTACATTCTCATAGACTCTCTGGACATCAAGTTTCCGGAGGGTCTTGTAATCATTACCGGACAGACCGGCGCAGGCAAGTCCATCTTACTTGGCGCTCTAGGTTTGCTGGCAGGAGACAAAGCCGAGCCGTCCATGATTTCCGACGGCGCTGAAAATTGCGTGGTGGAAGGTGAATTCGACACTCCCGACGGCCCCCGCATCATAAGGAGGGTGCTGTATTCCTCCGGCCGTTCCAGAAGTTTCATAGACGACTGCCCTGTACAACTGCAGGAACTCACTGCCCTTTGCTCTACCCTGATAGACATTCACTCCCAGCATAACAGTTTGCTGCTTACGGACAAGCATTTCCAGCTTTCGCTGCTGGACCGCTTCGCGGGCAACGAGGCCCTGCTGGACGGGTACCATAAGAACTGGAGAGCCCTGGCAGAATGCCGCAAGGAACTGGAAAACGTTCTGGACAGCTTGAGCAGAAGCAAGGCCGAACGCGATTATAACGAAGCCCAGTTCCGCGAACTCAGCTCCGCCGGGCTCCAGGACGATGAACTGCCCAGGCTGGAAGAGGAGCAGAAGGCCCTGGCCAACGCCGAGCAGATTCGGGAAAGGCTAGACACGGCGCTTTGCATCTTCCGCCCGAGGGAACAGGAAAGCATGAGCGAATCGCTGCGGGATGCCCGCAAGTCCCTGGACCAGGCAGGCAGGTTTTTGCCTGACCTTTTGCCTTTGTGCGAACGCCTGGAATCGGCCCGGATAGAGTTGGAAGACATTTTTGCCGAGGCGGAAGATGCCGCTGAGCGTATAGATGTGTCCGGAGACCGCCTGGCCGCCGTAGAAGAGCGGCTTTCCCTGCTATACCGGCTCATGGCGAAACATTCCTGCGGCAGCATTGAAGAACTCATCCAGGCGCGCGAACGCTTCGGCAGTGCGGCTGCAAGTACCGAAGAGCTGGAAGAACTCAGGGACAAGCTGCAAAAGCGCCTTGCATTGCTGCAGAATGCCCTCGACGAGTATAGCGGAAAGCTGTCGTCCGCCAGGAGCAAAGCCGCCCCGCGGTTTGCGGCGGACATTGAAGCGAATCTCAAGTACCTGGAACTGGACCGCGCCAGCTTCCAGGTGGAACTCTTGCCCATCGCCACCGGAGCTGACGGTTCAGATGCCGTATGCTTCAAGTTCGCCGCCGACGGAAGGAACGGAATGGACGTGGCGAAGTGTGCCTCCGGAGGTGAGATTTCCCGTATCATGTTGAGTCTCAAAGCCATGATGGCACGGTTCAAAGGCATGCCGACACTGATTTTTGACGAGATAGACAGCGGTGTGTCCGGCAGCGTGGCCGACAAGATGGGATCCATGATATGCCGTATGGGTGAAACCATGCAGGTCATCTCTATCACCCACCTGCCTCAGGTCGCAGCCAAAGGCTCCGCCCATTTCGTAGTGGAAAAGCAGTTCGATGCCTCCAGCGGCCGCAGTACCTCCGGAATACATCAGGTAGCCGGAGACGAAAGGGTCTCGGAAATTGCCCGCCTGCTCAGCGGTGCCAGCATTACGCCGGAGGCTCTTGCCAATGCCAGGTCCCTGCTTAGCGATACTTGATGCATTATGGCCCGGTCCCGCACAAAGCCCAAAGACATGGAGACTTTCAGGCGTCTCCTTCAGACGCATGACCTGAAAGCGACACCTCAACGCATTGCAGTCCACAGCGTGATGATGAAATTGATTCACGCCAGCGCGGAAAGCGTGTACGACGCCATCAAGGCAGAAGGGCTTTGCAAGATTACAAAGTCCTCGGTGTACAACATTCTTTCGGGGCTGGCCGACGAGGGCATTTACGCCCGACGCATGAGCGCCAACAGCAAGATGGTCTTTGATATCAACACATTCCGCCATGTTCATCTCTACGATACCCGCAACCACGAGATACTGGATGTAGATGCAGGAGAACTCCTTGCTGCTGCAGAACTCGGAATCCGGCGCAAGCGTTTCCGCGGCTACAAAATCGACG
>CAMKQN010000020.1:0-27642 GCA_946414935.1 uncultured Bacteroidales bacterium
CACGGGTTTCAATGGCGTCGATGGTCGTGACAAACGCAGAATCGTAGTAACTGCTTCCCGTATGCGACTCATTGGTGTAAACAAAGGCTATTCCCTGGGCCCCCGTTATCGTGGAACCGTTGAACGTGCACTTCATGATACACTTGTAGAAGTGACTGGGAATAGGGACGTTCAGGCTGCCGCTGGGCTTGGTAGTCGTCGTACCTTCATACAGCACACCTGTGACTACATACAGCATTGTTGTTCCGCCGGGAACGACGGCTGACGAAGCCACGCGCTCTTCCAGTGTTGACCATACGCCGCTGTTGAAGCCGTTCTGCCACTGAGGGGCCTGGTTGCTATAATAGAAGGTCTGCTTGTTCTGGGCTACGGTAGTCTGACGGTAGTTCGAAGCCACAAGGTGGCCGCGGCTGTATCCGACAGTGCTTGCGTTGTCAAGACCCGTCTGCTGCGTGAGGCTGATTGCAGGGTCGCTGGCCCAGTCCTCATTACGGCTCACATTGTTGTCCGGCCAATAGGTGGAATTCATCACGTGATAGGTCCAGAGGGGAGCATACTTGGTCTTGTCGTAGAGCACCACGTAGCTCAACGTTTCAGCGTTGTTGGGAGCACCCTGCGAATAAGTATGGATGGCAATCTGACGGTTGCTGTTGGACGTATTGACGCTGTACCACTTGTCATCACGGGAAGTGTTGGTTCCGCTCTGACGCAGCGACAAACCCAAACCCGACACGTTCGGCATACCGTAATCGCTCAGGTAAGCCTCCCAACCTGTCTGGGCAGGAACGGCCGTAGTGGTAAACGACTCAACGTTTCCGGAAATCTCCTGGTAAGCACTGCCGTCCCAGACGGACATATATACCTTATAGTAATATGTCTGGCTGGGGTTGAGCCCGCTCACGGCTACAGAGAAGGAACCGGAGGAGTTGGTAAGACCGTCGTTGTAATAGGCCGTCTGATTCAGATTACCACTGCTGGTTCCGTACTTGAAGTAGATATCCTGAGGAGCGTGCTGTCCGGTTACTACATTTGAGTAGCTTGCAGACAGAGTAGCTGAGGATGAAGTAATGTTGCTTGCACTGCCGGTTGTGACCGTACCGAGGCTGGGCGTGTTGAATGACACCACGCTACCTGCACGCTCCTGCCCACCCTCGATCACATAAGCCTTGTAATAGTAGGTCGTGCCCGGGGTAAGACCCGTGAGGGCCTTGCTGAAAGGAGAACTGGTTCCTGTTGCAGTTACCTTCGTTGAAGGATTGTTTGTTGTGCCGTAGTAGAAGCCTACTTCTGTAATTGTTCCTGTTTCTCCTGAGAACGAGCCCTGGAGGGTTGCCCCTCCAGAACTCAATCCATCAGTCCCTCCGGTAACGACCGTAGCGGTCGCCTGCGGAGTGTTACCGCTTCAATTGGTACCGTAGAATTTCGCTTCCGAGAATTGCAAGTACTTATTGGAAGTGCCAGAAACAGTTACGTTGTAAACAATCTTATAGTAGCAATTACTCCAATCCTTGCCGTCCGGTCGATTAACTGTCACAGTATTACTGGCAGCAAACGTGGGTGTCAATGTCGAAACCGGGCTAGAGAAATCATCGTTTTTCGACACGATAACTGTCATAGAATTAACAGTGATGCTACTTGCGGTTCCGTGAGTAATCTCTATGCTGGTGATACTCTTATTAAGAGCAGTCTTGCTGTAAAGCACGCGATCAACACCAGACAGGGATTTACCACCAATTCGCCAAGGCAACTGTTGAGAATTGCCTGTGAGGTTCCAAGTAATACCATCAATAGTTATGTCGCAGTTACCTGTGTATGAATTATTCGATCCAGCGTCAGGAGTAAGTGTATACTGTAAGGCAGGAGTCTCACCACTAGCCGCATTGACGGTTATTGCCTGAGTCGTAGACTTGCCCTGGTAGGTGATAGTCACCTGAGTATCGGAAACGGAAAGAGCGCCGTCAGGAGTAATCGTATATCCGGTTACTTCCTCGTCCTTTGTATTGGTAGCATCGTCGGCATCCACGAAGTGGCCGGTCACGACCATTCCGGCAGGATCAAAGCTCTGACCAGCGGTGTAAGTCGTCTTGGTAGGCTCGGTGGTAATAGCGATGCTCTCGAGGTTCCAAGTAACGGATGCACCTGCTTCAGCATTCACGCCCCAAACCACAAAGCGTTTTGCGATAGATGAAGTGAAGGTAATCTCAGTATCAGCCGTGATGTTGGAAAGCTCGAACTCGAAATAGAAGTCAGCAGGGTTACCTGCAAGCGTGAAAGGACTATTGTTGGCAATACCAGAATCAGCAGTTAGAGCAATTGAAGAAGGAGAAACCGTTGCTCCGCTAATATTGAGCGAAAGGCCATTGACACCGTTCCAGGCTGCTGCGTGCAGGTGGAGCTTGGTGGTTCCTGCAGGAACAGTAACGGTCATATCACCGCCCTTAGAGCTCGTACCAACCTTAATGGCTTCTTCGTCATTAACAGTTGCAGCAGAACCATTGGTTCCTGCAGTAAGAGTCACATTGCTGGTTTCAATCACCGAGTAGTCGGTTGCTCCAGCTATGGTGTACTGTGCAGTAGCGACCTCAGAGTTAGCCATACCTTCCTTCACTGCGATAGCCTTGATGGTAGTCGTAGCAGTAATGGTGACGCTGGTACCCTGTGTGCTTGAAGTGGTGGGATCGGTACCGTCGGTGGTGTAGTAAATGGTAGCACCGTCGGTAGCAGAGGAGATGGTCACCTCAGTACCGGAAGTGACTTCACCGGCAGCGGGGTTGAAGGTAGGAGTAGCGACTGTTTCAAGAGCAGTAGCAGGGACGAGGATGAGTGCATTATACCCCGAACCAGTATAGAATCCGAAATAAGCATTGCTGGTATTCTTGGCAAGGATGCGGGTAGCGTCAGCAGACACATAAATCTTATATGTGCCATCACCGTTGTCATCAATACCCATCAGGCACTTGGTGGCATCGTAAGAATCCTCAGCGACAAGGTCTGCAGTGTTCCCAGATGTCCAACCAATAAAGTTGCTGCCATTCTTGATAGTATAACCACTGCCGCTTGTTGCGATTGTCCAAACCAGAGAAGCGTCACCAGTATAGCTTGAGGTGCTACCGGTGTAATCAACAGACGCAATACGGGTACCGGAAGCTTCTCCCTTCAAAGCAAAATAATTACCGCTATTCTCGGCAAGAATGACATAGTCTCCGTCAAGAGAAGCAACAATCTCAGGACCGATTCCTGACATGCCGGCACCGAGGGTATTCAGGTAGCCTTCCTGAAACTTGATGGTCTTGCCAGTAGGAACGGTGATTTCCTTGGTATAGCTCTTGCTGTCGGTGGTGTAAGCAACGATGGTGAGTTTCTCGCCCTCGGCAATCTCGGTGTCCCAGGAAGTGAACCAAACGTCCATGCTGGTACCGGAGAGCGGGGTGGCGTACAGAACCTCGATGGTGGCGTCGGTGCCGTAAACCTCAAGGCCTTCACCAGTAGTAAGGTTGAAATGACGGCCGCCGGCGAGTTTCTTGCCTTCAGCAGTAATCTTGACCTTATTGATTTCAACACTTGAAGCGAAGTTCTTGAGCGTAATCTTGTTCAGAGCGGTACCACGGCGGTAGGAAGCCTCCCAGTCTGTCTGGACAGAGGTGAACGTCTCCGGCTTTGCAACCATAATGTAAGCGGCGGGATCATATGAAGTAGCCGTTGCATTCTGGATGGCAGGAAGGTTTACCTTGTAGTTGGCTGCGTTGGTGTTGTTGCTGGTTGCAGCTGCGGATGCAGGGTAGAGGCCCTGATAAACATACTCGCTTGCCGATTCAGGAGTTACGCTGAACTCAAACATTGCCTCGGGATCGCCGTTGAAAGTATCGGCGGAAGCATCGGTGCTAGTTGCAAAGGTAGTGTTCTCACCTGCGGTAAGGGCAAGCTTCATATACTCACCGGTACCCCAAATGATGGTTTTGTTGGCATCGATGTAGGTCTTGGTTTCCTGGTCACCGGCCTTGAGGTTGTCGGCGGTAGCGTGAACGCGGATGGTAACTTCGCCTGCGGGGTTGTTGCCGACCTGCTCTTCTTTAGGCTGGCAGGAAACGAGTGCAATGGCTGCTGCAGCCACGGGCACGAAAAGTTTGAAAAGATTCTTCATTGCCGTGTACTGTTAAAAATCGCCATTTTCATTGGTGTCGTTGTCGTCATAGGAACCGCCGCCGCCTAGATAATAGCGGTCGCTTCCCATCAAAACTCCCTGTACCCGTACCACGAGCAGGTTTGTTGTGGGGCTTTCGTAACCCAGTTTCTGTTTGGTCATGATTTTTATAGAATGTAAGTTAAACTTCACTACAATATTGTTATAATGCACACTACCTTCTAATCCAAGTTGCAAAGGTAAACATTATTTAACTGGATTACAAGTTTTCCCCATCCCTTTTTCAAAGAAAAAGAGAAAAGATATCAACAATTTATCAACCGGCTTCTTACGAGAAGTTGTAACCTACTGTCAAGGCCAACAGCGAGCGCATGTCGCCGTTATGGGAGAGGGTGAACGTAACGGAAGACGCGTTTCCGCTCCATTCGAGTGTATCAGCATCAAATGAGCCCGAGTTGGCACTGATTGACGCACCGCTTTCTTCTCCCAGAGTGAGCTGAATGGAAATAATCCTCTCCGTGCCGTTTGCGGTGATTGTAAAGGAGTTACCATTTCTGGTGGTGAGTATGGATCCGGCAGAATACAGGTAAACGCCGTCGGCATAGTAGGTTGGATTGTTTCCGCTCTGCTGATTATGATAGGCGGGAGACGAACTGCCGTCGTTTGTGGCGAAGGTAATAGTGAACGGCGCTGAAACCACACCGGCAAGGGTCATATCCTGGCCTTCTGACAGAGACATATCAGCAAAATCAATGAATGTATCAGCCTCCGGGAATACTATGGTGGGTCCGCTATATGCGTTGTCATAGCTGACAGAGCGTACCGACCTTGCGTCTGCACGGTTCATATTCTGGTAATACAGCGTATTAACCGCCGAACTCGTGAAGTTCAGGGTATAGCTGATACGGCACTGTACACCGTAGGTGGCATGATTTGTCCAATAATACCCGCCACCTTCCTTTGCCTGCAGCGCGCCGGTTTCGTGATCGATGTAACCTGCTGCCGGGAAGAAAGTAGTACCGGTGGTGGTATAGAAAAAGTATCCTTTGTCGAAACCGCCCTCGTGTCCGGATGAGAAGCTGTTCCAGGCGTAGTCCGGAGAGACGCAGAATTTGCGCGGGCTGGGGTCGTACACGGTCTTGTATGTAGGCAGGTTGCCGCTTGGAGCAACGGGATCGTTGGTGTTCATGGTTACGGTGCTCTTGATTCCGTACTTCGTGCACTGTGAATCCCATAAGTTGTTGTAATTCTCTATTACCCAATCGTAGTAAGTGCCGTTGAGCGAGCCAGACCACACGAGACGGTAGGTCGATGTGTCCCAAAAGAGATTTGAAGGATGCCGCACCGAACCGCCGGTATTGGTATCATCTGAATGCACGGTGAACAGGCCTTCCACAAAAGGATCCTTGCGTCCCCACTGGTAATATGTGGACCAGCCCTGAGTGGACACGGTCTCACATTCTGCCTGCTCCACGACCATCTCACCGGAACACAGGCCTTCCTTTTCCGTAGAGTCGAACCTGAGAGTAGCCCTGCGGGACTGATAAAACTGTCCCTTGCCAAGGTCTATCCATCCGAGGTTTACGGGCAATATGGTATAACTGCTGGAGCCGTTGTTCACGACCGACAGGTTCATGCTCTGGTCAGTTATCCAGATATGCCAGCTCCACACTACATCTCCGTCCGAATTCAATGCAGCGATGAGGGCATTGCCGGGACGGATATTCTCAGGAGATACATAGAAGCGGATGTAACGGCCGCCGCTGCCGCTGATAATGTCGATATTTGTAAGCACCTGAGGGTCTGTATATGATGCATTGGAATACAGACCTCCGGATGTAACAGGCACGTCGTTGGCATCATCCCACACACTGTACTGCTGCCAATGGATTCGCGTACTGTTGCATGTGATATACGAAGTCCCGGCACGGTCGGATTCTATCCAGGCATTGCGTATGGAATTGTTGTTGTAGTTGCCGAAATTGTTGAGGTGACCTGCACCGTTCTGTCCCACGTAACTGCCCTGGTTGATGGTGCCGTTTTCTACTCCGTTTCCATATACCAGCGGGAACATATACCAGCCGGGAGCCTGGATGACGTAGCAGTTTGCCGTATACTGGCCGCTGTCCTGGGTGCGGTTTACGAAGTCCCACCTGGACAAATCGACCGGAGAAGCCATAGTTCCCAGTTCGGTAGCGTTCTTCAACCTGTCCACATGGGAGGTAACTTCCTGTGCGGCCACATCTTCCTGATACAGTTTGGAGACGTCCGTCGCCAGAAGCCCTTCAGAACTGAGAGGAAGACCGGTCAGCCAGCTGTAATTACTGTCGGCCAGGACATCCGCAAGCGGAGTCCAGTCGTCTGTGCCAGAACCGGTCTTGACCATAGTAACCCAGCCCCCCAGAGTTTCAGTAGAGCCGTTGACGATACGGCCGCTTGTAACGGTGAAATCCTGTGCGGACGAGGAGCGTACACCGGTATAATCATAGGTGAGCTGAACTTTATCTACCGAAAGCCTGTATTCGAGAGTCGGAAGACCGATATTATTCAGGTTGTGCTTGTTGCCTCCGGTGAAAGAGAGCCAGTTGCCTCCGTCATCTTTGATATCGAGACTGGAAGTGCCGTTCTCCGTTGACACTACTGTCAGCGTAAGGTTGCCGATGGTGTGCGGAAGGGCGAAGAGAGCAACTGTAAGAGTTTCATTCTGAGCAAGTTCAACACCGTTTCCGCTGAAGGTGGCGCTGATGGAAGAGTTACTGTCGGTGAGGGCGTAGTCGCCATAATTCACATAGCTGCCGCCGGCGAGCTTGTAGGTGTAGGTGCGGTCATTGCTTTCCGAGAGCACTGCTTTGTAGGTTCCGCAGAGCGGTGAGGACGATGACGACAGCTTCACTTTCTTTACGTGGATGGCTGACGCATCAGGATTCTTTACAGTAACGTAAAAGGTCGTTACGATGGGCGTGAAAGACAACAGAATATCGCCGGTCTCATGAAGCTGGCCGGTGGCCGCCGCAGTCATGTAGGCGAGTTTCATATCTGCGTAGTAGTCTTTCGAAAGTTCGTTGGTCAAAGGGCTTTGGAAAGACTGGTCTGACGGCAATACTGCTGTCACTACGTTAGCATCCATGGCCACTCCCGCCTGGACGCCGCTTTCTCCGGGAACCGGATACACGGAATAGAAAACGTGCTTTTCGGTGTCACCCCATTTCATACTGACACCGCTTGTAGAAAGCGAGCCTGCGTCCGTCTTGCCGTTTTCCCCGGATTCGGCTACGTCGTAGTCGCTATATCCATCGGTAGTAGTAGAAGCCTCCGCCTCGGCACAATAGATTCGTATCCTATCGCCTGAAATCCAATTGACACGTTCCATATCCGCAGCGTCGGTTATGCCCGAATAGGATGTCTTTGTGCCTAAGAGGGATTTGTTCTCGGCGCCGAATACTATATCGTCTCCAGGCCTGTGGGCCCTGCCGGAATTCACATCAATGCGTTCGCATGAAGCAAGGACGGCCAGAACCGCCGTCACCATTGCAAAATAACAGAAGTTTTTCATTTCCACTCAGTGTTAAACCCGGATTGGGAGAAGTCACACGTTTCTACTTTCTGGCCGCCGGTTTCTACACCTACGCGTTTTTCCACATTGGAGCCCGCCAGCAGGTTATGTTCCAGATACACCGTTGCCTCATTGAGGACAAGCGGTTTATTATACGTTGTTTTACAATTTTTCATAGCTTTACACCATGTTTTTCATAGAGCCCGCAAAGTTACATTTTTTTTGTTTTAAACCACCATTGTTGTCTAAAAGAATCCCGAACTTCCGTTCTACGGTAAATCAAAGAAATTTGCTATTTTTGTATTTTTATGAGTTCCGAGAACTGATTACAGCAACGGCAGCAACTGCCTAAAAAGGTTCTCAAAACATTGATTTAACGAAAGTTATGGCAGAAAGTAACTTCATAGACTACGTTAAGGTATTCTGCGCTTCCGGACATGGAGGAGCAGGATCCATGCACTTGCACAGGGCCAAATACATTCCAAAGGGCGGGCCGGACGGCGGCGACGGCGGACGCGGCGGCCATATCATACTGCGCGCCAACGCGCAGTTCTGGACCCTCATACACCTGAAATACCGCAAGCATATCAAGGCCGACGACGGCGAAAAGGGAGGCGCAGCCCTTTGCAAGGGCAAGAATGGCGCCGACATCATATTGGATGTGCCTGTGGGCACTGTCGTAAAGGACGCTGAAAGCGGCGAGGTCCTCTTCGAACTGATGGAGGACGGCGAGGAACGCATACTCTGCAAAGGCGGACGCGGAGGCCTGGGAAACAACAACTTCAAGAGCGCCACCAACCAGACGCCCCGTTACGCGCAGCCGGGCGAAGACGGGGAGGAAGGTGCTTTTATTCTGGAACTCAAGCTGCTGGCTGACGTAGGCCTGGTAGGTTTCCCGAACGCAGGCAAGTCCACCCTGCTATCCACCGTTACTTCCGCCAAGCCCAAAATAGCATCGTACGCCTTCACCACCCTGGAGCCTAACCTGGGCATAGTCCGCTACCACGACGACCGTTCCTTCGTGATGGCCGACATCCCCGGCATCATCGAGGGAGCCCACGAAGGCAAGGGCATAGGCACCCGCTTCCTCCGCCACATCGAGCGCAACTCCGTACTGCTCTTCATGGTAAGCTGCGAGGAAGAGGACATTGCAGCCAGCTACAAAACCCTGCTTTCCGAGCTTAAACTCTACAATCCCGAACTCATGAGCAAGGAAAGGGTGCTGGCTATCACCAAGTGCGACATCATCGACGAAGATATAGAAAAGGAACTGGCACGCAAGCTGCCCAGGCGCATTCCCCACGTCTTCATTTCTTCCGCCACTGGGGAGGGAATCGACAAACTCAAGGATGAATTATGGAAGGCGTTGCAGAAGTGAGCCCTTTCCTCGGCTTCCTGGAGCAGGCCGACAAAGACCTGACCCTGGCATTGAACAGCCTGAACAGTCCGGTTACAGACGCCGTGTGGCAGTTTTTCTCCCACGTGCAGATATGGTACGTCATGTATCTGATTATCATTGCGTTCTTCTTTATCCGGCTGGGATGGAAAAAAGGACTGATAGTGACTGCCGCCTGCATACTTTTCGTACTTGCCTGCGATCAGTCCGCCAATCTCATAAAGAACTCCGTTCAACGCCTTCGCCCTCTGGAAGACGCAGACATGATAGCCCGCGGGCTGCATATCCTGGAAAAACCCGGTGGCTTGTATGGCTTCTATTCCGGACACGCCGCCAACAGCATTGGCTTCGCAATGTGCTCCAGCTTAGGATTCCGGAATGACAAACGGCATGGTTACAAATTATACACCGCCCTGATTTTCACCTGGGCGGTGCTGGTAGGCCTGAGCCGGATTTTCGTGGGCAAACACTTCGCAGGCGACGTGCTTGCCGGTTTCCTGGCCGGCATTATCCTGGGCTGGCTCTTCGGCTGGCTGGGGCAGAAAGCCTGCAGCCTTGTTACTAAAGGCTAGGTATAAGCTTTTCCATCCGGATACCCCTCGAGCCCTTCACGAGTATGGAGGTCCCGCTTACCGGACGCTCTGCCAGCCATGCCGCCAGAGTATCTGAATCAGGGAAACAGGTAAAGTGCGTCAATCCAGTGGAAACCAATGCTTTAGAAAACTCTTCGCCAACCAGTATTGCAGGCAGTCCATACTCCTGAAGCAGGCGCAGGACCTTTTCGTGTTCGGCGAGCGACTCCTTGCCCAGTTCCCTCATATCGCCCAGCAGCGCGAGCTTCTTTCCGGCCTGCAGGGAGGCAAAATTATCCAGTGCCGCGCGCATCGAAGACGGGTTGGCATTATAGGCATCAACTATCAAGGTATTGCGTTCCGTACGCATCATCTGGGAACGCTGGTTCGCCGGGCAGTAAGCCTCGATTGCGGCGACAGCCTTGTCCCGCGGCACGCCGAAGTACTCCCCTACGGCAAGGGCCGCAAGCACGTTTACGGCATTGTATGCCCCGACCAACTGCGAATGCACCTCAACGTCCCGGAGCTTAAGTCCCATAAAGGGCGACTCGGGCGTAGCCGGCAGCAGTTCCGCCCCCTGATAATTCATCCCGTAACCGAAGAAATGGCAGGGCAAGCCGGCGGCCATTCCGCGAAGGTCCTCATCGTCCTCATTGATGAATATGAGGCTGCCGGGGCGGGAACCGAGCCATCGGTACAAAGCGCCCTTAGCCTGCTTCACGCCTTCAAAAGAGCCGAATCCCAGCAGGTGGGCGCGGCCGACGTTGGTAATAAGGCCATAATCGGGCCTGGACACCTTCACCAGTTTCTCTATGTCATCGGGATGATTGGCACCCATTTCAATGACGGCAATCTCGGTTTCCGGGGTGATTGACAGCAGGCTCAGCGGCACCCCGATATCGTTGTTCAGGTTCCCGCGGGTGGCAGTAACAGTAAACTTCCGGGACAGCACTGCAGCTATGAGCTCTTTGGTGGTAGTCTTGCCGTTGGTCCCCGTGAGGCCGATTACAGGTAGTTTACCGCCACATACATGCGTGCGGTGCCAGATGGCCAGGTCCCTCAGGGTAGAGAGGGGGTCGCTCACCCTGATCAGCCGCGCGTCGGCAGGCAGAACGGCATCTGCGTTCACCACGGCCCAGGCGGCACCTGCCTCAAGGGCTTTCATGGCAAAAGCGTTTCCGTCGAAATTTTCTCCACGAAGGGCGAAGAATAACTCCCCGCCCTTGATTGTACGGCTGTCGGTGGTTACCCGTCCTCCGCAACCGAGATACTTATCGTAAAGTTCTTCCATCTATCTCGATGAATGATAATGAATTGCTACTTAGTACCGGTACTGCCGAAACCTCCGGTGCCCCGGACAGTCTCCCCGAGCTCACCGGCCTCTTCCCACTCCAGCCTCTCGTGACGGGCCAGAACCAGCTGGGCCACCCTCTCCCCTTTTTCCACCACGAAGGGTACAGAAGAAAGGTTGACCAGTATCACGCATACCTCGCCCCGGTAGTCGGCGTCTATCGTCCCCGGGGCATTCAGGACCGTTATCCCTTTCTTTGCCGCAAGACCGCTCCTGGGCCTTACCTGAACTTCATAGCCGGCAGGAATCTCCAGATACAGCCCTGTGGGAATCATGGCACGACCGAGGGGTTCGAGTATGACGGGTTCCTCGTTGGCCGCCCGCACGTCAAGTCCGGCGGACAAGTCGGTAGCGTACTCCGGCAGCGGATTGGAACTGCGGTTGATTACCTTGACCTTCATTTCGCTACGGCCTTTTTCTTCTGGGGATCCTTGAACAGAATCATGAAGAGCACTGCTACGACGAAGGCGTAGCCGGCGAAGATATACCAGGCCTGAGGCCAGTTGGAAGGGATATTGAATACGTCGCACGCTTCCACCACCTTACCTGCAGCAAGGGTTCCGATAGTAGCACCTAAACCATTGGTCATAAGCATAAAGACACCTTGTGCACTGGAGCGGATGTCCTCGCTGGTATTGTCATTCACATAGAGCGAACCGGAGATGTTGAAGAAATCGAAAGCCACACCGTAAACTATGCAGCTGAAGATGAAGAAAAGCACGCCGGGCATCGCCGGGTTGCCGAGGCCGAAGAAGCCGAAACGGAATACCCAGGCGAACATTGCTATAAGCATCACTTTCTTGATGCCGAAACGCTTCATGCAGATAGGTATGAGCAGGATGCAGAGGGTCTCGGAAGCCTGGGAGATGGCAATCAGGGCGTTGGAGTTCTTGACGGCGAAAGTGTCTGCCAGGGAAGGATCCGCGGCAAACGATCCCAGGAATGTATTGGCGTAGCCGTTGGTTATCTGCAGGGATGCGCCCAGCAGCATGGAGAAAATAAAGAAAACTGCAAATTGAGGGTCCTTGAACAAAGCAAAAGCCTTGAGACCGAAAGCATCGGCAAAGGACTTGCCGTCCACGTTTTTGTTCACCGGGCACGCAGGCATGGTGAGGGCATAGCCGCAGAGCAGGAGGGAGATGATACCGGAAGAGAAAAGCTGGGTGTAGGAGTCCTGCAAAGCCACGCCGCCTATCTTGAGGAAATTGGTGAGCAGCATGCTGCAGATGAAACCCACCGTACCGAACACCCGGATAGGGGGAAAATCCTTCACCGGGTCCATTCCAGCCCTGCCAAGGGCATTGTAGGCCACTGAATTGGATATGGCTATGGTCGGCATGTAGAAGGCTACGCTCAAGCTGTACAGTACAAACAGCGGAGCGAATGCGATAGCGCCTCCTGAGCTCATACAGTAAATGCCGGCGCCGATCATGAAGATACCCGCCAGACCATGGCAAAGCGACAGTGTCTTCTGGGCCTCCAGTTTACGGTCGGCCACGATTCCCATGAGGGTGGGCATGAAAATGGACACGAAGCCCTGCATTGCGAAAAACCATTTGATCTGGGGGCCGAGTCCGACATTTCCCAGGTAACGGCCGAGGGAGGTCAGATAGGCGCCCCACGCTGCATACTGCAGGAAGTTCATCAGGATGAGCCTGATAGTAAGCTGTTTGTTTTTCATTTGAAGGATATAGTTAATTGTTATTGTCTGCGGCAAACATACAAATATAAGTTTTTTTATGTAATTTTGCACTATGTTCAAGTTCACAAGGACAGCAAAAGATTCCGCATCTTCGGCCCGTACAGGCGTGCTCACCACTGCGCACGGAGACATTCACACGCCCATATTCATGCCGGTGGGCACCGTGGGCTCGGTCAAAGGCGTATGGCACAGGGACTTGAAAGAAGACATCAAGGCCGAAATAATCCTCGGCAACACATACCATCTGTACCTCCGTCCGGGACTGGACATCCTTAAAGCGGCCGGCGGCCTGCACCGCTTCGAAAACTGGGACCGACCCATACTGACCGACAGCGGCGGCTTCCAGGTTTTCAGCCTCAGCAAAATACGTAAGATTACCCCGGAAGGCTGCCGTTTCCAGTCGCATATAGACGGTTCCCGCCACATGTTCACTCCGGAGAACAACGTAGATACCCAGCGCATCATCGGAGCCGACATCATGATGGCTTTGGACGAGTGCTGCCCAGGAGATGCAGACCGCAGTTATGCCACTAAATCACTGCAACTTACGCAAGGCTGGCTAGAGCGGTACTTTAAGCATTTCAAGGAAACCGCCCCGCTTTACGGCTACGAGCAGACCTTCTTCCCCATCATTCAGGGATGCACCTACCCGGACCTGAGAACAGCCGCCGCGGAGCATGCGTTGCAGTTCTCGGAAGCCGGCATAGCGATAGGCGGACTGGCGGTCGGCGAGCCGACTGAGGTGATGTACGAAATGCTGGAGGTACTGGACCCGGTGATTCCCCAGGACAGAGCCCGTTACCTTATGGGGGTAGGAACCCCGGCGAACCTGCTTGAAGGCATATCCCGCGGCGTGGATATGTTCGACTGCGTAATGCCCACCAGAAACGGCCGCAACGGCATGTTGTTCACTTGGGACGGCATAATGAACATGCGCAACGCCAAGTGGGCCGAAGACTTCACAGAAATAGACCCGAAGGGCACGTCTTTTGCGGACCATGCCTACACCCGCGCCTACCTGCACCACCTGTTCGTCGCGGGCGAGATGTTCGCCGCAATGCTGGCCAGCGAACATAACCTGGCTTTTTACCTGGACGTAGTGCGACAGGCACGCGCCCACATAGAAGCCGGCGATTTCACCGCCTGGAAGGAGCAAGCCGTTAAACGAGTCAGCCAACGAATGTAGCATGGAATTGAAGCCCAAGATACTGGACCTTTACATAATGAAGAAGTTCTTGTCGACCTTCTTCAGCGCTTTGCTTATCATCATAGGACTGGTTATCATTTTCGACATATCGGAGAAAATTGAGAATTTCGTAGAGCATGAAGTGTCGCTGCATTCTATAGTTTTCGACTATTACCTGCACTTCATCCCCTACTTCGTAAACATGTTCTCGCCAATTTTCGTGTTCATAACGGTCATCTTCTTTACTTCCAGGATGGCCGCCAACTCGGAAATCATAGCCATACTGTCCGGAGGCGTAAGCTACCACAGGATGATGGTGCCCTATTTTGTGTCCGCAGGCATCATATTCCTGCTTTCTCTCGCCCTCAACCTCTTCGTCATACCCAAGTCAAACGCGAGCCGGGTTGAGTTCGAGACCAAATACGTAGATCAGCATTACACCAAATACCGGCGCAACAACGTCCATTACCAGATCGCCCCCGGCCAGTTCGTGTACGTGCAGTCCTTCAGCGCATACAACAACACGGCGTACAAGTTCACCCTCGAGTCGCTGGAAAACAACCAGCTGGTGTCCAAACTGACGGCCGAATCCGCCGCCTGGGACAGCACTATGGACGGCTGGCACCTGCGCCGCTGGTTTATCCGCGACTATGGGCCGGGACTCGGCGACAAAGTCCGCTGCGGGGACCAGCTGGACACCGTGATAGCCCTTAAGCTCAGCGATTTCTACCGTAACCAGAAGACCGTGGAGACACTTACACGGGACGACCTGAACGCCCTTATCAACACGCAGAAAATGCGCGGAGACTCCAACGTGATGTATGCCCAGATAGAGAAGAACAGGCGCATGACCCTGCCCTTCTCCTCATTCATCCTGACCATCATGGCCGTTGCACTCACCAGTAAGAAGAAACGCGGCGGCATAGGTATCAACCTGGCCCTCGGAATAGGCCTGGCCTTCCTCTACATCCTCTTCCTGAAGTTCAGTGAAATGTTCGTTTTCACAGACACCTTGCCTGCGGCGATGGCACTGTGGCTGCCTAACATAGTCTATACAATTATTGCGGCAGTTTTGTACGTTCTGGCCCCCAAATAGACCGCGAAACAAAAATGTTAACCGCTATAACAAAAAAGTTTCCCCTCCTGATAATAAACAATCAAGAGGGGAATTTCTTATAATTGACTGAATTATTCGGCGAAGGCGTAGCTGAAGCCTTTCACACGGTCCCACGCACCTCTCGTGAAGTCCGGAACCTCCACGGGAGCGCATCCGTTCTCCAGTGAAATGCGGCTAAGCTCTGTGACACAGCACCATTCCGCCAGGTCGTACACATCCATGTCCAGAGGCAGGCCGTTGTTGAGACAATAGACCAAACGGTAATCCATGAGGAAGTCCATTCCGCCATGCCCGCCCACTTGCCGTGCAAGCTCCACGAGGTCGGGAGTAAGGATAGGATTGGGGTACTGCTCCATGAGAGCGGTAAGCTCGGCTCCCCGGTACACCCTCTCTCCGCCAAGCTGCTGGTAGTCGACATTTTCCGCCCCCTCGGTACGCAGGCATATTTCCTGGACGGGATATTTGCCGGCATAGCCGTCGGTGCCCACGAGCTGGTACATGCGGTTATAAGGACGGGGTGTCATCACGTCGTGCTCTATAAGTATGGTCTTGCCCTTGGCGGTGCGCAGCATGGTCATGGTGACGTCGCCGTTGGCAAAATCCTCGCAGGGCTTGCCGGTCGCAGCTTCCACATGCTTGGGGCCGTTGAACGGGTCGGTATCCATTGCTACGAGGGTGGTGAGCCTGTCGCCGCGGTGAATGTCCAGAGCCTGGCATACGGGGCCGAATCCGTGGGTAGGATACAGGTCGCCGCGATGCTTCTGGTTGAAGTCCAGGCGCCAGTTATGCCAGTATGCGCCCCAGTAAGGATCCAGGTTGTGATGATATGCGCCTTCTGCGTGGATTATCTCGCCGAAAACACCTTTCTGGGCCATAGCCAGGGCCGTGAGTTCAAAGAAATCATAGCAGCAGTTCTCCAGAATCATGCAGTGCTTGCGGGTGCGTTCGGAGGTGTTCACCAGGTCCCAGCAAGCCTGAAGGGTCTCGGCGGACGGGACCTCGATGGCAACATGCTTGCCCTGCTCCATGGCATAGAGCGCCACGGGGACGTGATGGATCCAGTCGGTGCAGATATATACCAGGTCTACGGCCGGATCCTCGCAAAGCTGCTTGTAGGCCTCTTCGGAGCCGGTGTAGGCATTGGCTTCAAGACTCTTTTTGTTGAGGTATGCGATACTTGCCTCGGTACGGTTCGGCTCTACGTCGCAAACTGCAGCGACATGGCATCCGGGCACGTGGGTAAGGCGTTTTACAGCATCACCTCCTCGCATTCCGAGGCCCACTACACCTATGCCCACGTCAGCTATAGGTTCGGCCCGGAACTGAATCATGTCAGTCTGTCCTGCCGGACGGGGAGGCACCTCGGTACGGATGATTCCTCCCTGGTTCTTGTTGCAGGAAACCAAGAGCGCCGCCAGGGCAGCGCAAACTACAAAAAATCTGGTTCTTTTCATACAATATAATTGTTATATATTTATCACACAATGCAATAACAGTACTTATCGGAAGTATGGCATTAAGTTGAGCCAGCCTGTACCGGCTCCCTTGCAAACCATCTTTTCGATAAACTACAAGGCGTCGATTATGGCTTTCATCTCTGGCACTTTCGCAAGGGCTGCCTTGAAAAGGGCTACCTGGTTGCGGGTGCGTACCAGATTGTGTTCCGGGTACTTTATCTTGTAGTAAGTATCTCCGTTGATGTAGTCCGCGAAGAAGCGCACGGCCTGCATATACGGGAAAAGGCAAGCCGCGTACGGCAGGTTCTCCCTCTCCACCGGGGTAAGGAAGGCCTTGGCAGATTTGATGTAACCCTGGGCGAACGCCTCGAAAATATCCATACGGAACGCCACCTTGTCCACTGCGGGGTCATCTTCCGCCACGGTATTGGCTGCGGTGCGCAGGAAATCCCCGAAGTCGGAGAAGACGAAGCTCGGCATAACCGTATCCAGGTCGATGACACAGAGCACGTTGCCGTCCGCGTCAAACATCATGTTGTTGACCTTGGTATCGCAGTGGCAGATGCGTTTGGGCAGAATTCCTTCCCGGTGCATGCGCTCGGCCTTGCACATCTCCTCTTCGAAGGGGAGCAGTTCGGCCAGGATGGCTTGCACCTCGGGCTCGGACATGCGTCCGGCTTTGTCCGCGGCTACGGCTTCGTGGAGCTGGCGCGCACGGAGCTCCATGTTGTGGAAATCGGGGATAGTCTCTCCCAGAGGCTCGTCCAGGTCGGCCAGCATGGCTTCGAAACGCCCGAAAGCCTCTCCGGCGAAGCGGGAGTATTTGGGATCAACGGTTTCGAAAGTAAATGCGTCGGGGATGAATACCGATACCCGCCAGAACTTGCCGTCCACCTCGCACCAGGTACTGTCGCCGTCTTTCAACGGGACGAAGTTCAGCACCTTGCGGTCGATGTCCGTCTCCCCCGCCGCTTCGAGCTTGCGGCGGATATGGCGGGTCACCGCCACTATGTTGCGCTGGAGCAGTTCCACATCGGTGAAGATAGCGTTGTTGACGCGCTGAAGCACATAAGCCCTGGGGCCGTCCGTGGTAATTTTGTAGGTGTCGTTGATAAGGCCGTTTCCCAATGGCCGGATTTCCTGCACTTCGCCTTCAATGGCGAAGCGTTTAGCTATTTGATCAAGATTCATACTGTAATGCGGTTAACGGACCGGTATTGGCCCATTTGCAAATATAGTCAAAAACAAATGACTTGGCAAAACTTTTAGGCCCCCGCCCGGTTCCCTACACCTGCTTACTGAAAGGTTCATCCGCCGGCAAACTTGCATATAAATTTGGTAAAGCGGCGAAGATTCGTTAAATTGCACACACATGACTGAGCTCAATCTTTTCAGGGCAGAATAGTTATTGCTATGATTCGTGAAATTTACTTTGCAGGCGGATGCTTCTGGGGCGTCGAGCACTTTTTCAAAGGTGTACACGGGGTAACTTCGGCCTCTCCCGGATACGCCAACGGCAACTTTGCCGATCCCACATACCAGCAAGTATATACCGACACTACCGGCTTTGCCGAGACCGTGAAAGTAGTCTATGATACGGATGCTGTTTCACTACAGGAACTGATGCGCCTGTTCTTCGCCATCATAGACCCTTTGTCTTTAAACAAACAGGGTCACGATATCGGAACGCGCTACCGCAGCGGAGTTTACTACAGCGAGCCTGACGACCTTCCTGTAATCCGGGAGTGTTTCAAGGAAGTTGCGGCTGTTCTTGGCACGGAACCGGTGACGGAGCTCCTCCCCTTGCGCTGCTTCTACCCTGCCGAAGAGTATCATCAGGACTACCTTGACAAGAATCCCGACGGCTATTGCCACCTGCCGATCAAGGCATTCCGCTATCTGAGGCTGTATCAAGACCTGAAACTGCTGCTGGGCGACGAGCCTGACGGGGTGGCCCGTATGGCGAATACCGCTGCGCTCATCTTCGAGCGTATGCATTTCTTCTGGGTAGGATTCTACCGTGTGGACGGGCAGGAACTTGTGCTGGGGCCTTTCCAGGGGCCCAGCGCCTGCCAGCGCATCGCCTACGGCAGAGGCGTATGCGGAAAGGCCTGGGAGAACGCACGGACCCTGATTGTCCCTGACGTTGAAGAGTTTCCGGGACACATTGCCTGCAGTTCCCTTTCCCGCAGCGAAATAGTAGTTCCCGTCCCGGTAAAACAGGAGTCCGCTGTTCCTGCCTGCACTCCTGCTTCATCCGCTTCCATCCGGGCAGTCCTGGACATCGACAGTACGGAATTATCAACATTCGACACAATTGACGCAGCATTCCTGGAACTGATTGCAAAGTCGGTATGATCGTTTTGAGAGAATCTGAACGGAATTGGGAATGGAATAATAACGAATGCTTTTATTTTCAACAAAAAAACCTAACTTTGCAGGACTTATAGCGATGAAACCGCTGTTTATGCCCTGACAGATAGTACCGCTGAATTATCAACTATCCGATGTTTCACAGAACTTCATTATTGTTCCTGTTCTCCCTTCTGCTGGCGCTTTCCTGTACCGGCAACGGAACTCAGAAGCGCACAATTACTTGCGAGGAAGATTTATCCGGACTCAAAGTCGGAGTCGTCTCAGGGTCGTGCTACGACTTGGATATGTCTGCGCGCGGAGATGTCGAAGTACTGCGGTTCAACAACGAAATCGACCAGGCTAACGCAATTATGCGCGGGCTGGTAGATGTGGGCATACATGACGAAGTAGTATTCAGCCCGGACAAGCTGAAAGAGATGAACTTGAAGGTAGCCTTCAAGGGAAAGGAGTCCTACCCTGCCGCTTTCGGATTCAGGAAAGATGAAAAGGACTTGCTGTCCGCCTACAACGAGTTCTTCGCCAAGGCTATGGCAGAAGGTGTCGTTGACAGCCTGAGCACCGTATGGCTGGATTGTGAAGGCAACTATCCTGATCCTTTGTATGTGTACCCCAACAAGGCCGAAGGAAAGCCGCTTGTGGTTGGCACTGCCGGAGCCTCGGCCCCCATTTCATTCCGTATCGGGCAGGACTGGTTCGGCATAGAGAGCGAGCTAATGTATCTGTTCGGGGAGTACCTTGGCCGCCCTGTGGTGTTCAAGTCGCTTGCCTGTGCTTCCGTGATGATGAGCCTGCTGACCGGAGACATAGACATAATGATGGGCTGCGTGTTCGTGACTGAAGAACGCCAGCAGCGCTTTGATTTCAGCGTGCCGTACCATTCTTACCACTGTTCTTATTTCGTGCGGAACGAGGATGCCGGACATGCAGACTCTTCTCTATGGGCAAGGCTGAAAAAAGGCATTACGCAGAACCTCATAGTCGAGGACCGCTGGCGTTTCATAACCGATGGCCTTTGGGCAACCATCAAGATAACTCTCCTGTCCATATTGCTCGGTTCCATTCTGGGCATAGGCTTGTGCTTCATGTCGGGCAGCAAGCGCAGGTGGGTCAAGCAGACTGCTTCTTTGTACGGGGCGTTCATGCAGCGTATCCCTATGCTGGTGCTGCTGCTTATAATGTTTTATGTAGTGCTCGGAGGTTCCGGCATCGGTGCCGACATCATCGCCGTACTTGCATTCAGCCTTAATTTTGCAGCCGGTGCCGGAGGAGTATTCCGCACCGCCCTGGATTCCGTGTCACACGGCCAGACCGAGGCGGGCCTTGCGCTCGGCTTCACACGTTTCCAGACTTTTTCCAATATCGTCCTGCCCCAGGCTGTCAAGAAAGGCTTGCCCTTGTACACCGGACAGTGCATTTCTCTGCTGAAAGGCACTTCCATAGTGGGATACATAGCCATTCATGACCTGACCCGGGCCAGCGACCTGATAAGAAGCCGTACTTTCGATGCGTTTCTGCCATTGCTGGTGGTGACCATACTCTACTTCCTGCTTGCCTGGCTGATCACATTGCTGTTGAAACTCATCTTTAAGCACACACGCAGGATATGAATATTTCTGTAAGGCACATAAGCAAGGTGTTCCCCAACTCCGACGGCTCGTCTTTCCGCGTGCTGAAGGACGTCAATTGCGAAATAGGCCAGGGAGAGGTAATAAGCATCATAGGCCCTTCAGGCACCGGCAAAAGCACCTTCCTGCGTATGTTGAACGGGCTTGAGACCCCTTCCGGAGGCGAAATCCTCGTGGACGGCCAGAACATACTCTCCAGGGGGTATCCGCTCCACAATCTGCGCAAACGGATGGGGATGGTCTTCCAGAGTTTCAACTTGTTCGAGGATATGACCGTTCTGGAGAACGTGATTTATGCCCCCTGCAGGCTGTTGAAGATGGATGTAGAAACAGCTAAGTCCGAAGGCTTGTCGCTGCTCCGCAAGGTAGGGATGGCCGAAAAGGCATCCGCACTGCCGTCAACTCTGTCCGGTGGCCAGAAGCAAAGGGTCGCCATCGCCCGTTGCCTCGCCATGAAACCGGAGGCCGTGCTGTTCGACGAGCCCACCTCCGCACTTGATCCCACGATGGTCGGAGAGGTGCTGAGTGTTATCCGGCAGCTTGCGCGGGACACCAGCATGACTATGCTGATCGTCACTCACGAGATGAACTTCGCGCAGGAGGTCAGTTCCCGCGTATTCTTCATGAATGAAGGCATCATCTACGAAGACGGAAGCCCCGGGCAAATATTCAAGAATCCTGTCCACAGCGCCACCAAAGCCTTTGTGCAGCGTATCCAAAAGCTCATATTCGATATTACCAGTCCCGATTTCGATTTCTACGGGATGGAGTCGGAGATGTCTCAGTTCTGCATAAAATACAACGTTCCCGAGAAACGGGATGCCTTGACCCATATCACGGAGGAAATGACACAGGTGATACTGAAAGATTGCCTGCCGCTCCACGTGGTACTGAGTTACAATGCCCAGAAAAGCGAGACGGCTATTGCATTCATGATGGAGGGCAGGACGTCTTCGCCCCTTGCAGGGGAAGACATAGACGAAATAGCCATGATGATGGTCCGCTCCATGTCCAGGGAAATCGTCGAAGAGCCCACCAGCAGAGGCTTCCGTATCAAGGTTATCGTCTGACAGGAAAAGCGGCTCCATGAGGGGCATGTGCACCCGCCGCGGAACCGCCGTAGATTTGAGCCGGGAAGACGGCAAGCTTACCGGCATCCAGAGATAACTGATACTATCTGCGCTTCTTACGCATCATCTTGCGGGCTTTATACACCTTGCTGTACACGGCAAAAGCTATCACGGCGACTATGAAAACGATAACCACTGCCATGGTCATAGCGTTGGCGCTTTCGCCTTTCACGCGGGACCACATCTCCACAAGCTGAGGAGTCCTCTCGCCCCAGTCGTGTTCCTGGGCGCTGCGTTCTATGTCGCTGCGGGAAGGATAGAGTACAGGGTTGGCACAAACGGAATCAGCTTGAGGGCCGAAGAAATAAGACAGATCTATAGGTTCGAAACTGTCGTCGGTAAATGCTTCCATGACCTCGGGAGCTCCGCTTACGGAAACATAGCCGGTAGCATCCACATTGCGGATTACTATGTCGGGACGGTTCATGAAGTTGATCCAGTACTTGGCAGCCTTCAGGTTTTTGGCATACTTGGGAATGACCCATCCGTCAAACCACACGGTGAAACCCTCTTTGGGGCAGACATAACGAAGATCTACGCCCATCTCGGCAGCCTCCTCTATGGCCCACACGGCGTCGCCGCTCC
Organism: uncultured Bacteroidales bacterium; assembly: GCA_946414935.1. Lineage (GTDB taxonomy): Bacteria > Bacteroidota > Bacteroidia > Bacteroidales > UBA932 > Cryptobacteroides. The sequence goes on from CAMKQN010000020.1 coordinate 22,192, forward strand.
AGTTGAGGCTGAGCCATCCGCGCTCCTGGGTCATCTGGTCTTTGCCGAAATCTGCCTCCCAGCCCGCCACAAGCGGCTTGACCTGCTTCATATACGCTTCCACTTCAGCCAGCGCCTTATCGGAAGAATCGAGCATAAGTTCATCTGCCGTTACCTTGCCGCTCAGGATGTCGTCCCGGTGCAGGTAGATTATAATCTGGGAGAAGATATCCCTTGCGGAATCTTTGATGAAAATCTTGCCCTCGAACTTGGGGTTGCGTATTACATCCCAGCTAAGCGCCTCTTCATCAGTAACATACTTGGCATTGTACAGAATACCGGTGGTACCCCACATATAGCCTACCGAATAGTCGTTCGCATTCTTTCCTCCGCCTATCATTTTGTCGAAACGGGAACGGATGTAGGGGGACAGATACTCGTCTATGTAGTTGGGAGTATTGCCGAAATCCCTGTCCAGAGGCAAAAGCAGGTCGCTCTGAAGCATCCTCTCGATAATGTAGTCTGAAGGGCATACCACGTCGAAATCCTCGTGTCCTTTTTCGATCTTGGAAAGCATGGTCTCATTCACGTCGAAGGTCTGGTAGATGACCCGCACAGGCTCACCTGTCTGTTCTTCATACCATTGTTCGAATTCCGGGATCACGGATTCGTCGATGTAATCGGACCAGTTGTACACTTTCAGTATCTGGTTCCTGTCTTGAGCGCAGGAGCTGAGCACTAGGGCTGCAGCCAGCAGGATAAATGTTTTTTTCATCAGCGTTTTACGGTTTTATTGGCCTTTTCCTGACGCAGGTTGATTACGACCAGGAGTATAAGAACCAGCAAGAAAATCAAGGTCATGAGGGGACGGAGTTCCGGGGTCAAGCCACCCTTCCTGGCGTCCGTGTAAATGAAAGTGGATAGAGTGTCCAGCCCGATGGTGCCACGGGTAAAGAAAGTCACCGCGAAATCGTCCAGGGACATGGTGAAGGCCAGTATGAAGCCGGAAATCATGCCCGGACGGAGCTCGGGAACAAGTACTTTACGCAAGGCCTGGGCAGGAGTCGCTCCAAGATCCAGTGCAGCCTCGTAGATATTGGGGTTCATCTGGGACAACTTGGGCAGAACGCTCAGCACCACATAGGGGGTACAGAAAGTGATATGTGCCAGGACTACGGTTACATAGCCTTGGGAGAAGCCCAGGAACACGAAGAGCAGGAACAGGGATACACCAGTGATAATATCCGGATTGATCATGGGGATATTGTTCAGGAACTGAATCGCCTGCTTCTTGCGGCCCCTGAGGTTATGGATGCCTATCGCCGCGACGGTCCCGAGTATGGTGGATACCGCGGCAGCAATCAAGGCTATTATGAGGGTGTTCTCCACAGCCGAGAGCAAAGCAGAGCCCCCGCTCACGCTTCCGGTGAACAGATTGGAGTACAATTTGGTGGAGAAGCCCGTCCAGTTGCCCAGCACCTTCGACTCCGTAAAGGAGAATATGGCGATGAACAGCAGCGGGGCATAAAGCATCGCCAGCAGCAGGTACAGATATACTTTTGCAATTACCTTCTTCATCGCTTATATGAGCCCTCCTTCAGCCTGGGACTCCTTATTGTCACCGAAAATAGAAGTGATACCAATAATAAGCAGCATGATGAAAGCAAGGGCGGCACCATAATTCCACATCGATGAGTTGATGTTCTCCTGAATGATGGTACCGAAAAGCTTTATCTTGTTGTTGGTGAGGAACTCGGAAATGGCGAAAGTGCTTACGGTGGGCATGAAGACCATAAGGATTCCGCTCATCACGCCGGGCATGGACAGAGGCACGGTGATCTTCCAGAACACCTTCCAGGGAGTGGCGCCGAGGTCTTCGGCGGCCTCGGCATAAGATTTATCCATCTTCAGGAGAGTGTTGTAGATGGGGTAAATCATAAACGGGATGTAGTCGTACACCATACCGAACAGCAGTGTCCCCTTCCCAAGCGTAACTCCCATGACGTTGAAAAGTTCCGCCGTTGCGAGAGTCCTCATAAGCGCGTTTATCCACATAGGCATTATGAAGAGCATCACGGTTACCGCGCTGCGGTTATAGTTGCGGTTGGACAGCAGCCACGCGGCAGGGTAACCCAGGAGAATGCAGATCAAGGTATTCTCGATTGCCACCTCAATGGATAAAGCAAAGGTCTGCAGGGAATCAGAATCGGTAAAGAAGCGGCCCACGTTGGAAAGCGTGAAATGCCCGCTCCCGTCCTGAAAAGCATACAGCACTATCAGGACCAGAGGCAGCACCACGAACACCAACATGAAGATGAGGTACGGGAGGCTCCAATAACTGCGCTTAATCATTCTGCTTCTCCAGTTTGATATCTTCGGGCTTGATGTCTATTCCGACGAGGTCGCCCTTATCCCATATATCATTGGTATCCACCCAGATATGGTCACCGTCATCGGTGAGTACCGTGAGGTGGTAATGATCTCCTTTGTAAATCAGGAAATGGACTTCACCGGCCAGTTTGCCATCTTCCCTATGGTCCAGAAGGTCCACATTTTCGAAGCGTACTTCCGCGCGCACTTCTTCACCCCCCTCAAGTCCGTCCTGCGGAAGGCACTCGAAAACGGTGCCGAGCATTTCTACATGGGTACTGTCCACCATCTTGCCGTCGAAAACGTTACGGGTGCGTTCCTTGTGCATCACCTGGATGTCATCGGGGTCTATGTAAAGCATGACCTCGCTGCCTACAGGATAAGGGTCGTAGTCCTGGATCATCAGTTCATAACCCTTGTCCGTATCCACCCACATCTCATAGTGGACACCCTTGAATATACAAGAGTTTACTTTTGCCGTGAACTGGCACTTTTCAGGGTCCGTAGTAAAGTAGATGTCCTCCGGACGCACTACCACATCCACGGGCACATCCTCGCCGAAGCCCTCGTCCACGCAATCGAATTCGTGTTTGATGAAAGCCACCCGGCGGTCCCGTATCATCCTACCCTTCAGGATATTGCTTTCTCCGATGAAATCCGCCACGAAGCAGTTCACGGGCTCGTTGTAGATGTCGATAGGGGTGCCTATCTGCTGAATCTTTCCTTCATTCATGACCACTATGGTGTCGGAAAGCGTAAGGGCCTCCTCCTGATCATGGGTTACGTATATGAAGGTAATTCCCATCTTCCTATGTATCTCCTTGAGTTCCAGCTGCATATCCTTGCGCATCTTGAGGTCGAGAGCAGCCAGGGGCTCATCCAGCAGAAGCACCTTCGGATAATTCACGAGGGCGCGGGCAATGGCCACCCTCTGCTGCTGTCCGCCGGAAAGGGAATCCACCGAACGGTCTTCGTAGTCGGTCATGGATACCATCTTCAGCATCTTCTTCACCCGGACCTCTATCTCTTTGGGCGGGAGTTTCTGGAGTTTCAGGCCGAAAGCGATGTTGTCATATACGTCAAGGTGAGGAAAAAGAGCATAGCGCTGGAAAACCGTATTCAACGGCCTCTCATAGGGAGGGATGCCGGAGATATCCTTGCCTTCCAGCAGGATATGGCCCTCGTCGGGCGCGATGAAGCCGGCTATCTGCCGCAGCAAGGTAGTCTTGCCGCATCCTGAGGGGCCGAGCAGGGTTACGAACTCTCCCCTGCGCACGTAGAAATTGATGTCGTCCAGCACCTTTACGCCGCCGAAGGACTTGCTGAGGTGCTGTATGTCGATGATATAGTCTTTTGCCATCTCTTAGAGCGAAAGGAAAGTGAAGTTGACCTTGACTCCGGCCATCGCGCTGACAGCCTTGGTAGCCATGTCCCAGCCCACCACGGTGTGAAGCTGGATAGTTTCGATGGGGAAAAAGTGGAAAGCGGCGCCAAGGTTGAAATCGGTGAGACCGCTGCCGGGTTCCGTGTACAGGTTGCCCACGAGCTTGCACTCCAGCCAGTCCAGAGGAGAATAGGCTATGCGGGGACGGAAAGTGCTTCCGGGCAGAAGTCCGCAGGGGCAATCATCATCGTTGTAATCCACATCGGACACGTTGTACCAGTCGAAACCGACGGTAAAGTTCCCCAGCTCCACTTGCTGGGAGAGGGCGAACAGCCAGTCAAAACTGCGGTCTGCCTTCTGGATGGCGGAGGCGGACCAGATGTTGGAGAAAATACCGTAATTGCCCTTCCACTGCAAAGAATAGGTGAAAAGCCCGCTCGCAAAAGGACGCTCGCCGAAAGGCGAACCTGCCATCTGCAGGGCCAGATTCGTATGCTCGCCTATGTTGTAGCCGACTTTCCCGCCCCACTGGTAAACCGGCAGGTTGTACCAGAGGTTGGAGGCCATAAGTACCTTGTCGCCCACCAACATGTAATCTACATCCACGTCCCAGTCGTCATACTCGAAGCCGCCGGTCGCAAGGCAGTCCTTGCCGAGAGTAAACTCCCAGTTTCCGAAGCTGAAGGTGAAATTGGCAAAATCCACCCAATTGTTCGAATTGGAATAGAGGGTGTTGGTATAAAGGGCCTTAGTATCCTCCCAGCCGGGATAGGTAGTGGAAAGCCAATGGTTGCTGAATGTAAAGGATACGTTCTCGGAGAAGGCACCTTCCACCAGCGTATAGATTGAAGAATTGCCGAATGAATATCCGCTCGATCCGTCACCGCTTTGTCCCGGTGTGAAATAAGGATTGAAATCAAAACGCGGAATAAGCTGGAAATCGGCATACTTGCCGTTCCCCTCAGCCTCTTGCGAATGCGCAAGGAAGCATGGCAGCAAAGCTGCGAAGAGTAAAAGCAATTTCTTCATTTCTTCCCATAAAAAAAGTATTAGTTCAACTTAAAAGGGTGCGCAAAGATACTAATAATTTAATTTAAATCAATCTCAATTTTGGAATCGTGCACAGATATGTTTACAGAGCGCCCTCCGGCAATCGGAAGACGGGTGGTTTCGGGCAGGCTGCCATTCCCGGCAAGTTCCGAAGCGAGGCTGTCGTAAAGGGACAGGATGCGGAGGGAATACTCATAAAAACGACGTCCTTCCGGAGTTAGTTCGACGCCCCCTTTTACACGCAGGAACAAAGCCCCTCCAGCCTCTTCTTCAAGCTGTGCTACACATTGACTCACAGCCGGCTGGCTCATCTTGAGACTATGTGCCGCGGATGTAAAGCCGCCGGTCTCCGCCACGGCGACGAAAATCTTGAGTCTGTTATCCGTTAACATATTTTACAAATATAGAAAAAATTACTAAATTTGTGAGATTTAAGGTGGGACGATCTGCCGCGGCAGCAATGCTGAGGAAAGTCCGGACAGAGCAGGGCACCCTGCTGCGGAAAGCGCAGGTGGAGGTAACTTTACGCAAGCCGTAACAGAAAACGACCGCCCGCAAGGGCAAGGGTGAAAACGCGAGGCAAGAGCTCACGACGTATGGCAGCGATGCCATGCGGGTACGGCACCAGGGTCTGCAAGACCAAATATACCGGCAGTTGAGGGCGGCCC